>NZ_JBFAPO010000005.1:273872-321752 GCF_040676755.1 Dactylosporangium sp. NPDC049525 | reverse complement strand
TACCTCGACGAGGCCGACGCCCTCTGCGACCGGATCGCGATCATGGACCACGGTGAGATCGTCACCGAGGGCACGGTCGACGGGGAGACGGCGCGCCGTCGGCAAACGCGTGCGGGGTTGTGCGGTCAGTGGCGGCCGGCGTGGTCGGCGAGCTGGGACAGCCCGGCGACGATGCCGCCGGCGAGGTCGCCACCGCCGAAGGCCGCCGCCATCGACAGGGCGGCCAGCTTCGCCGCGCGGTCGGGGAGCCGGCGGCGGGCTTCGCCGCCGGTGACGATCTCAAGGGTCCGCTGGTTGGGCGAGACCGCGATGAGCACCGAGTGCGGCGGGTCGGCGAGCTGCCCGTGCAGCTGCTCGGCATAACCGCGCATCGGCTCTTCAAGAGCGCCGACATAGATGCTGAAGGTGAGGCCGGTCGAGGAGTCGGCCAGGCGCAGCGCCTCGTCGAGGCGCAGCAGCTGGCGCGTGGTGAACGGCCCGTTGAGGACGTCAGGCTGGCCTACCAGGCCAGCTCCGCTACCACCGGTCACTTGCGCCTCCCATGACGTGCGGCTGCGCCCTGTCGCCGGACCACTCGGTCACGGCCGGCGCGCCGGCGGTCAGTTCGGCCCGCCGCGCACCGGTGAGCTCGCGGGCTTTCGCCGCCTGGGTCACCTGCTCAGGCACGGACAGGAACCAGACCGGCGTGAAGTCGAAGGGCCGGCCGGGCCGGTAACGCTTGCTACGCCGGGCACCCCCGGCATAGGCGGCGCCCGCGATGAGCACGATGACCGCTGCCGGAATGCCGGCGAAGATCAGCGTC
The DNA here is from genome assembly GCF_040676755.1 of Dactylosporangium sp. NPDC049525. Taxonomy (NCBI): domain Bacteria; kingdom Bacillati; phylum Actinomycetota; class Actinomycetes; order Micromonosporales; family Micromonosporaceae; genus Dactylosporangium; species Dactylosporangium sp. NPDC049525. The sequence continues at coordinate 320,950 of NZ_JBFAPO010000005.1, read as the reverse complement.
GTCTCGATGATGGACAAGCTCAACGCCCCCAGGCGTCGAAGGGACTAAAAGACCGGCTTCACGTTAGCGGGCCATGATGACCAGCGCGTTGCCGGGGGGTATTGCCGATCTTCGCGGAAGTACCGTCAGTTCCATGGACCTCAGCCGCCAGTATGCCGAAACGCGTGACGCACAGGACCCGATCGGTCACTTCCGCACGCGTTTCCACATCCCGGACGAACGCCTCGTGTACTTCGACGGCAACTCGCTCGGCCGGCTGCCGCTCACCACGCGTGACCGGCTGCACGACGCCATCGACCGGGAGTGGGGCGGCGAGCTCATCCGCGGCTGGGACACGTGGATCGACCTGGCCGGACGCGCCGGTGACGTGATCGCCGAGGGGGTGCTGGGCGTCGCGCGCGGCGAGGTGATCCTGTCGGACTCCTCCAGCGTCAACCTGTTCAAGCTGGCGTCGGCGGCGCTGGACGCGAGCCCGCGGCGGCGCGTCATCGTGACCGACGACGACAACTTTCCTACCGACCGTTACGTCCTGGAGGGCCTGGCCCGCGCGAGGGGGCTGGAGCTGCGGGTGGTGGCGACCGACATCGACGCGGGCATCGACCCGGCGCGGGTCGCGGCCGCGCTCGACGACGACGTCGCCCTGGTGTCCCTGTCGCACGTGGCGTACCGGTCCGGCGCGCTCGCCGACATGGTGGCGATCACCACTGCCGCGCACCGGGTGGGGGCCCTCACACTGTGGGATCTGTGCCACTCCGCGGGCTCGGTGCCGGTGCCGCTGCGCGAGTCGGGGGCGGACCTGGCGGTCGGGTGCACGTACAAGTACCTCAACGCAGGGCCCGGTGCGCCGGCGTTCCTGTTCGTCCGGCGTGACCTGCAGGCGAGGCTGCGCCAGCCGATCTGGGGCTGGTTCGGCCAGCGCGACCAGTTCGCGATGGACGCCGGATACGACCCGGTCGAGTCGATCGAGCGCTTCCAGGTCGGCACGCCGCCGGTCCTGGGCGGCTATGCGGTGCTGGAAGGGGCCACGATCACGGCCGAGGCCGGCGTGGCGAACTTGTTCGCCAAGAGTGCGGAGCTCACCTCGTACACCATCCAACTCGGCGACGCCTGGCTCGGCGATGCGCTCACGCTGGCCACGCCCGGCGACCCCGGGCGGCGAGGGTCACATGTGACGTTCCAGCACCCGCAGGCGTGGCAGATCTGCCAGGCGCTGAAGGCGGCCAAGGTCATCCCGGACTTCCGGACCCCGCAGCGGCTGCGGATCGGGCTGGCGCCGCTGTACACCCGGTTCGTGGACGTGTGGGAGGGCATGGCGCGGCTGCGCGACATCGTGACCAGCGGGTCCTACCGCGAGTTCGAGGCGGCGCCCGGACGGGTGACCTGAGTCACCCGCCCGGCGCTGCGGATCAGGCTGCGAGCTGGCTGTCCATCGGGACGTCGAGCCAGTCCGCCCAGCGCGGGTCCGGGGTGCGGTGGCCGAGGACCCGCCACGCGACGCCCTTCGGCGCATGAGGGGTCGCAAGCAAACGCCAGCCGAGTTCGGCTGGCGTTTTGTCGCCTTTGGTGTGGTTGCAGCGAGCGCAGGCGGCGACGACGTTCTCCCATGCGTGCCGCCCACCGCGGCTGCGTGGCATCACGTGGTCGATGGTCTCCGCGGGGCCCCGGCAGTAGGCGCACCGCCAGCCGTCGCGGGCGAAGATACCCCGGCGGGACAGGCCTATGTGGGTGCGGTACGGAACGCGGACGTAACGCGTGAGCCGGACGACAGATGGGACCGGAAGCTCGTTCATCGCACTGTGCAGGATGCCCTCACCGTCGGCGACACAGACCGCCTTCGAAGTGAGGACCAGGATGGTGGCACGTCTGACAGACACGACACACAGCGGCTCGTAGGTGGCATTCAGAACCAGCGCACCCGATACTCGTGCGGGTCGTATGTCAGGCATCGCCGTCCCCCTAAAGCGTGAAGGAAACTCCCTGGAGAAGGTCTGTGTAACGGGCCACCGAAGCGGCGGTCCGTGGGCTAATCGTCCCTGATAGATCCTCGGATTGCACGTACTATTTGCGGCCGGCGGGTGAACCTTCGCGGGCTCGCCCGAGTGTTTGTGCGGACTTCCCCCCGTTCGCACCGGTTTGTCAAGGAGTGCTTGTTGAGCAGCGTGCTCGCCCTGTCGCCTACGCCGGCGCCCGAACCCAGCCCGAGCTGCTCCGACAACGGGTTCTGCGAGTTCGTCTACGAGCAGACGAAGATCCCCTGGCTGGCCGAGAGCAGCTACTGGGTGCTGGTCAAACCGCTGACGATCGTGATGATCATCATCCTGGCGTTCCTGATCCGGGCGATCATCCACCGGGCGATCGACCGCCTGATCCGGCACACGGTGTCGGACCACGAGACCGGCGGCTCGCTGCTGCGGCCCCTGCGCCGGCGGCTGCCCAACTCGCTCACCCAGCCGTCGGAGCGGCGCAACCAGCGGGCCCGGGCGCTCGGCTCGGTGCTGCGCAGCATCGCCTCCGCGGTCGTGTTCAGCATCTCCGCCATGCTGGTGCTCGGTGAGATCGGCCTCGACCTCGCCCCGCTGCTGGCCAGCGCGGGCATCGCCGGCCTGGCGATCGGCTTCGGCGCGCAGAACCTGGTCAAGGACTTCATCGCCGGGCTGTTCATGCTGCTGGAGGACCAGTACGGCATCGGCGACGTGATCGACATCGGCGAGACCGTCGGCACCGTCGAGGCGGTCGGCCTGCGGATCACCACCATCCGCGACGCCTCCGGCGTGGTCTGGTACGTGCGCAACGGCGAGATCGTCCGGGTCGGCAACAAGAGCCAGGGCTGGGCCGTGGTCAACATCGACGTGCCGGTCGGCTTCGTCGCGGTCGACCAGGCCGCCGCAGTGCTGCGCGAGGCCGCCGCCGCCGTCGCCGAGGACCCCGACTTCGTCAACGACTTCATCGACCCGCCGACCGTGCTGGGCGTCGAGCAGCTCACCAACGAGGGTGCCGTCCTGCGCACGACGGTCAAGACGTCGACCGAGGCGCAGTGGCGGGTCGGCCGCGAGTTGCGGCGGCGGCTGACGGACGCCTTGGAGAAGGCGGGGATCGCCGCACAGATCAGCGCGTCGCGGATGTTCATCCGGCCACCCGCCGACACCAACGCCGGAGCCGACACCGGCCAGGGCGGCCCGACCTGAGGTTCCTTCGGGGGACGTCCCCGCGACTCTTTTGTCCGATCTTGCGGTCAGTTGCGGCCAGCCCACCGGGTAGGGTCGCGCATCGGGTGGCTAGTCGGTTATCGTCCGTTCGTTCAGGTGCATCGCTGCACGATGTCCCGGTCCGGCGCCGTTCGACCCCTCCCGGCGCCGGAGCACACCGGTTCGGCCGCGCCCGCGAACGTTCGACGCCGCTGTCGTGACCGAGGGAAAGGGGGCTCCGCCGGTGTCCGATCCCGACGAGTCCGCTGACCGGCCGGCCAGCGCGCGAGAGGTCCTCACCGACCGCGAATACCTGGCGCTGTTCAGCGCCAGCGCGCTGTCATGGTTCGGCGACAGCGCCGCCCGGGCGGCCGTCATCGCCCTGGTCTACATGCGCACCGGGTCACCGATCGCGTCGGCGGCGGCGTTCGCGATCAGCTACCTGCCGTGGCTCGGCATCGGCGCGGTGCTGTCGGCGATCACCGAACGCCACTCCTACCGCAAGATCATGATTCTGTCGGACCTGATCCGCATGGCCATCATGACCGCGCTCGCGGTCTTCGGCGGCCTGCCGATCGGCGCGCTGATCGGGCTGCTGTTCATCAGCGCGCTGCTGAGCCCGCCGTTCGACAGCGCCCGCTCGGCTCTGCTGCCACGGGTGCTGCGGGGCGAGCGGTATGTCACCGCGCTGACCCTGCAGCGCACGGCCGGCCAGTTCGCCCTCATCGCGGGGTATGCGGTGGGCGCGGCGCTGACCGCGGTCGACGCCCGGTATGCACTGCTGCTCAACGCCGCCAGCTTCGGCATCTCCGCGCTGCTGGTGGCGGTGCGGGTCAAGGAGCGCACCCCGAGCCTCACCGCCGACAAGCGCAGCAACCTGCTGCGGGAGACCGCCGAGGGCTACACCGTGGTGTTCCGCTCCCCGGTGATGCGCTCGATCGCCCTCGTCGTGTTCTGCGGGGTCTGCTTCGGCGTGGTCCCGGAGGGGCTCGCCGCGGCCTGGTCCGCCGATCTCGCCGGCCGCTCCAGCGCCATCTACCTCGGCACGATCATGGTCGCCGCCGCCGTCGGCTTCGTCGCCGGCAGCATCGTGATGACCTGGCTGGTCAAGCCGCAGCGGCGCAACGCCTACATCCGCCCGTTCGCGCTCATCACGCCCCTGGCGCTGGTGCCCGCCCTGTTCGACCTGAACATCTACGGCGTCGTGGCGATGACCCTGGTCTCCGGCGCGGCGCTGTCCGGCACCCTGCCCGCCACCAATGCGCTGTTCGTGCAGGTGCTGCCGCCGGCGTACCGGGCACGGGCGTTCGGCGTGATGCAGAGCGGCGTCCACCTCGTGCAGGGCGGCTCGATCCTCTTCACCGGCTGGCTCGCCAGCAACCACCCGCTGCCGCAGGTCGTCGGGTATTTCGCGATCGCCGGCGTGGTCATCATGGCGGTCATCGTCGTCACCTGGCCGGCGCACGCCACGATCGCCGACGCGGTCGCCGCCAACAAGGTGCAGGTCGCCGCCGACGAGCACTCCCCCACCCACGGCGCCAACGAGGAGTTCGGCGAGGTCACCATCGACCTCGGCCGCGCGCCGCTGCCCACCCGCCGCCCCCGGCCGTCGCCGGGCCCGGCACCGCGCCGGGTGCCGGTCGCCGACCCGGCGGAACGCACGGTCGACCTCAGCGAGCGCACCGCGGAGCTCGGTGCGCTCCCGCCGCGATCCCTCAGCCGCGGTCGCGGCATAGTTGACGGGTGACGTCCTCCCCGAACTTCTACGAGCTCGTCGGCGGCGAGCCGACGTTCCGCAAGCTGGTCGACGAGTTCTATGCCGGCGTTGCCGACGACCCGATCCTGCGGCCCCTGTATCCGGAGGAGGACCTCGGGCCGGCCAATGAGCGGTTCCGCCTCTTCCTGATCCAGTACTGGGGCGGCCCCAGCACCTACTCGGAGACCCGCGGCCACCCGCGGCTGCGCATGCGGCACGCGCCGTTCACGGTCGGACCGGCCGAACGCGACGCGTGGCTGCGGCAGATGCGCCGGGCCGTCGACGCGATCGCCCTCGAACCCGAGGCCGAGGCCGTGCTGTGGGAGTACCTGGAGCGGGCCGCCCACTTCATGGTCAACGCCCCGGAGGACGAACCTGCCGGCGGAATCGGACAGATCGTGTCTTAAGTAACTTTCCTTCGTTAGCGGTGTATGCGCCCCATGTTGGGCGCTTCCCCCCTGTACTAACGAAGGAGCCGCACGTATGCGCCGACGATTGCTCGCTGCCGCCGCAACCGCACTGGCCGCGATCGCGGTCGCCATGCCCGCTTCCGCCGCGCTGAACCACGCCTCGACCGTGTCGACGAACCCCGTCGACTACACCCCGAACGTCCTGGACGGCGAGGTGCGCGCGTTCGCGCTCGTCGGCGACGTGGTCGTGGTCGGCGGCGACTTCACCACCGTCGTGCCCGCCGGCAAGAAGGCCAAGCTCAAGCGCAAGAACATCTTCGCGTACCGGGCGACGACCGGCGAGATCCTGCCGTTCGCCCCGGAGGCCGACGACGTGGTCCTCACGCTCGCTGCCGGGCCCAACAACACCGTCTACGCGGGCGGCGCGTTCCAGAAGATCGGCGGCGGCGCGCAGCGTGGGCTCGCCCAGCTCAGCCTCGCCGACGGCAAGCGCGTGCCGGCCTTCACCGGCGAGATCAACTGGGGCGACACGCGCAGCCTCGTCACGTTCGGCCCGTGGCTGTACGCCGCCGGCTCGTTCACCAGCATCGGCGGGCAGAAGCGCGCCGGCCTGGCCCGCCTCAACGCCACCAGCGGCTGGGCCGACACCACGTTCGACGCGAAGCTCTCCGCGCCGAACCTGACCCGGGTCAAGCTCGAGGACCTGGCGATCAGCCCGGACGGCAACCGGCTCGCCGCCGTCGGCGCGGTCGAGCAGGCGTTCGGCCAGTACCGCGCCCAGGTCGTCATGATCGACAACGCGGCCAACTCGGCGCGCCTGGCCGACTGGTACACCGACGTCTACACCAAGCCCTGCCGCGCCGGGTTCGAGACCTACCTGCGCGGCATCGACTTCGACCCGACCGGCACGTACGCGACGATCGTCTCCACCGGCCGCAAGTGGGGCGACCACCTCATGTGCGACACGGCGGCCCGCTTCGACCTGCGCGGCACCGGCCTGCACAAGCCCGTCTGGATCAACTGGACCGGTGGCGACTCGCTGTACTCGGTCGCCGACACCGGCTCCGCCGTCTACGTCGGTGGCCACCAGCGCTGGATGGACAACCCGTTCGGCAAGGAGACCGCCGGCAAGGGTGCGGTCAGCCGGCCCGGTATCGCCGCGATCAGCCCGGCGAGCGGCAAGGCCACCGCGTTCAACCCGAAGCGGGAGCCGCGCGGCGTCGGCGCCAGGGCGCTGCTGGCGACGCCGTACGGCCTGCTCGTCGGCTCCGACACCGAGAAGATCGGCGGCGAGTGGCACGCCCGCCTGGCGATGCTGCCCCTGTAACACCCGATCGGAGAAAAGGCCCCCGTCACCCTGACGGGGGCCTTTTTTCGTTGACTGGGCGGACAACTCGCGGCGACATCCGGCCGAATGACGGCGGGTGTCGATGCGCGCCACGATCACGGCGAATAAGTTTGAATGCACGAACGCGGATGGAGGGAGGGGACCAGATGGCATCTCAGGGATATCGCGACTGGCTCAACGCGGGCCGTCCGTACACCCTGATCCGCCCGGCCAAGGCGGTGCAGGCCACGTTGCGCGGCTACGGCCTCACCGTCTACGACTATCCGAACGACGCGCACCTGCAGGCCAACACGCCGGAGGACCACACACCGTTCTCGGTGACCGGCTGGCCCGGTCCGAACAAACGGTGGAAGGCCCGCGCACTGGACATCATGCCGCGGTCCGACTCCAGCGCGCACCGCAAGGAGAACGCCGACATCGCGCGGCAGCTGATCAAGGACCGTGACGCCGGCCACCCCGGCGCCATGTGGATCAAGTACCTCAACTGGACCGACGAAAAAGGCAACTGCAACCAGGAACGGTGGACCGACAGCGCCAACCCGCTGCGGCGGACCACCAGGTCATCGTCGGACCGGGGACATGTCCACATCTCCGGCCGGTCCGACGTCGACGACGACGACCGGGCCGACGAATACGACCCGATCGGACGCCTGCAAGGAAGGGACTACAGCGTGGCCGACTCTCAGCTCATCGCCAACTCCGAGCGCGGTGTGACCGCACTCGTCGCCGGCACAGACCCGATCCAGTTCGAGTTCCCGTGGAACGACCAGGCCGCTCAGGGGTTCCCCAACCCGCTGAACCAGATGACCGCGAAGCTCGACCGGCTCATCGCCGCGGCCGCAGCCGACGAGACCCGGGACCTGGCGGCCACCGCCGCCATCAACAGCCTCGTCGCCGCGATCCAGGGCGGCGGCGCGCTGCTCGAGGCGGAGCCGATCATCGCCGCGATCGAGGCCGTGCGGGCGCAGACCCACGCCGAGGTCGTCCGGCTGCAGGAGCAGCTCGCCGCGGCCGAGGCCCAGAACCAGGCCCTCGCCGCGGCACTGAAGGAAGCCACCTCCGGCCGGCAGCCGGACAGCCAGACGGCGGAGTGAGCATTCCCCCTGCGACACAGCAGCCCCGGTCCTGAGGGACCGGGGCTGAACTGTTGCAACTGCATGGGGTGACTGATGGGATTTGAACCCACGACACCCGGGACCACAACCCGGTGCTCTGCCAACTGAGCTACAGCCACCATGAACGTGCTCGCCAATAATAGGGCATGAGCACGGGGATTCGTCGACCGGGTTAGTGCGTGTGGGTGTCGGTTTCCCGGCTCAGCTCCGCACCGATCGCCTTCGCCGCCTCCACGTCCGGTCCGGGCAGCGGCACGAACAGCGTCCGGCGGTAATACTCCAGCTCACGGATGCTCTCCCGGATGTCCGCGAGCGCCCGGTGAGCAAGGCCCTTCGGCGGCTGGCCGAAGTAGACCCGCGGATACCACCGGCGGCACAGCTCCTTGATCGAGGAGACGTCGATCATCCGGTAGTGCAGGTGGTTGTCGAGCCGCGGCATGTCCCGCGCCAGGAACCCCCGGTCGGTGGCGATCGAGTTGCCGCACAGCGGCGCCGTGCGCGGATCCGGCACGTGGGTGGTGATGTAGGACATGACGAGGTCCTCCGCCTCCGCCACGGTCACCGCCGACGCCCGCACCGCGGCGGTCAGCCCGGACTTGGCGTGCATGTCACGCACCACGTCCAGCATGCCGTCCAGCAGCGCGTCCTCGGCGTGGATCACCACGTCGACGCCGTCGCCCAGGACGTTGAGATCCGGGTCCGTGACCAGCGCCGCCACTTCGATCAGCGCGTCCTTACCCAGATCAAGCCCTGTCATCTCACAGTCGATCCAGACCAAAAGATCACCCACGTCCCACAGCCTAGTGTTCATCTGGCCGACTTCTCACACTCAATGACTCCTCGTTACCTTTATCCTTCGCTCGTGACCCATCGCACGTGTGCACGCCTGCTGGTCCTCACCGTCGGTGTGCTCGCCGGTGCCCTGCTCGGCGCCGCTCCGGCCGCGGCCCACACGACCCTGAAGCAGAGCGACCCGGCGGCCGGCTCGACGGTCCAGGCGCTGCCGGAAGTGGTGCGGCTCACGTTCAGCGACACACTTCCCATCGTCCCGACGGTCACGGTCCGCGACGAGGCCGGCACGGTGGTCAACAGCAGCCCGATCTCGCCGCACGGCAACACGGTCCTGCAGCCGGTGAAGAGCACGAAGGGCGGCAAGTTCACGGTCACGTGGGAGCTGACGTCCGCCGACGGGCACAAGACATCGGGGTCGTTCGCATTCACGGTGACCGCGGCACCGTCCGACGCGCCCTCGCCGACCGCACCGGTCGTGGTCACCGCGACCCCGACACCCGAGGCGCCCCAGTCGTCGTCCCCGGCGCCGCCGCCTGCCGTCTCGTCCACCGCCCTCGCCGTGCCGACCTCCGACACGTCGGGCACCGGCGCCACGTGGCTGCTCTGGGCGGCGGTCGCCGTCGTCGTGCTCGGCGCCGCCGGCACCGCCGTCCTGCTGCTGCGCCGGCGGCGGGCGACGTCAGCTTGAGGCCGTCGCCTCTTCCTGCTCGTCGACGGCGACCGGTGCCCAGGTGAACTGCAGCTCGATCGCCGGCAGCTTCGGCAGCGGTGGCAGGACCACCGGCCCGGGCCCATCGTCGTCGGTCCCGGCCGCCGGGGCGGGCCGGTCCAGCTCTGACTCGGCGAGCGCGGCGCCCTCGTCCGCGACCGTCACTTCCTGCGGGGCGGCCTCGTCCACGGCCGCAGCGTCGGCGCTCGTCTGACCGGTCGGTTCCTGCGGCGCCGGTACGTCCATGCCCGCCGTAGCCGCTTCGGCCGGCGCTGGTTCCGCCGTTGCTTCCGCCGTTGCCTTTGTCGGCACGGCGGTGGGCTCGCCGGCCGGGCTCTCCTCCGTCACCACGACGCCGATCGTCGTGGTCTGGCGGTCTTCCTCGACCTCGGTCTGGCTCGTCACTTCGATCGTGACCGCCGCGGGCGCCGCGTCACGGTTCTTCGGCACGACCGGGTTGAGCAGCGCCGCGATCGGGTCCGACAGCGTCGACAGGTTGCGCCGCAGGCTCGCCCGCCCCCGGCCCTTCGCCGGCTGGGACGGCAGCGTCGGCAGCACGAGCCGCTCCTCGGCGCGCCGCTGGGGCCACGCGAGCACCAGCAACGCCAGCAGGAACAGCGCCGTGCCCAGCATGAGCAGCCCACCGGCGGTCGGCCCGATCCACGCCGGCGTGAGCCTGGCCGTCACCGTCACGTCGATCCCGGCCGTGCCGTCCGCGTTCATGACCACGAGCGCCAGGTGCCGCCCCCGCAGCGCCGACGGCGACCAGGTCAGCTGCGCCGCCCCGTCGACCGTGATGCTCTTCGCCAGCCAGAACTCCTGCCCCGCCGGCACCGCCAGCGGCACCGCGATCGCACCGCCGGCGCCGTTCGCCCCGGCAGCCGACCCCGTCGCGTTCGGACCGGCGGCGGTCGCGTTCGGGTCGACCGTCGCGTTCGGATCGGCCGCGACGTTCGGGTCGGTTGGGGCGGCCGGGTCGGCCGGGTTCACGTTCGGGTCGCCGGCCGCGGTGTTCGGGCCGGCGGTGGTTGCGTTCGGGTCGCCGGTCGCCGCACCCGGGTCGCCACCGGTCGTGGCGTTCGGGTCGCCGGTGCCAGTGGTCCCCGAGCCGGACCCCGGCTCGGTGCCGGGCCCGGCAACGGCCGGGACGCCGCCCTGCGCGGGACCGGCGGTCTGCGCCCCGGCACCGGTGCTGCCCTGCTGCCCGGTCGTGGCACCGGCACTCGCCGCGGCGGCGCGGGTCTGGACCTCGGTGAGCTCGACCGGCAGCGGACCGCGGGCCAGCCTGACCCGGGACACGCTGGCGTGGACGAGCCCGCCGAGGTACCGCTGCACCACCGCATCCGGGGCCAGTCCGATGAACAGGGGGCCGCTGGAGCCGACCGCCGACAGGTTGAGCGTCGTCTGCCCACCCCGCGCGAACGGCGCATCAGCTCGCAGCAACGCGTCGATGTCAGGCACGACCACCGCGCGGCCCCCGGAGCGCAACCGCTCCAGCCGCGCCGTAAAGGTGTCATCGGCGGCGCGATGCTCCATGGCCACGCAGAGTCCGCCACCGGCAAGCGCCAACGGCACCGCGATGAGCAGCAGCAGCGCGCCGACACCTGCCCGAACCAGACGCACGACCATGGCAGCGGCCCCTTCCCCCCAGCGATCCGAAGCCGACAATACCGCCAAAAATCCCGCGAATTACCTTCTTTCCACCAAACCCACCGACGAGCACCGAATTACCTGTCCCGCCCCATCTCCCCCACGACCCCTTTGCGTGCCGCCACTCAAGCCGGCAAGGCACCGCCGCAGCGTGCCCGTTCCGCGCCGAAGATGGGTTGCCGGCGCACGCTTCGCCGCCGGGGACATCTCACGCCACGCACCGCGGCCGCATCGACGGAACTGGACATCGACCAGCACCCGTCCGGGCCGGCAGCGATGGCGGGAGAAGTGCGCGTCAGCATCGCCCCGGTCGGCGGCAACCCAGATCCATGCAGCGCCCGGCCGCACCATCTCGCAACCGGCCCGCACCCCGAAACGGCCACCCCTGAGCCGAGATCAAGGAGCACCCCGCGAGCCGGCCGCCCCCGGATGCCACACCCGGGCCAGGCTGCCCCCGACGCAACCGCTCAGACACCACCGCAACCCGCCCGGCCACCACCGCAAACCCCGCCCGGTCACCACTGCGAACCCGCCGGCGTCCACCCCGGTCTCCGGGCACCGCGAGGAGATCTCGCCGGCGCCCAGCGGCAGCCACCGCAGCGCAGGGCAGGGCAGGTCAAGAGCGGATCGGAACCTGCACCGGGATCGTCGTCTGGTTGAGATCGTCGACGCGGACCGTGAACTTCAGCTCCCACGTCCCAGCCGGCGTCAGCGTCACCGTTCCATACGCGTGATCCGGCGTGATGCCCAGCGTCGGCAGCACGATCGGCTCGATGCCCTTGGCCGGCAACGCCGCCGTCGCCTTCCACTCCACCACCGACAGCGGCCCCGACCCGTCCGGCTTGAGCGCATACAGGTGCACGGTGTTCGGCCCGACCCTGCCCGGCGACACGTCGACCTCGAGCTTCACCAGGTTCGTCGTGATCGTCGTGGTGAACGGACCCGTGGACGCGTTCTCGCCCGCCTGCACGCTGCGGGCCGGACTCGTCTGCACGAGCACCGACGTGAAGCCCAGCACCACGACAGCGATCAGCACCTCGATCAGCACCGCACGCCGCAACCGGACCCGGTCGGCAGGCTCGGCCGGCCCGGCCGGCTTGGCAGCCTCGTCCAGCAGCTCCGACGGCTCGTCGTCCAGCAGCTCCGACGGCTCGTCGTCCTGCACCTCCGACAGTTCGTCGTCCTGCGCTGCCGGCACGGGCATGAAGCGCCGGTTGGTGATGCGGCGGGAGTAGGCCGCCACACCGAGGACGACAGCCAGCAGCGCCACCTTGACCATGACAAGCCGGCCATACGTGGTGCCGGTCAGCGCGTCGATGGTGCCGATCTCGACGAGCGCCTGCGCGGTGCCGGCGAGGACCAGCACCGTGATCGCCAGCAGCGCCCAGCCGGACCAGACCGGCACGATGGCCGTCAACTCGCGGGTGTTGGCGCGGCGGAGCAGGAACGCGAACAGCATCACCAGACCGCCGAGCCACACCGCCATCGAGGCAAGGTGCGCGACGTCGGCGACGACGGTGAGGGTCGGCACCGGTGAGGCGCTCGGATGACCGGAGATCGGCCAGGTGGCGAGCCCGACCACGCCGAGGATGATCAGCAGCGTCTGGTCGATCTTGCCGGCGCGGCCGGCGATCAGGGGTCGGAGCAGCACCGCGACGGCGATCGCGACGGCGAGCCGGATCAGGTGCGCGGCGCCGAACGGGGTGCCGAGCACCTCACGGGTGGCGGTCGAGGACGCGTCGAACAGCGTCGTGCCGGACGTGTACGGAATCTGCAGGTACAACTCCAGCACCGCGCTGAACGCGAGCAGACCGGCACCCGTCAACGCCAGCCTGCCCGGGTCGCGGGCGGAGAGCCGGCGGGGCCAGAGGGCGAACAGGACGAGGGCCGGGCCGACCAGCAGGACCAGGCCGACGAAGCCGATGAAGCGCGCGACGGACATCGCGTTCTTCACCAGGGCGTCGGTCTTGACGTCGGCGCCGGCGTCGCCGGTGCTGGGCACGGCGGAGACCTCACCGTAGGAGAAGCTGTAGCCGCCGCTCACCGGATGGCTGTCGGCGGAGATGACCCGGTAGCTGACCAGATACGTGCCCTTGGGGCTGCCGGGCTTGAGCGGGATGACGAGCTCGGCGTCGCGGGCGACGGGCTTGCCCAGGTCGGCGCGGCTACCGTCGGGCGCCGTGACCCGGATCTTGTCGGCGACGATCCGCACCGGCTCGCTGAAGGTGAGCGTGATCTCGCCGGGCAATTGATCCACGACGCTGCCGGCGACCGGAGCGGTGCGCTCCAGGAGCGCGTGCGCGCTGGCGGGCGCGGCGGGCAGCGCCAGGATCAGCAACGCTCCGAAGAGCATCGCCAGGGGGATGGACCATGCGCGGCGGGTCATGCGGACCATGATTTCTCGCTTTTCCCATGGATGCCGCCGCGGGGGTCGACTTTATACGATGAGTCACGGCACCGGGACGTAACGCTATCTGCCGCCGTGGATGTCACCGGGGCGCGATAGAGTCCGGACCATGACCACGACACGTCTGGAGCCGGGTGACGCGGCTCCTGAGTTCACGTTGCAGACGGATCGCGACGAGCCCCTGGCACTCGCCGACCTCCGGGGGCGCAAGGTCGTCCTCTATGCGTATCCGGCGGCGATGACGCCCGGGTGCACCAAGCAGGCGTGCGACTTCCGTGACAATCTCGCCTCGCTGCAGTCCGCCGGCTACGAGGTGGTCGGCATCTCGCCGGACTCCCCGGCGAAGCTGGCACAGTTCCGCGAGCGCGACGCGATCACGTTCCCGCTCGTGTCGGACCCCGACCGGGCGGTCCTGAAGGCCTATGGCGCGTTCGGCGAGAAGCAGAACTACGGGCGCACCGTGCTGGGCGTGATCCGCTCGACCTTCGTCATCGACGAGAAGGGGAACATCGAGCGTGCTCTCTACAACGTCAAGGCGACGGGGCACGTGGCGAAGCTCAGGCGGGACCTTGGCCTGGACTAACGGCAAGATCGGCCTGAATACACACTGGTAATGCGGCTGAAACGGTTCGTGCCTAGGCTCTCGTCATGGCGGACATCTTCGACGACTACTCGATGTCCGGGGCCATGTTCGAAGCGTGGGACGAGATGTTCGAGCGCCCCGGTCAGCCGCGCTCGCCCTATCGTTCGCTGTTCGCCGCGCTGCAGCCGCTCGCCCCGGCCGATCTGCGGTTCCGTGCCGACCAGCTGGCGCGGGTCTTCACCGACCGCGGGGTCACGTTCGCCTACGCGGGCGAGGAGCGACCCTTCCCGCTGGATCTGATCCCCCGCATCCTCGACGCCAACGAGTGGGACCTGCTGACGGCCGCCGTCCAGCAGCGGGTCAAGGCACTCGAGGCGTTCCTCGCCGACATCTACGGCGCCGGTCGGGTGTTCACCGACGGCGTCGTGCCCCGCAAGCTCATCACCACCAGCGCGCACTTCCACCGGCAGGCGCACGGCATCGAGCCGGCCAACGGGGTGCGGGTCCACATCAGCGGCGTCGACCTGATCCGGGACGAGGACGGCAGGTTCCGCGTCCTGGAGGACAACCTGCGCATCCCGTCCGGGGTGTCCTACGTGATCGAGAACCGGCGCGCCCTGACCCACACCATGCCGGCGCTGTTCGCGGAGGCGCGGGTCAGGCCGGTCGACGACTACCCGGCCCGGCTCCTCGCCGCGTTGCGCGCCGCCGCGCCGGAGGGCGTCGAGGACCCCACGGTCGTCGTGCTGACGCCGGGCGTCTACAACGCGGCCTATTTCGAGCACGCGCTGCTCGCCCGGCTCATGGGCGTGGAGCTGGTCGAGGGCCGCGACCTGGTCTGCAGCGGCAACCGGGTGCGGATGCGCACCACGCAGGGCGAGCGCCCGGTGCACGTGGTCTACCGGCGGGTCGACGACGAGTTCATCGACCCGCTGCATTTCCGGCCCGACTCGGTGATCGGCTGCCCCGGCATCGTCAACGCGGCCCGCGCCGGGCAGGTCACCCTTGCCAACGCGGTCGGCAACGGCGTCGCCGACGACAAGCTCGTCTACACGTACGTGCCGGACCTGATCCGGTACTACCTGTCGGAGGAGCCGCTCATCGACAACGTGGAGACGTACCGGCTCGACGACCGCGACCCCGAGGTCCTGAACGACGTGCTCGGCCGGCTCGACCAACTGGTCCTCAAACCGGTCGACGGCGCGGGCGGCAAGGGCATCGTCATCGGCCCGCAGGCATCCGAGGAGACCCTGATCGGCCTCAGGAAGCTGGTCGAGAAGGACCCGCGGGGCTGGATCGCGCAGCGCCCCGTGGCCCTGTCGACGTCGCCGACGCTGCTCGGTGACCGGGTCGCGCCGCGCCACATCGACCTGCGCCCGTTCGCGGTCAACGACGGCAACGAGATCTGGCTGGTGCCGGGCGGGCTGACCCGCGTGGCGCTGCCGGAGGGGGCGCTCGTCGTCAACTCCAGCCAGGGCGGCGGGTCGAAGGACACCTGGGTGCTCGCGCACCACACCGATCCGGCGCCGTCGGCCCCGCGGTCGAAGATCGTGCCGGAGCCGCGTGAGGCCGGCGGCAGCCCCCGCGACAGCGGACCGGCCGCCGCGCAGCTCGCCGGACAGCAGTAGGAGGGGCCGTGCTCAGTCGCATCGCAGAGTCCCTGTTCTGGATCGGGCGCTACATCGAGCGCGCCGACGACACCGCCCGCATCCTCGACGCGTTCCTCGGCCGGCTCCTGGAGGACCCGTGGGCCGACGAGGACGCCGCGTGCCGGACGCTGATGTCGGTGCTCGGTGCGCCGGCGCCGCAGGACCGGCGGATCACCACCGGTGACGTGCTGGAGCTGCTGGCGTTCGACGCCGAGGACCCCAGCGCCATCTCGGGTGCGATCGTCGCCGCCCGTGACAATGCGCGGGGGGTACGCGAGACGATCTCCAGTGAAATGTGGGAATGCCTCAACGTCACGTGGCACACCCTCGCGTCGCGCAGGGTCGCCGCGGAACGCCTCGGCCCGACCGTCTTCCTGAGTTACGTGCGGGAGCGCGCTGCCGTACTGGCCGGGCTGGCGGAATCCACGATGAGCCGTGACGACGGGTGGCGGTTCCTGGTGCTGGGCCGCAGCCTCGAGCGCGTCGACATGACCGCCCGGCTGCTGTCCATCCAGACGAACACCACCGACGAGATCACCGGCTGGCGGACCGTGCTGCGGTCCTGCGGCGCCGACGAGGCGTTCCTGCGCACTCACGGCGGGACGTTCGAGCCGCAGCGGGTCACCGAGTTCCTGCTGCTGGACCGGCTGTTCCCGCGCTCGGCGCTGCACGCGCTGGGCACCGCCGAGCAGTGCCTGCGCGAGCTGGCGCCGACGATGGAAAGGGCCGGCGTGACCGACGCCGCCCGCCGGCCGATCGGGCAGATCAGGACCCGCCTCGAGTACGCCGACACCACCACCCTCCTCGCCGAACTGCCGCAGCACCTGCGGGCGCTGCAGCAGACCTGTGCCACGGCCAGCGCGGCGATCACGGCCCGCTACTTCCCGCAGTCCACGCCCGTCACCTGGGGCACCGTCGCATGGGGTGGATCATGAGTTGGCGTCTCAAGATCAGGCATGTCACGGGCTACAAGTACGCGGGCAGCGTCTCGGCGTCCTACAACGAGGCCCGGCTGACCCCGCTCACGCTGCCGTGGCAGACGACGCTGTTCAGCCAGGTCGAGGTGACGCCGGGCGCCACCACCTACCGGTACTACGACTACTGGGCGACCCAGGTCACCGCGTTCGACCTGCACCGGCCGCACCAGCAGCTGCGGGTCGTGTCCAGCAGCCTGGTCGAGGTGTCGCCGCCGCCGCTACCGGTCGTCACGCTCACCTGGTCCGAGCTCGGTGGCGGCGCCGTGCTCGACACGCACGCGGAGTTGCTGACCGAGAGCCCCTTGACCGCCGTCGACGCCACCCTGGTCGACGAGGCATGGGATGCGATCGCCGGCAGGTCACCACAGGCCTCTGCCGAGGCGTTGTCGCATTGGGTACGGGACAACGTCGCCTACGTCCCGGGATCCACCGGCGTGCAGACAAGCGCGCAGGAGGCGTGGAAGCAGCGCAAGGGTGTCTGCCAGGACATCGCTCACCTGACCGTCGGCCTGCTGCGGGCCAGGGGCATCCCGGCCCGGTACGTGTCCGGCTACCTGCACCCGAAGGTCGAGGCCGAGATCGGCGAGACGGTCGCCGGACAGAGCCACGCCTGGGTCGAATGGTGGGCCGGTGAATGGACCGGGTTCGATCCCACGAACGGGGTTCCGGTCGGTCCGCGGCACGTGGTGGTGGCCCGCGGGCGCGACTACGACGACGTCCCGCCGCTGCGCGGGGTCTATCACGGCGCGCCGAGCAAGCACCTCGGGGTCACGGTGGAGATCACCCGCCTGGCGTGAGTAAAGTGATGGCCGGTCGCGACGTGGGGCCGTAGCCCAATGGCAGAGGCACACGGTTTAGGTCCGTGCCAGTGTGAGTTCGACTCTCACCGGCCCCACTTTTCTCGGATGATTTCTGTCGCACCCTGCTCGTACACTCTGCGCATTATGACGAAGCTCAATCAGATCATCGCGGTGGAGAAGGGCGTCAAGTCGCGCTCCTTCCAGGAACTCACCGACGCGCACCACGTGCTGCAGAAGCCCGCCCTGCTGGCCGGCATCGCGCGCACCTACCGCCCGAAGGACGAGGAGGGCGAGCAGCTGCCGCCCGAGTCGACCCGCGTGCAGGTCAAGGCCGACGAGGTCATGCGCCAGACCGCGACCATCCTCACCCGGCTCTTCGACGTGACCGCGACGAAGGACTGGACCAACTGCGTCGCGCGCGCCGACGTCGTCGTGGACGGCACGCCGCTGCTGCGTGACGTGCCCGTGTCCTACCTGCTGTTCCTGGAGAAGCAGCTGGTCGACCTGCTGACGTTCGTGCGGAAGCTGCCGGTCCTGGACGCCGCCGAGTCGTGGGTGTATGACGCGTCCGCCGACTGCTTCGCAACCGAGCCGACGCAGACCACCCGCACCAAGCGGATCCCGCGCAACCACGTCAAGGCCGAGGCGACGGAGAAGCACCCCGCGCAGGTCGAGGTGTATTACGAGGACGTCGTCATCGGCTACTGGAAGACGGTGAAGTTCTCCGGCGCGCTGCCCGCGCAGCGGATCAACGAGCTGGTGGAGCGGGTCGAGAAGCTGCAGGCGGCGGTGAAGTTCGCCCGCGAGGAGGCCAACTCCGCCGAGGTCGTGCAGCAGGAGGCCGGCGAGAAAGTGTTTCGCTTCCTCTTCGCCTGACGGCTAGGATCGGTGGTGCGCAAGGAGCGCAGGCTGAACCTGAGGCTCAGTTTGACAGGTGCGCGCGGTGTCAATGTGGAGGTTCGATTCCTTCCGCCGTCATTCGTGACGGCGTAGCCCAATGGCAGAGGCGGCCGCGGGAGCCGAAACACAAACTCAACTTCTCGCTCCAGTCTGAGCATTCGCCGCTCAACACCGGATCGACCGATCACAGGCATTGTCGTCGAGGCTACGGGTTCAACTCCCGTTCGGGCCTCCAAACCTGGCCCGATAGCTCAATCGCAGAGCGCGACGCCTTCAATCTGACCTGTGACCTTAAACGTGCCGGTGTGTGCAAGTGGGCGGCAAACCGAGGCCCGGGGATGGACACTCCCCGGGCTTCACCAATTCCCTGCCCTTGTCACCGGGCCGGGCTGCGCATCCGGTTGAGCGCGGCCTCGGCCTCGTCGGGGTCATCGACGCTGACCGTGAACTGGCGACCGGCGAAGTCGAAGAGCAGGGCCGGCCCGGACCGTACGATGACCGCCCGGCCACGGCCAGGAACCCAGGTCCATCCCCAGCGCTGGGCGAGGTTGGACTCCACGTCCACGGCGCGCATGCTGGTGACCATCCGCAGCGGCACTGTGATCGGCGGCATCGGCAGCAGCCCGTGGCGGATGCGCACGTTGTACATGCTGATCTGGACGCCGACGTGTGCCATCGCGGCGGCCCAGACCAGCGCGGCGAGCCCGGCCGCGGCCAGCAGCGCGGCGGCCGCCAGGGCGTTCGGCCGGTCGAGTGGGTGCTCCGGGAACAGGGTCACCGCGGCGGCGGCGCAGGCCACGCCGACGACGAACCCGACACCGGCACGGCGGTGCCCGATCGCCTGTCCCGACCACAGCAGAAATGACACGCGGGCTTTTCTACCAGAGTGACGCGCCCCGATGCTGTGACGGTGCACACGCTCTGACCGCCTCGGCGAGGTGTGTCAGGGATTGGACGACGGCGTTGCTGCCCTCGCCGCCGTGCAGCATCTTGCGCGGCTCGCGGAGACGGTCGACGCCGATGGCGTGGGCGCCGGCCCGCTGGGTCGCGGACATGGCGGAGAACGTCGCGCACACGACCGCCGTCTCGCCCGGCAGCGCGCCGATCGACTCGAGGACGGGGCCCATCGTGCGCACCGCGGGGTGCCGCATCGCGAAGCCGCGGCCCAGCGCCGGCCCGACGAGGGCGCGCAGCCCGTGGTGCTGCAGGAACCGTCCCACCGCCGACTCGCTGTGCGGCGCGTAGACGGTGATGGCCCGGCCGGTGGCCCGGCATGCCTCCAGGAGGGCGGGTGCGCCCGTCGTCACCGGCGCCCGGCCGGCGGCGTCGAGCTCCGCGTCGTGGACCAGCTGCTCGGCACGCCGGCCCAGGTCCTCGCCCGCCGCGTACGCCTCGGCCAGCATGTCGAACGGGTTGCCACTCGCGCCGATCATGATCGACATCTGGTGGCCGGTGTCCAGCAGCATCTCGCGGATCTGCCGGGCGACCGTGGCCGGCTCCGGCAGCAGGTTGCCGAGCACGCTGAACGTCACCACCACGTGCACGGTCCGGTCGAGGATCTCGGCGAGGTGGGGCCGGACCCGCAGGGGTGTCACCCCTTGATCATGACGTGCCACCCGCCCCGCCGGGTCCGTTATGCCACGATCACCTCGTCACCCACGGCGATCTTGCCGGGGCCCTCCAGGTCGGGGATGAGGTTGACGCCGAACAGCAGCCCGTCGGGGAACCGGCGGTGCTGGCCGAGGACGCGCAGCGGCTGGCGGCCCTTCTCCCCCGTCTCCGGGTCGATGGTGGTCAGGACGCATCGGCTGCACGCCTTCGGTACCCGGAAGGACACGTCGCCGATGACGAGCCTGCCGCCGATCCAGCCGTCCTCCGCCCAGGCCGGCGCGCCGGCGACGACGACGTTGGGCCGGAAGCGGGTCATCTCGACCGGCTCGTCACCGGCCTCGACCAGCCAGTCGTTGACGGCGTCGAGCGAGGCCGAGTTGACCAGCAGCAGCGGGAACCCGTCGGCGAAGCTGACCCGGTCGCCGGGCTCGCTGAAGCCGGGCTCGACCGGGCGGCGGGTCGGGTCGTCCAGATAGACCAGCGTGGCGGGGCGGCCGATCACGTCCGAGACCCACCGGTCGGCGACCGGCCCGGCGGGGGTGGCGGCGATCCACAGGAAGAAGTGCTTGACGTCGGTCGTGGCGCCGGACGGAAATGGCACCCACAGGTCCGGCGCGCCGGGCGCGCGCAGCAGCAGGCCGCCGTCCCGGGGCTCCGGCCGGATCCGCCCCAGCGCCGGCGTGTCCCGCTGGGTGATCAGCTTCGCGTCGCCGTCGACGACCAGCCAGCGGCGGTCGCCGGCCAGCCCCCAGGGCTCCACCTGCGCGGCGTCGGCCTCCACGCGGTAGCAACTCTTGACGGGATACGTGGCCAGATAAGTCAACCGCACGTCGCGAGCGTCGCACGCGGACCCCCAGGTTAGGCAACACTATGAATGAGTTGATGCGCTTGACTCGACTTTGAATGGAGGCATACATTCGGGGCGTGACGACGGAGATGGAGCGGCGGCTGCTGGAGCTGTTCGACGGGCAGCGGCTCACGCCCGCCCAGCGGCGCATCGCCCGCTGCCTGGTCGACAACGCCGGCCAGGCCGGCTATCTCTCCAGCGGCGACCTGGCGACGCTCGCCGGCGTGAGCCAGCCGTCGGTCACCCGTTTCGCGACCGCGCTCGGCTTCGACGGCTATCACTCGCTCCGCGACGAGATCCGGATCAACATCGACGGCCACACGCCCCGCCCGCCCCGTGACGACGAGCCCGCCGAGGCCGAGACCAACCAGTTCCAGCAAGCGCTGGGCGCCGAGATCGCCAACCTGCGACGCCTCGCCGCCGCGCTCGCCGACCCGAAGCCACTCGCCGAGGCGGGCCGGCTGCTGATCGGCAGCCGGCCGCTGCCCGTGTTCGGCATGCGGGCCGCCCGCGCACTCGCGACCGCGTTCACCTACTTCGCGGCGAAGGTCCACCCCGACGTGCGGCTCCTGCACGAGCACGGCAGCCTGCTGGCCGATCGGCTGGATCAGGCACGCGCGGCGGGCGCAGTTGCCATGCTGGCGTTTGTGCTGCCCCGCTATCCGCGCGAGGCGGTCGACGCGCTCCGGGAGGCCCGCGCCGCCGGTCTCACCGTCGTGACCGTCACCGACTCGCCGGTCAGCCCGGCCGCCGCCGAGTCCGACCTCGTGCTGCCCGCGCCGGTCGGGTCGCGGCTGGTGTTCGACTCCCACAGCGCCCCGACGGCGATGGTGACGATGCTGCTGCAGGCCATGTGCGACGCCGCGCCGACCGAGTCCCAGGCCCGCCTCGAGTCGTTCGAGCGGTCCGCCGCCACCCGCCAGGTCTTCCTGCCCTAACCCGAGGAGTTCCATGGAGACGGTCCGTGCCCCTCGCGGCACCAAGCTGACGGCCCGTGGCTGGCAGCAGGAAGCCGCGCTGCGCATGCTGATGAACAACCTCGATCCCGACGTCGCCGAGCGACCGCAGGACCTGGTCGTCTATGGCGGCACGGGCAAGGCGGCGCGTGACTGGCCGTCCTTCCGCGCGCTGGTGCGCACCCTCACCACGCTGGGTCCCGACGAGACCATGCTGGTGCAGTCCGGCCGCCCGGTCGGCGTGCTGCAGACCCACGAGTGGGCGCCGCGGGTGCTGATCGCCAACTCCAACCTCGTCGGCGACTGGGCCACCTGGCCCGAGTTCCGCCGGCTCGAGGCGCTCGGCCTGACGATGTATGGGCAGATGACCGCCGGCTCGTGGATCTACATCGGCACGCAGGGCATCCTGCAGGGCACCTATGAGACGTTCGCCGCGGTGGCGGAGAAGCGGTTCGGCGGCACCCTCGCCGGCACGTTGACGCTCACCGCCGGCTGCGGCGGCATGGGCGGCGCCCAGCCGCTCGCCGTCACCATGAACGGCGGGGCCTGCCTGATCATCGACGTCGACCGGGCCCGCCTGGAGCGGCGGGTCGCGACCCGCTATCTCGACGTCGTCGCCGACTCCCTCGAAGAAGGGGTGCGGCTCGCGGTCGAGGCGCAGATCGCCCGCCGGGCGCTGTCGGTCGGCGTCGTCGGCAACGCCGCCCTGCTGCTGCCCGAGCTGCTGCGCATGGGCGTGCCGGTCGACATCGTCACCGACCAGACCTCCGCGCACGACCCGCTGTCCTATGTGCCGAGCGGGGTCGAGCCCGGCGACGCCGCGGAGTATGCCGCGGCGAAGCCCGAGGAGTTCACCGACCGGGCCCGCCACTCGATGGCCCGGCACGTGGAGGCCATGGTCGGGTTCCTCGACCGGGGCGCCGAGGTCTTCGACTACGGCAACTCGATCCGCGGCGAGGCGCAGCTGGGCGGGTTCGACCGGGCGTTCGCGTTCCCCGGGTTCGTCCCCGCCTACATCCGGCCGCTGTTCTGCGAGGGCAAGGGCCCGTTCCGCTGGGCCGCCCTGTCGGGCAACCCGGCCGACATCGCCGCCACCGACCGGGCCGTGCTCGACCTCTTCCCCGACAACGACTCGCTGCACCGCTGGATCCGCCTGGCCGGCGAGCGGGTCGCGTTCCAGGGGCTGCCGGCCAGGATCTGCTGGCTCGGGCAGGGCGAGCGGGACAAGGCGGGCCTCAAGTTCAACGAGATGGTCGCCGACGGCACCGTCGAGGCGCCGCTCGTGATCGGCCGCGACCACCTGGACACCGGCTCTGTCGCCTCGCCCTACCGGGAGACCGAGGCGATGCGGGACGGCTCCGACGCGATCGCCGACTGGCCCCTGCTCAACGCGCTGGTCAACACCGCCTCCGGCGCATCCTGGGTGTCGATCCACCACGGCGGCGGCGTCGGCATCGGCCGCTCGATCCACGCCGGGCAGGTCTCCGTCGCCGACGGCACCGAGCTCGCGGCGCAGAAGCTGGCCAGGGTGCTGTCCAACGACCCGGCGATGGGCGTGCTCCGGCACGTCGACGCCGGCTATGACGAAGCCGCCGAGGTTGCCGAGCAGACCGGCATCCGAGTGCCGATGCGGGAGGACTCATGACCGGCCCGGAGCGCGGCGGAGTTGCCGGGCATCAGGGGCGCCGGCCGTCGTGCGGGCGCCGGAGCGCAGCGGAGGTGGCGGCATGACCGGCCCGGAGCGCAGCGGAGTTGCCGGCACGGCGATGACCGGGGAGCGGTTCGCGGCGCTGTGGGGGTCGCTCAGTCCGGTCGGCAGGGCCGGCGGCGACGGCGGCTACCTGCGGCACTCCTGGACCGACGCCGACCTGGTCTGCCGGGAGTGGTTCGTCGAGGAGGCACTCGACCGCGACCTCGAGGTGGAGGTCGACCGCAACGGCAACCTGTGGGCGTGGTGGGGCTCCCCCGAGGGCGAAGGGGCGGTCGTCACCGGCAGCCACCTCGACTCGGTGCCGCACGGCGGCGGCTATGACGGGCCGCTCGGCGTCGTCTCCGGGCTGCTCGCCGTCGACCGGCTCCGCGAGCGCGGCGTGACCCCGTCCCGGCCGATCGCCGTCGTGGTCTTCACCGAGGAGGAGGGCGCCCGGTTCGGGGTGCCGTGCCTCGGCTCCCGCCTGCTCACCGGCGCGTTCGACCCGGCACGGGCGCTGCGGCTGCGGGACCGCGACGGCATCACCCTGGCCGAGGCCATGGGCAAGGCAGGTCTCGACGTCGACGCGCTCGGCCCCGACCCTGAACGGCTGGCCCGCATCGGCGCCTTCGTCGAGCTGCACGTCGAGCAGGGCCGCGCCCTCGACGTGCTCGACGCGCCGGTCGGGGTGGCGAGCGGGATCTGGCCGCACGGGCGGTATCGGCTGGACTTCTCCGGCGAGGGCAACCACGCCGGCACGACCAGGATGAGCGACCGGCACGACCCGATGCTGACGCTCGCGCACACCGTCCTCGCCGCCGACGAGACCGCACGGGCGCACGGGGCGCACGCCACCGTCGGCCGGGTCGACGTCGCACCCAACGCCACCAACGCGATCGCCGCCCGCGCCTCGGCGTGGCTGGACGCGAGGGCCGCCGACGGCGACACCCTGGACCGGCTCGTCGCCGCGATCCGGCAGCGGGCGGAGGAGCGGGCCCGGCACGACGGCACCCGGGTCACCCTCGAAGCGGAGTCGGTGACCGGCGAGGTCGCGTTCGCCGGCGACGTCAGCCGCCTCGCGGCGCTGGAGCTCGACGCCCCCGTGCTGCCGACCGGCGCCGGCCACGACGCCGGGGTCCTGTCCAAGCACGTCGACACGGGCATGCTGTTCGTGCGCAACCCCACCGGCATCTCGCACGCGCCGCAGGAGTCGGCCTCCGACGCGGACTGCGCCGTCGGCGTCGAGAAGCTCACCGACCTACTGGCCCGGCTGTGCCAATGACACCTGCCCGGTTTCACTGCGAGTGGGCGTGGCTGCCGGCCGGCGTCGCGGCCGACGTGCTGATCGAGGTGGCGGACGGCAGATTCACCACCGTCACGCCCGGCACGCCCGCCGCCGGGCTCGACGCGGTGCACCTGCCCGGGATGACGCTGCCGGGGCTGGCCAACGCGCACTCGCACGCGTTCCACCGGGCACTGCGCGGGCGGACCCAGGGCGGGCGGGGCACCTTCTGGACCTGGCGCGAGCAGATGTACTCGGTGGCCGCCGCCCTAGACCCTGACTCCTACCACCGCCTGGCCCGGGCCGTGTACGCCGAGATGGCCCTCGCGGGCATCACGTGCGTCGGCGAGTTCCACTATCTGCACCACGGGGCGGGCGGCACGCCGTACACCGAACCCAACGCGATGGGCGAGGCCCTGATCGCCGCGGCGGCCGACGCAGGACTCCGGATCACGCTGCTCGACACGCTGTATCTGACCTCGACCGTTGACGGCCGGCCACTCGAAGGGGTCCAGCGCCGCTTCGGCGACGCCGGCGTCGACGGCTGGGCGGATCGCGTCGCACAGCTCGGCGCCCGGCCACACGCGAAGATCGGCGCCGCCGCGCACAGCGTGCGGGCCGTTCCCGCCGCCGCGCTCGGCGAGTTCGCGCGGCACACCGAGGGCATGCCGACGCACGTGCACCTGTCGGAGCAGCGCGCCGAGAACGACGCCTGCCTTGCGGTGCACGGCCGCACCCCGACGGAGCTGCTCGCCGACCGCGGGCTGACCGGTCCGACCGTGACCGCCGTGCACGCGACCCACCTCACCGACACCGACCGCGCCGAGCTCGGCGACTCCGGCACCGGCGTGTGCTTCTGCCCCACCACCGAGCGGGACCTCGCCGACGGCATCGGCCACGCGCGGGCCCTGGTCGACGCCGGCACCCCGCTGTCCCTCGGCAGCGACAGCCACGCGGTGATCGACCTGTTCGAGGAGGCCCGCGGCGTCGAGATGCACGAGCGGCTGCACACCGAGCACCGCGGCCACTTCACCGCCGTCGAGCTGCTCACCGCCGCGACCACCACCGGCCACGCCTCCCTCGGCTGGACCGACGCCGGCACCATCACCCCCGGCGCCCGCGCGGACCTCGTCACGGTCTGCCTGACCTCGCCGCGCACCGCCGCCTGCGCCCCTGAGGCGGTCATGTTCGCCGCGACCGCCGCCGACGTCCGGCACGTCGTCATCGATGGCCGGGTCATCGTCCGCGACGGCGTCCACGCCACGGTGCCCGATGTCGGCGCCGCCCTGGCAGCCGCCGTGCACGCCGTCAACCCGTCCGCCGCACCACCGTCCGCCGCACGGCAGTCGGCCGCACCCCCACCGCCCGCCGCACCACAGTCGGCCGCGCAACCGTTGACCGCGCCAGCACCGCCCGCTCCACCAACGCCCTCCGCTTCAACGCCCTCCGCTTCAACGTCGGCCGCACCACGGTCGTCCACGCCATCACCGCCACCGCTCACCGCACCACCGACCGCTGCTGCACGATCGGCCACACCACCATCGCCCACCGCGCCACGGTCAACCGCGCAACCGTCGGCCACACCACCATCGCCCACCGCGCCACGGTCAACCGCGCAGCCGCCGGCCGCGCCACCGCTGCCACCGCCCGCTCCACCATCGCCCTCCGCTCCCGCGCCAGCCGCATCACGGCCAGCCGCACCATCACGGCCCGCTGCACCACGATCGGCCGCGCAACCGTCGGCCGCACCATCGCCACCACCGCCCGCCGCACCATGGTCGGCAGCGCAACCGTCGGCCGCACCACCACCGTTCCCACCAACGCTCGCCGCACCACGGCCCGCCGCTGCACGATCGGCAGCGCAACCGTCGGCCGCGCCATCATCGCCACCGCTCGCCGCACCATCGACCGCTGCACCACGGTCGGCCGCACTCCCAACGCCCACCGCACCATCGCCCGCCGCACCACGGTCGACCGCGCAACCGGCGGCCGTGCCATCACCGTTCCCACCGCCACTCGCCGCGCCACCACTCGCTGCGCCACCACTCGCCGCGCCACCACTCGCCGCGCCAGCACTCGCCGCGCCACCACCGTTCCCATCAACGCCCGCCGTGCGGGTGCAGTCCGTCGCACCGTCGGCGGTGGTGGCCCCCGCGGCGGCGTTGCCGGGGATCGGGGGGCTGCGATGAGGTCGATGCTGGTCACCAACATCGGCGAGCTGGTCACCTGCGTGCCGGGGCAGGGTGAGGGGCCGCTGGGCATCCGCCGGCAGGCGGCGCTCGTGGTCGACGACCGCAAGGTGGCGTGGATCGGCCGGGCCGCGGACGCGCCGCCGGCCGACGCGCGGGTCGACGCCGACGGCGCCTCGGTCCTGCCCGGATTCGTCGACAGCCACGCGCACCTGGTGTTCGCCGGGGACCGGGCCGCGGAGTTCGCCGCGAGGATGGCGGGTGAGCCGTACACGGGCGGTGGCATCCGCACGACGGTCGGCGCGACCAGGGCGGCCGGCGACGAGCAGCTACGGACCAACGTGGCGCGCCTGCGGCGGGAGGCGCTGCGGCAGGGGACGACGACCATGGAGATCAAGTCGGGGTACGGGCTGACGGTCGCGGACGAGGCGCGGTCGCTGCGGATCGCGCGGGAGTTCAGTGCCGAGACGACGTTTCTCGGGGCGCACGTGGTGCCCGCGGAGTACGCGGGGCGCACCGACGACTACGTCAGCCTGGTCTGCGGTCCGATGCTGACCGCGGCCAGGTCGGCGGGGGCGCGGTGGATCGACGTGTTCTGCGAACGGGGTGCGTTCGACGCGGACCACTCCCGCGCCATCCTGACCGTCGGGGCGGCCGCGGGGCTCGGCACCCGGGTCCACGCCAACCAGCTGACGGCCGGGTCGGGGGTTCGGCTCGCCGTCGAACTCGGGGCGGCGTCGGCGGATCACTGCACGCACCTCGCCCCGGCCGACATCGACGCGCTCGCGGGGTCGGCGACCGTGGCGACGCTGCTGCCGGGTGCGGAGTTCTCGACCCGTTCGCCGTATCCGCCGGCGCGGGCGCTGCTGGACGCCGGCGCCACGGTCGCGATCGCCACCGACTGCAACCCGGGCTCGTCGTACACGACGTCGATGCCGTTCTGCGTGGCCCTTGCGGTCCGCGAGATGGCGATGACGCCGGCGGAGGCGGTGCTCGCGGCCACGACCGGGGGCGCCGCCGCGCTGCGCCGCGACGACGTCGGGCGGCTGCGGGTCGGTGCGCGGGGTGACCTCGCGATCCTCGACGCGCCTTCGTATCTGCATCTGGCGTACCGGCCGGGTGTGCCCCTGATATCCACTGTCATGCTCAATGGGGAGCTGGTTTGATCACCGTCACCGCTTCAGGCATCACCCCCGCCGACCTCATCGCGGTCGCTCGGGGCAACGCGCGGGTGACCCTCGCGCAGGACGCGCTCGACGCGATGCGCACCAGCCGTTCGATCGTCGACGCCATCGAGCGCGACGGTCGCCCGGTGTACGGCGTGTCCACCGGGTTCGGCGCGCTCGCCAACACGTTCATCGCCCCGGAGCGGCGCGCCGAGCTGCAGCACGCGCTGATCCGCTCGCACGCGGCCGGCATCGGCGCACCCATGCCGCGGGAGGTGGTGCGGGCGATGATGTTGCTGCGCATCAGGTCCTTGGCGATGGGGCGGTCCGGGGTACGGCCGGAGATCGCCACCGGCCTCGTCGACCTGTTGAACGCGGACGTCACGCCGTGGGTGCCGGAGCACGGCTCGCTCGGCGCGTCCGGGGATCTTGCGCCGCTCGCCCACTGCGCGCTCGTCCTCATCGGCGAGGGCTGGGTGCTGGCCAAGGACGGCACCCGGATCAGCGCCGCCGACGCCGGGGTCAACCCGCTCGAACTGTCGTCGAAGGAGGGGCTGGCGCTGATCAACGGCACCGACGGCATGCTCGGCATGCTGCTGCTGGCGATCGCCGACGCGGCGCACCTGTTCACGATGGCCGACGTGACCGCCGCGCTGTCGATCGAGGCGATGCTGGGCTCCGACCGGCCGTTCATGCCGGAGCTGCACACGATCCGGCCGCATCCGGGTCAGGCAGCCTCCGCGGCGAACCTGCACCGCCTGCTGCAGGGCTCCCCGATCATGGACTCGCACCGCGACGACCTCGAGCACGCCGTGCAGGACGCGTACTCGATGCGCTGCGCCCCGCAGGTCGCCGGCGCCGCCCGGGACACGCTCGAGTTCGCGAGGACCGTCGCCGCCCGGGAGCTGCGCTCGATCGTCGACAACCCGGTCGTGCTCCCCGACGGGCGGGTCGAGTCGACCGGCAACTTCCACGGTGCGCCGCTGGGGTTCGCCGCCGACTTCCTGGCGATCGCGGCCGCGGAGGTCGGCGCGATCGCGGAGCGCCGGGTCGACCGGATGCTGGACGTGTGCCGGTCGCGGGACCTGCCGCCGTTCCTCACCCCAGACGCCGGGGTGAACTCGGGGCTGATGATCGCGCAGTACACGGCGGCGGGCATCGTCGCGGAGAACCGGCGCCTCGCGTCACCGGCCAGCGTCGACTCGCTGCCGACGTCGGGCATGCAGGAGGATCACGTCTCGATGGGCTGGGCCGCGACCCGCAAGCTCCGCACCGTCCTGGACAACCTGTGCAGCATCCTCGCGGTCGAGCTGCTCTCCGCGGTCCGGGGCATCCAGCTCCGCGCCCCGCTCACCCCGTCCGTGGCGGGCCGGATCGCGATGGCGGCCGTCGAGCAGCACGCGGGCCGTCCGGGTCCGGACGTGTTCCTCGCCCCGGTCCTGGAGGCGATGCGCGCGACCGTGTCGAGCCGCGACCTGCTGACCGCCGTCGAACACGAGATCGGCACCCTGGCCTGACCAAGCAGCAGATCCGGGCCGGCACCCCGGCCGACCACAGCAGCGGATCCGGCCACCACCCGGCCTGAACAAAGCAGCGGATCCGGCCGTGACGGCCGGATCCGCCGGATGGTGGGTCAGAGAGTGGCGGCCAGGGCGCGGAAGGCCTTGCCGCGGTGGCTGATGGCGTCCTTCTCCGCGGGTGGCAGCTCCGCCGTGGTCAGCTCGTAGCCGTCGGCGACGAAGATCGGGTCGTAGCCGAACCCGCCGTCGCCGCGGGGAGTCCTGATCAGGCGGCCGCGCATCTCGCCGCGGAACACCTGTTCGCGGCCGTCGGGCCAGACGAGGGCGGCGGCGCAGACGAAGGCGCCGCCGAGGTGCTCGTCGGGGACGTCGCCGACCTGGGCGAGGACCAGCCGGAGGTTGGCGCCGTCGCGGTCCGGGGTGCCGCTGGGCAGGCCGGACCAGCGGGCGCTGAAGACGCCGGGCATGCCGTTGAGGGCGTCGACGGCCAGGCCGGAGTCGTCCCCGACGCTCGGCAGGCCGGTGATGGACGCCGCCTCGCGGGCCTTGAGCAGCGCGTTCTCCTCGAAGGTGAGGCCGGTCTCAGGGGCCTCGGGATACTTCTCGACGTCGTCGAGGCCGATCAGCTCCACGTGCGGGGCCGACTCCGAGAGGACCCGGCGCAGCTCGACGAGCTTCTTCGTGTTGCGGGTCGCGAGCAGCAGCCTCATCCGGCGATCGCCTTCTGTTGCAGGGCGGTGAGCTCGGCGCAGCCGAGGGCGCCCAGGTCGACGAGGAGGTCGAGCTCGGCGCGCGAGAACACGGCCTGCTCGCCGGTGCCCTGGACCTCGACGAAGTCGCCGGTGCCGGTGCAGACGACGTTCATGTCGACGTCGGCGACGACGTCTTCCTCGTAGCAGAGGTCGAGGCGGGGCTCGCCGGCGATGATGCCGACGCTGACGGCGGCGACGGAGCGGTGCAGGACCTGCGCGGGCTTGCCGGCAAGCTTCTTGTGCGCGGCCAGATACGCGACGGCGTCGAAAAGGGCGACATACGCGCCAGTAATGGCGGCGGTGCGGGTGCCGCCGTCGGCCTGCAGGACGTCACAGTCCAGGACGATCGAGTTCTCCCCGAGGGCCTTCAGGTCGATGCAGGCCCGGAGGCTGCGGCCGATGAGCCGGGAGATCTCGTGGGTGCGGCCGCCGATCTTGCCCTTGACGCTCTCCCGGTCGTTGCGGGTGGTCGTGGCGCGGGGCAGCATCGCATACTCGGCGGTGAGCCAGCCCAGGCCGGAGCCTTTCCGCCAGCGGGGCACCCCCTCGGTGACGCTGGCCGTGCACAGCACCCGGGTGTTGCCGAACTCGACGAGCACGGACCCCTCCGGGTGCATGCTCCACTGGCGGGTGATCGATACGGGTCGAAGTTGATCTGCTGCGCGAGCATCCGGTCGAGCCATGGGCTCAAGCCTAGTCACGCGACCCGGTCGGGCAGCGGCAGGCCCGGCCCAAGGTCGGAGGGGGTGCGCAGCTCCGCGTACGCGAGGCGGAGCAGCCCCGGCAGCAGGTCGGTCGAGCGGCGGATCATCCAGCGGGTGCCCTGGGTCGCCATCCACCAGGCCTGCGCGGTGCGGGTCGGCGGCGGGCTGCTCGGCGACGGGTCGGGCCGGGTGCCGATGCCGGTGCCGAGGCGTTCGGCGAGCAGGTCGAAGAACGAGCAGGCCAGGAAGCGGTGCCCGCGTTCGCTCGGGTGCAGCCGGTCGACGCTCCACATGCGGCGGTCGTAGGAGTCGGGGTGGCCGGCCGCGTCGAAGTGCACGGTGCTGTGCCGGGCGGCGACGAGGTCGGCGGCGGCGTTGAGGTCGCGCATCCGGCGGGCCAGGGGGCGGGCCAGGGGGCCGGGCAGGCCGAACATGCGCCCCGGGTCGGGCAGCCGGATGGTGAGGACCTCGGCGCCCCCGGCGCGCAGGCGCGACACGGTGCGTTCGAGGTTGGTCGCGACCCGCACCGGGTCGAACGGGCTGCGCAGCGTGTCGTTGGTGCCGACGAGGACGGCGGCGACGTCGGGGCGCAGGTCGAGGGCGCGGGGCAGCTGCTCCGCGACGACGTCGAAGGTCTGCGCGCCGCTGTCGGCGAGGTTGTGCAGGCGGGCGCCGAGCGCGGCGGCGAGGATCTGCGCCCAGCCGCGCCAGGAGCCGTCGGGCATCCGGTCGCCGAAGCCGACGGTGGTGGAGTCGCCGAGTGCCACGAAGACGGTCACGGCACACCCGCCACGGCGGGAGCGGTGGCGGCCACGACCGGGGCGGCGGCCACGACGGCCGGGGCGGCGCCGTGCACGGTGAGGAATCCCGCGACCGCGGCCGGCCAGGAGAACCGCGTCGCGCGGTCGCGGGCGGCCCGCCTGCGTTCGTCGGACGGCAGCGCGAGCACCCGCTGTACACCATCCGCAAAGTCCGAGTGAACGGCTGCTCCGGCCTCTCCAACCACCTCGGGCAGGGCCGACGCGGCGGACACCACGACCGGTGTCCCGCAGGCGAGGGCTTCGAGGGCGGCCAGGCCGAACGTCTCGATCGGGCCGGGCGCGAGGACCACGTCGGCGGTCGCGAGGAGCGTGGCGACGGCCGTGCGGTCCGCGACGAACTCGGTGAAGTGCACCGCGTGACCCCGGGCCTGTTCCTGCAGCCGGGGCCGCAGCGGGCCGTCGCCGGCGACGACGAGGACCGCGTCGACGCCCCGGGCGCGCAGCGCGATGAGGGCCTCGACGGAGCGTTCGGGGCGTTTCTCGGTCGAGAGCCGCCCGCAGTGCACCAGCAGCACCTGGTCCGGGGTCGCATAGCGCTCCCGCAGCGCCGCCGACGCCCGCGAGGGGTGGAAGAGCTCAAGATCCACGCCGAGGGGTACCCGTACGAGGTTGCCCGCGCCGATGCGGTCGAACTCTGCGGCGGCCCAGGCGGTGGTGCACAGGACCTGGTCGTAGGCGCGGTGGCTGCGGGCGTTGAGCAGGTTGGCGCAGGCGGCCCCGACCGGACCGGCGAAGCTCAGCAGGCCGGCGAGGCTCTCGTGGGACACCATGACCGCGGGGATGCCCCGGTCGCGGGCCCACCGGCCGGTCCAGCGCAGCGTGAACCGGTCGGAGACCTCGAGCCGGTCCGGTTGGAGCCGGTCGAGGAGCCGGGCGAGGCGGCGCCGGTGGATGAGGACCCGGTAGCCGCCGGTGCCCGGCACGACCGGGCCGGGCAGCGTGATCACCCGGCCCTGCGCGTCGGACACGTCGGAGTGCTCCTCGCCGGGCACGATCAGGATCGACTCGTGACCGGCGGCGACGTAGCCTTCGCCGAGGGCGCGGAGGGCCGTCCGGAGGCCGCCGGAGCGGGGCATGACGAAGTTCGCCAGGCGCACAATCCTCACGCGGACACCGCCGGCGGGGCCGACACGGCCAGGGGGAGGATGTCTGCGTAGTGCCGGATCAGTTCGTCGCCGACCGCCGACCAGGTGCGGGAGGCGACCGCGACCCGGGCGGCGAGGCCCATCGACTGGCGGCGCTCGGGGTCGGCGGCGAGGGCGGCCACGGCGTCACGGAGCGCGGCGGCGTCGCAGGGCGGCACGAGCACCCCGGTGCGGCCGTCGTCGACCAGGTCGAGGGGGCCGCCCTGCGCGGGCGCGACCACCGGTACCCCCGACGCGAGGGCCTCCTGGACGGTCTGGCCGAACGTCTCGAACGGCCCGGTGTGCGCGAATACGTCGAGGCTGGCGTAGAGGCGGGCCAGCTGGTCGCCGCGGCGTTCGCCCAGGAAGACGGCGCCGGGCATGGCGCGCTCCAGGGACGCGCGGGCCGGCCCGTCGCCGACGATCACGACCCGGACGCCGGGGATGCGGCTCACGGGGGCGAGGAGGTCGACGCGCTTCTCCACGGCGAGGCGGCCGACGTAGCCGACGAGCACGGACCGGTCGGCGCCGAGCAGCGCCTGGCGGAGGGCGTTGCTGCGGCGGCCCGGGTCGAAGCGGGCGGCGTCGACGCCGCGGCGCCACAGCCAGACCCGTTCGATGCCGTGCGTGTGCAGGGCGGTGGCGGCGGCCGTGGACGGTGCGAGGGTCCGGTCGGCGGCGTTGTGGATGCGGCGCAGCCAGCGCCACGCGGCCTGCTCGCCGAGGCCGGAGTGGTAGTACAGGCGGGCGTAGGCGGGCACGTCGGTCTGGTACACCGCGACGGTCGGCAGCCCGAGGGACGCCGCGACCGTCATGCCGCGCGCGCCGAGCACGAACGGGCTGGCCAGGTGTACCAGGTCGGTGCGGTGGGCGCGTAACGCGGCGGCGAGGCGCCGGCTGGGCAGCCCCAACCGGAAGGTCCCGTAGCCGGGGGTGGCGACGGAGGGGACCCTGATGATCTCGTACGGGAAGGCGCCGGTGACCGACCGCGCCCCTGAGGAGGGCTGAGGTGCGATCACGAGCGGCTCGTGGCCACGCGCGACGAGGTGTTCGGCGACCCGGACGACGGAGTGGGCGACGCCGTTCACATCGGGCGGGAACGATTCGGTGACGATCGCGATCCGCATGCCGTCACCATGGGGGCGGAGTCCATGCGGGCGGCCACCATCGACTGACGAAACGGCAAACGCTGCCTAAATGTCGTACCTCGCGCCGGGCCGGACGATGTCGATCGGCCCCTCGAAGGCGGCCTGCGCGGCCTCCAGGGTGAGTGCCTCGCTGCCCCACGCCGGCACGAGATGGGTCAGCAGCAGCCGCCCGACCTCCGCCTTCGTGGCGTGCTCGGCCGCCTCGCGCCCGGTGAGGTGCAGGTCGGGCGGGTTGTCGGCGCCGTCGAGGTAGCTCGCCTCGCACAGGAACAGGTCCGCGCCCTGGGCGAGCCTGATCAGCTGGTCGCAGGCGGCGGTGTCGGCGGAGTACGTGAGGACCCGCCCCTCGTGCTCGATCCGCACGCCGTAGGTCTCTATCGGGTGGTTGACCCGGTCGACGGTGACGTGGAACGGCCCGATCGGGAAGCTGCCTGGCTGCAGCGAGTAGAACGTGTAGACGTCGCTGATCGCCATCGGCTCGTTCTCCCCGCCGTACGCGGCGGAGATGCGCTCGGCGGCGGCGACCGGGGCGTAGACCGGCAGCGGCGGCAGCGGGCCGGACGGCGCGTAACGCCGGGCCACGATGTAGGAGCACGCGTCGAGCATGTGATCGCAGTGCAGGTGCGTCAGCAGGATGGCATCGACGTTGTACAGGCCTGAGAACCGCTGCAGCGTCGACATCGACCCGGGGCCGAAGTCCACCAGGAGCCGGAACCCGTCCGCCTCGACGAGATACGCCGAGCAGGGCGCCTCGGGACCCGGGAAGCTGCCGGCGCAGCCGAGAACGGTGAGCCTCATGCTTCCCCTAACAACAACGCCAAGACGCCGTCTCCCATCGCTCTGGTCACGTCTGCGCGCCAGTGTGGATCACGCCGGTCAGGTGAGGATAGTTCGTGGTTCCGGCGCGCCGGATGACGGCACCTGCACGGTTACCGGGCACGGACGGACGGCACCGGCGGGGGTTGCCCGGCCGGTTGCTGCCGATGGGCAAGTCCGTCACGTGGCGCAGCCTACGCCGGACTGGCAGGCAAGGCTGAACGATCGGACGGCAGATGTCGCCAACGTGACAGGGTTGCGTGACGGCAGGCGCCCGGGCTCGTTGAGTTTCGTAAGCCACCAAACGACCCCCCCGAGGAGTGGACGTGCCCGTCGACGTGTCCAGGACGACCAGACGGCTACGCCGGCACCTCCCCGACGCCTTCCGGTTGCCGACCGAGCGGGACCCCGCGCCGGAGCCGCGGCACCTGGCCGCCGTGTGCGGCTGGGCGGCGGCGCTCGGCCTGGGCGGGATGGCGGTGGCGCTGCGGGCGTTCGTCGGGTTGGTCAGCGCGTCCCGGGCCTGGTACGCGCCGACCGTCACCGTCATCGGGCTGATCGGGCTGGCGTGCACGATCGCCGCCTTCGCCAGCGTGCACAAGCGCCGGCTGCCGTTCGCGTTACTGAGCGCCGCGTCGGTCAGCCTGGTGCTCGGCTGGATAGTTACCGGGCTCTAAGGCGTGTTTGGTAAGTGGGGTCGCTGCGAGGCGAGGTCCAGGCGTCGTCTGGGTCCGCCGCAGCCCGGCATCCACTTACCCAACACGCCTTAGGCCCACAGCTGACCGTCGAGGGCACTCTCAGCGTCCGCGAGGGTGCCGCCGTAGGCGCCGGTC
This sequence comes from Dactylosporangium sp. NPDC049525, assembly GCF_040676755.1. Taxonomy (NCBI): domain Bacteria; kingdom Bacillati; phylum Actinomycetota; class Actinomycetes; order Micromonosporales; family Micromonosporaceae; genus Dactylosporangium; species Dactylosporangium sp. NPDC049525. The sequence goes on along the minus strand of NZ_JBFAPO010000005.1, from coordinate 285,210 downwards.
GACAGGTACTTCCAGCCGCCGTCGGCGACCAGGAACACCACGTCGGCCCGCTGGCCGGCCTTGAGCGCCTGGTGGGCGACGGCGAGCGCCGCGTGCAGCACCGCGCCGGCGGAGAAGCCCACGAACATGCCCTCGACCTCGACGAGCTGACGGGTGCGCAGCACCGAGTCGCGGGTGCCGACGGAGAACCGCCGGGTGAGGACCTTGGCGTCATACAGCTCGGGGACATACCCCTCGTCGAGGTTGCGCAGGCCGTAGACCAGCTCGCCATACCGCGGCTCGGCGGCGATGATCTCGATGTCCTCGACCTTCTCGCGCAGATAGCGCCCGATGCCCATCAGCGTGCCCGTGGTGCCGAGGCCGGCCACGAAGTGCGTGATGGTCGGCATGTCCCGCAGGATCTCCGGACCGGTCGACTCGTAGTGCGCCCTGGCGTTGGCCTCGTTGCCGTACTGGTAAAGCATCACCCAGTCCGGGTGCTCCGCGGCGATCTCCTTCGCGACCACGACGGCCCGGTTGGACCCGCCGGCCGCCTCGGAGAAGATGATCTCCGCGCCGTACATCCGCAGCAGCGTGGTCCGCTCGGCCGACACGTTCTCGGGCATGACGCACACCAGGCGGTAGCCGCGGAGCTTGGCCACCATCGCCAGGGCGATGCCGGTGTTGCCGCTGGTCGGCTCGATGATCGTGTCACCGGGGCGGAGGCGGCCCGCTTCCTCGGCCGCCTTCACCATCCACAGTGCGACCCGGTCCTTCACGCTGCCCGTCGGGTTGCGGTCCTCGAGCTTGGCCCACAAACGGACCTCGGGGCTCGGTGACAGCCTGGGCAACCCGACAAGCGGCGTGTTTCCGCACGCCTCGAGCACCGACTCGTAGCGCGCCACGAAGATCAGCCCCGCAGTGCGTGGGCGGCCGCGAACGCGAACGCACCACCCGCGACGGCGGGCAGGATCGTCACCGAGTCGCCGTCGCTGAGCTTCGCGTCCAGGGCGCCCAGGAAGCGGACGTCCTCGTCGTTGACGTAGACGTTGACGAAGCGGTGCAGGCCGCCCTCGGGGGTCAGCAGGCGGGCCTTGATGCCCGAGTGCCGGCTGTCCAGGTCGGTGAGCAGGTCGGCGATGGTGTCACCGGCGCCCTCGACGGTCTTGGCACCGCCGGTGTAGCTGCGCAGGATGGTCGGGATGCGAACCTCGATAGCCATGATCATTTCCTCTTGTGTACGAGCGAACGAACGGGACGACTGGACATGGTGCGACGGCAAGCGGCTGTCAGCTGCCTGCGCGACACTCGTAGTCGACGGTCGTCGGGCTCTGCCCGAAGAGATATGACTGGACGGCGTGTGAGTCCACGACTGCATTAACTACCTGAACCGGCTCTTCGGTGACGGCTCCGTCCACGATGCGGAACGACCTGATCTCGGTCTGCTCCGGGTCGCGGGTCGAAACCAGCACATAGTGCGCATTCGGCTCACCGGCGAAGGACACGTCGGTCCGCGACGGATACGCCTCGGTGGCGGTGTGCGAGTGGTAGACGATCACCGGCTCCTCGTCCGCGTCGTCCATCTCGCGCCACAGCCGCAGCTGCTCCACCGAGTCGAACTCGTAGAACGTCATCGAGCGGGCCGCGTTGGCCATCGGCACGTGCCGGGTCGGCGTGTCCGAGCCTGCCGGCCCCGCGACGATCCCGCACGCCTCGTCGGGGTGGTCCCGGCGGGCGTGCGCAACGATCGCGTCGAGGATCGCGGCGTCGATGGTCAGCACGACAGACAGCCTACCGAAACCCGAACGCAACTCGCTCGTGACCAGGCTCACCCCATGAGCGCGCCGACGAGGCTCTCCTGCAGATACGTCAGATATTGGTACACCGAGAGCTGCCCCACCCGTGCCGAGGTGGGATCCTTCAGAATCGCCTCGTCCAGCTCCTCCTCGATGTCGACGTCGTCGTCGTCGATGCCGAGCCGGGAGCCCAGGGTGAGGCGCACGTCGGTGAGTGCCCGCAGCCACGCCTCGGCCTGCTCCTCGTCGAGAGCCACCTCGCCGCCCTCCACGGGGAGCACGTCGAGCAGCAGCGCGGCCTGCTCCAGCTTCGCCGAGCGTAGGTCGTCCTCCATGTACCGGCGCAGCTCCGCGGAGGTCTCGGCGTCGTCGCGGTACACGTCCGGGAAGAGCCGGACGATCACCGGATCGGTGCGGTCGAAGCCCTCCGACAGCAGCGTGATGACCTCGAGCATGACTTCGTTGAGCACGGCGGCCTCGGCCGGACCGAACCGGGCGATACAGACCGTGCCGTTACGAACGAACATCGTCACGATTTGTCCACCGTCGCCCAGAGCCCGTACGCCTGCAGCCGCGAGGCGTCGTACTCCATCTTCTCCCGGGGACCGCTGGAGACGATCGCCTTGCCCTTGTGGTGCACGTCGAGCATGAGGCGCTCAGCCTTCTCCTTGCTGAATCCGAACAGTTTCTGCAGGACCCACGTCACGTAGCTCATGAGGTTGACCGGATCGTTCCAGACCACGGTCACCCACGGACGGTCGGTCTCGGGCACCTCGTCAGCCTCGAGACGGGTCTCTTCGATCGGTACGACCTGCGGCGCCGCCATACCAACATGGTGCCATCAAGCGAGCAGCACGCCATGGTCGACCGCGTCCCCACCGATGATGAGCAGCGCCTGACGCAGTCCGGCGTAGCGCTCGCCCAGCTCGTGACCCACCTCGACCTCGATCTCGCGCAGCGCGTGCTGCAACCAGCGGCGGCAGTCCTTCTTGTCGGCGTGCTTGGGCGGACCACCGGGGGCGACCTTCGGCTGCCACAGGGCGTAGCAGCTGGCGTTCAGCGCGATGCCCAGCGAGGGAAGCACCTGGTCGGCGGGCTCGGCGCCGCCGACGGCGGAGAGGTTGTCCACGGCCGTCGCGCCGGCCATCGTGGCCACCGCCGACGTGGCGGTGAGCAGCAGCGCGTGGTTGCGGTCGCGGTCGTCGTCGCGCAGCGAGTCCACCGTCCGGCGGGCCGCGGCGGCCACCCTGGCCAGCACGACCTCGTCGGGCGCGGTGTCCAGCAGCTCGGTGAAGACCGCGCCGATCGCCTCGCGGGTGTCGGCGTGCAGCTGCCGGGTGGTGCGCACGGACAGCGCGTGCAGCTCCCGGTCGAGCACGTGCGGCAGCTCCGGGCAGCCCTTGCCGGAGCCGAGCTCCTGCACGCACCGCACGTGGATGGTCGCCAGGTCGATCGAGACCCGCTGGACGGCGGCGACGCGCCGGTTGGCGATCTCGCGCTCGAGCACGTCCTGCCACTCGTCACCGGCGCCGGAGACGGTCGCGGCGGCCACCCCGGCCGGCGCGGGCCGCGCCTCGGCCCAGGTCTCCAGCTCATGGCGCAGCTCGGCGACGCCGAAGACCGCGTCGGGGTCCAGCGACACCGGGAACCAGGGCGCCGAGGCCAGGACCTGACCGCGGGAGGCGAGCAGCGCCCGGTTCGCGACCAGCATCTCGGGCCAGCCGTCGTGCTGGTCGATGCGGGTCAGCACGAACGCGACCCGCTCGACCCGGTCCACGGCGGCGGCGAGCAGGTCGAGGTCGGCCCGCGGCAGGGGCGCGGCGGCGTCCACGACGAACAGCAGGCCCAGGCCCCGCTCGGCGGCGTCGAGGATGATCTCGGCGTTGGCGGCGTCCAGCCCCCCGCTGCCGGGCGTGTCGACCAACGCGACGCGCTTGAGCATGCTCGCGGGGTGGGTGATCTCGATGCGGCGGGCCGGCCGCGTCGGTCCGGGGCGCGGGTCACGCTGGGTGGGGATGAAGGCGCCGATGACCGTGCGCGGCTCCCGGTGACCGGGGACGAACGCGTGCGTCTCGGGCTTCTCGCCGTGCCGGTAGACCAGCCAGGCGTCACCGGCCGGGACCGGGTCAACGCGCCGGATCAGCGCGTTGAGCAGTGCGGTCTTGCCGCTGCGGGGCGAGCCGGCGATCACCGCGTAGCTGCGGGCACCCGACGCGGAGTGGGGCTCGGGCTGTCGATGACTCCTGCTGCCGCGGACCGGCATGGCGGACACTGAACCCCCGGGCGTCGTGACTGTCAGATCGATCAGCGGCGCCTGCATGATCCCAGACCCCATGTGCGACCTCCTTGTGCACGGCCGGGTAAGCATCGGAACGCTACGTGAACAGCCACTTACGGAGGCAGTACTCCGGCTACTCAACTGAGCCCGAACGCACTACTCAAGTTCGTGCTTCGGCGGGTACGCGCAGTAATCGACCTATCGATATGCTGCGACGGTGCCCCCCTGGAGCTTTGTCGGTCGAAACGCTGAACTGGTCCGTCTCTCCGAGGCAGCCACCGGCTCAACCGGTCGCGGCCTCATTCTGGGTGGCCCGCCAGGCATCGGCAAGAGCCGATTGCTGAGAGAGGGCGTCAACGCTCTTGACCAGGACCGGATCGCGGTCTGGACCGCGACGGCGAACGCCGCCACGGCGGGTCTGCCGCTGGGCGGGCTGGCCCAGGTGCTGCCGCCGGACCAGCCGGCTGGAGGCTCACCGGCCGGCCTGCTGCGCTGGGCCGTCGACGCGCTGCACCGCCAGGCCGCCGGCCGGCCGATAGTGGTGGCGATCGACGACGCCCACCTGCTCGACCCGCTGTCCGCCGCCCTCGTCTACTACGTCGCCCGGTCCGAGAACGCGACGGTGATCGGCACCGTGCGCACCGGCGAGCCGGTGCACGACCCGATCAGCGCCCTGTGGAAGGACGACCTGGTCGAGCGGATCGAGCTCACCCCGCTGACCCTGCAGGAGACCTCCGACCTGCTGCAGCAGGTGCTCGGCGGCCCCGTCGACTCGGCCTCCGTGGACCGGCTCCAGCAGCTGTCGCAGGGCAACGCCCTGCTGCTGCGCGAGCTGGTCATCGCCGCGCACGCCAGCGGCGAGATCATCGAGAGCTACGGGATGCAGCGCTGGACGGGCAAGGTCGACCTCGCCCCGACGTTGACCGAGGTCGTCGACGCCCGCATCGGCAAGCTCACCCCGCAGGAGCGGGCCGTGCTGGAGCTGGTCGCGTTCGGCGAGCCGATCGGCCTGCCGCTGCTGGTCAGCGCCACCGACCTGAACATCGTGGAGACCGCTGAGGAGCGGCAGCTGATCCGGGTCGTCGTCGAGGACCGGCGCACCACGGTCCGCCTCGCGCATCCCCTGTACGGCGAGGTCGTGCGCCGCCGCTGCCCGGTCACGCGGGTCCGCCGGCTGCTCGCGGACCTGGCCACGCTCGTGGAGAGCAGCGGCGCCCGCCGCCGCGACGACCTGCTGCGCGTCGCCGTGTGGCGGCTGGACAGCGACACGGCCCGCGACCCGCAGCAGCTGCTGATGGCATGCCGGCTCGCGTTCGCCACCTATGACATGGCCCTGGCGATGCGGCTGGGCAAGGCGGCCCTCGCCGCCGGCGGCGGGTTCGACGCCGCGGAGACCCTCGCCACGATCCTGATGTTCGTCAACATGCCCGTGGACGCCGTGGCGATCCTCGACGCCAACGAGGACCAGACCGTCGACGAGGCCCAGCGCAGCCGCTGGCTGGCCATCCGGCACATCACGGCGCAGTGGGGGCTCGGCGACACGAGCACCGTCGAGGACATCAACCAGCAGGCGTACAAGCTCAACGACCTGCGGGAGCGCTCCCTGGTCCTGGCCGTCGAGTCGACGATGCGGCTGCACCGCGGCGACAACGCCCAGGCGCTGACCCTCGCCCGTCAGGTCCTCGACAGCGCGGCCAGCGCACCCGGCCCCCGGGCCCTGGCCCGCAGCAACATGGGCCAGCTCCAGGCGATGCGCGGCACGCCCGTGCAGACCGTCAAGGCGATGGCCGCGATCGACGCCGAGGCCGCCCAGTGGCGGGCCGAGGTGCCCTACATCCAGCTCGGCATCGAGCTCGCCCGCGGCACCGCGATGATCCTCGCCGCCGACCTGGAGGCCGTGGACGCGATCGTCGCCGCCGAGTTCGCCGGCATGGCCGACGCCGGCAACTTCAACATGGGCTCCGGCTACCTGCAGATCGTCCGCGCCCAGGCGGCCCGGCTGCGCGGCCGGCTCACCGAGGCGGCCCGGGCCGCCTCGCAGGCCTGCGCCGCCCTGGCCACCGGCAAGGTCTTCGTCGCGCTCGCCCACGCCGAACGCGCCCACGTCGCCGCCCTCACCGGGGACGGGGCCGCCGCCGCCGAGGCCTTCGCGATCGCCGAGGCCTCCCACTACCCCTCCATGGAGGTGCTGTACCCGTGGCTGGAGGAGGCCCGGGCCTGGGTCGCGGTCGCCTCCGGTGACGTGCAGACCGGCGCGGAGGTGCTGCGGCTGCTCGCGGCCCGCGCGCGCAGCGACGGGTTCGCCGCGCACGAGATGTTCGCGCTGTACCACCTGGGCCGGCTGGGCTTCGCCGGCGAGGTCTGCGACCGCCTCGACGCCCTGTCGCACAGCGTCGAGGGGCGCACGGCCCCCGCCATGGCCTGGCACGTGCGGGCGATCGCCGGCGAGGACGGCGGCAGCCTCCTGGCCGTGGCCGAGGAGCTCGCCGACCAGGAGCTCAACCTGTACGCCGCGGAGGCCGCCGCCGGCGCGGTCACCCTGCTGCGGGGCATCCGCTCGCCGCAGACGCCACGGGCCGCGCAACGCCTCGCCGAGCTGCGGCTCCTCTGCCCGACTGCGGTCACGCCCGCGCTGGTCGTGCCGCAGCCGATGCTCACCGGCCGGGAGCGGCAGATCGCCCGGCTCGCCGCCGCCGGCGTCCCCTCGAAGGAGATCGCGGACCAGCTGTACCTGTCCTCCCGCACCGTCGACAACCACCTCATGCGGGTGTACGCGAAGCTCGGTGTGACCGGTCGCGCAGAACTGGCCGCGGCCCTGCGCTCGCTGCCGCCGGAGGAGTGAATAGTCTTGGCTGCGTGACCTTTCAGTCCTCCGGGAGCGCGCTGCTGACCGACCACTACGAGCTGACGATGCTGTCGGCGGCGCTGCGCGACGGGACCGCGTCGCGCGGCTGCGTCTTCGAGGTGTTCGCCCGCCGCCTGCCGACCGGCCGGCGGTATGGCGTCGTCGCCGGCACCGGACGCCTGCTGGAGCACCTGGCGACGTTCCGCTTCGCCGCCGAGGACGTCGAGTTCCTGCTCGGCCGCGGGATCGTCGACGCGGAGACGGCGGAGTGGCTGGCGGACTACCGCTTCACCGGCGACATCGACGGCTATGCCGAGGGCGAGCTGTTCTTCCCCGGCTCGCCGATCCTCACCGTCAGCGGCACGTTCGCCGAGTGCGTGGTCCTGGAGACGCTGGTCCTGTCGATCCTCAACCACGACAGCGCGATCGCCGCGGGCGCCGCCCGCATGGTCACCGCCGCCCGCGGCCGCTCGGTGATCGAGATGGGCTCGCGGCGCACCCACGAGGAGGCCGCCGTCGCCGCGGCGCGAGCCGCCTACCTGGCCGGCTTCGCGTACACCTCCAATCTGGAGGCCGGCCGGCGCTACGACATCCCCACGACGGGGACCGCCGCGCACGCCTTCACGCTGCTGCACGACACCGAGCAGGCCGCGTTCGCCTCGCAGGTCGCCACGCTGGGCAAGCAGACCACGCTGCTCGTCGACACCTATGACATCGCCCAGGGCATCCGCAACGCGATCGCCGTCGCCGGCCCCGACCTGCGCGCCGTGCGCATCGACTCGGGAGACCTGTCCGTCCTCGCCGCCCACTCCCGGGCCCTGCTCGACTCCCTCGGCGCCACCGAGACCCAGATCATCGTCTCCGGCGACCTCGACGAGTACGCGATCGCCGCCCTGGCCGCCGAGCCCGTTGACGCGTACGGCGCGGGCACCGCCGTCGTGATCGGCTCCGGCGCCCCGACCGCCGGCCTGGTCTACAAGCTCGTCGAGGTCGACGGCCGCCCGGTGGTCAAGCGTTCGGAGAACAAGGGCACCGTCGGCGGCCGCAAGACCGCCGTCCGCCGGCACAAGCCGACCGGCACCGCCACCGAGGAGATCGTCGTGTCCATGGGCGCCCCTGCCGTGGAGACGAACGACCGCGCGCTGCAGCGGGCCTTCGTCCGCGGTGGCGCGGTCGTGCCCGACCTGCCCGACCTGGCCGCCTCCCGCGAGCACCTGCGCCAGTGCCTCATCTCGATCCCCTGGGAGGGGCTCAAGCTGTCCGCCGGCGACCCGGCGGTTCCCGTCCAGATGCTTGGGGGCTCCGCATGACCCGCGCTTTGATCATCGTCGACGTCCAGAACGACTTCTGCGAGGGCGGCTCCCTGGCCGTCGGCGGCGGCGCGTCCGTCGCCGCCGCGATCTCCGCCGCCGTGGCCGCCGGGTCGTGGGACCACGTCGTCGCCACCCAGGACCATCACATCAACCCCGGCGGCCACTTCGGCAACCCGCCCGACTACGTGACGACGTGGCCCGTGCACTGCGTCGTCGGCACCGGCGGCGTCGACTTCCACCCGTCACTGGACGTATCGCACGTCGAGGCGGTGTTCACCAAAGGTGAGTACGAAGCGGCGTACTCCGGCTTCCAAGGCGCCTCGTCCGGCGTCGATCTGACGACCTGGTTGCGCACCCGATCCGTCACCGACGTGGACGTGGTCGGCATCGCCACCGACCATTGCGTTCGAGCGACGGCGATCGATTCCCAGCGCGAAGGTTTTGTTACAACTGTGCTGCTGGACCTCACTGCCGGCGTCGCTCAGCCCACCGTCACGTCCGCCCTGCTCGAACTGCGCGCCGCCGGGGTGACCTTGGTGGGTGAACCAGTCGTGGCGTCAAGCTGACCATCCGGTGGATGGCACATAGCTGGACTTGCCGTGTAACAACCGACGTGTACCGTCATCCCGGCAAGCGGTTCCGCACCCGATGTGAGGACTTCTCACGTCACAACGTAAGGACCACCTACACGGAGCGTGGCGAAAAAGATAAGACTTCGCTACGCTTGCGGGACCTCGAAGGGTCGTCCATGGTGGGCGACTCAGCACCAGGAGGGTCACGTGAAGTTGTCGATCGAAACCCGCCCTTCAGATCAGCGAGAATCAGTGCTGAGCCTGAGCGGCGAAATCGACTATGAGACCGCTCAGGAGCTCCGCACAGCGGTGAGTTCAGTGCTCGACGGCAACATCGACACGCTCGTCGTCGACCTCGCCGGCGTCACGTTCCTCGACTCCACCGGTATCGGCACCCTCGTGGTCGCCAAGCGCATCTGCCACAGCATGGGCGTCAAGCTGCACATCCGCCGCCCGAACCCGTTCATCGCGCGCCTCTTCGCGGTGGTCGGCGTCAGCGACATCCTCGGGGTCCCGATCCCGCCGGGCACCGTCTCCGGCCGGCTCCCGCAGCCCCGCGAGCGCGGCGTCACCCAGCCGGCCTGACACATCGGAGGACACACGGTCCGGACCTTGGACCCCGCACGTCCAAGGTCCGCGTCGCCTCTGCCCTTGCTCTTGCCCTTGCTCGACGCCGGCACCCCCCCCAGAGCACCAGAAGGCCGGTTGCGGCCCGCAGCGGTCCACTGAACGCTCCCTAGGCCCTTTCCTGCGCGCCTCCCCCGTGCCAGTTGGACGGTGCGATCGGCTCCGGGGTCACGTTCCGCACGGCACTCATGCTTGCGGTGATTCACCCTCAGGTGTGAATTCTCCCCTTTGCGAGATCTGCCGGAGAGATCCACTACCGGCCGTGGAACGCAAGGCTGTGAATGCCTCCACCCCCTGATCGGGTGACAGATCCGGGTGACCGCTCGCCGCTCGACATCGAAGCTCCCGGCCGAAGCCCTGCCGATCCTGGACAGACGTTGGCCAATGGGTTGCTTTGCGGCTTTTGTGGAGGTCGAAGGCGCGCGTTCCATCTCGCGAGATGGTCTTCGGAGCGGGCAGATCGCACACCGTCTATGTGGGCGCCGCCGCGGATCTGATTTCTGGGACGACCGCTGCGTCCTTTGATCAAGCGGTTCCGCCCAGGTCGCGGCTCCGGCCAACGACGACGGACAGTAGCCGCGAGCGAGAACACCGCCGCCCAACCCATCCAGCACCGAACCTCTGGTGGACCACCGCCACCGGCATTACCGGATCCACCGCAGGCACCGCCCCGCGCCGAGCCACTCTGGTGCAGACGGCCGGACCACCTCAAGACACCGCGCGGCCGGGCGACCAGCCGAAGACACCGCGCCAGACCACTCTCCAGACCACCGCTGCTATGCCGCCCCACCTGGCAGGCGCCACCACCAGAGGACGCCACCGCCACCAGACGCGGTCAGGGCCGCCACCGCCAGGGCATGCAGCGGCCAGGAGCAGGGCTGGCCTCAGCGGCCCGGCGAGGCAACTGTGAGGCCGCACACGCCAACAGCCCCGACCACCACGGCCCGAAGGCGAGGCGTAGCGGTCCGGGGCCAGCTCGAACCAGTCGGCTGGTGTTGATGTCAGCGTGCCCGGCGGGGGCAGCTGGCCGCGGGTGGGGATGGGGAATCGGGCGGCGAAAAGCAGCAGCCCCAACCAGGCCGCCGCCGGGAAGCCGACTGTGATGGTCGGGGCTCTCAGGGTCGGACTGGAACCAGAGGCGGGCGCTGCTCCCAGCGGGCATGGCGGGGGCGACTGTGAGGCTGCGCACGCCGCGTGGGCTCGAAAGGACCGGACCAACGAAAGCAACCCTGACCGGGCACGGCCCGGAGACGGGGCCATGGTCGGGGCTGCCCAGGGTCGGGCTGAAACCGGCGGCTGGCGCTGCTCTCAGCGGACCTGGTGGGCAACTGTGAGACTGCGCACGCCGCCACAGGGTCGGGGAACCCGGGGTGGTGAAAAGCAGCAGCCCGACCAGGCCGCGGCCGGGAAGCCGGCTTTGATGGTCGGGGCTGCTCAGAGTCGGACTGGAACCAGCGAGCAGGCGCTGCTCTCAGCGGGCATGGTGGGCGGCTATGAGCCTGCGCACGCCGCTTGGGGTCGAGGAGGACCGGGCCAACGAAAGCAGCCCTGACCGGGCACGGCCCGGATACGGGGCCATGGTGGTCGGGGCTGCTCAGACTCGGGCTGGCACCAGCGACTGGTGCTCTCAACCTGCCTAGCGGGCCAACCGTGAGACGACGCACGTCGCCGCGGGGGCAAGGGAACTCGGCTGGCGAAAGGCAGCAGCCCCGACCAGGCCGCGGCCGGGAAACAGGCCGTGATGGTCGGATTGCTCAGGGCCGGGATGGAACCCATCGGCTGACGCTGCTATCAGCGGGCATAGCGGGGCTACCGTGAGGCGACGCACGTCGCCACGCGGGCGAGGGAACCGGGCCGGCGAAGGGCAGCAGCCCCGACCAGGCCACGGTCGGGAAACAGGCTGTGATGGTCGGGAGCTTGCTCAGAGT
>NZ_JBFAPO010000005.1:200633-273774 GCF_040676755.1 Dactylosporangium sp. NPDC049525 | reverse complement strand
GTCGGGCCGGAGAACCAGCGGCTGGCGCTGCTCTCAGCGGACCCGGCGGGGCAACCAGTGAGACGGCGCACGTCGCCACGGGGGCGAGGGAACCCGGGCGGCGAAAAGCAGCAGCCCCGACCAGGCCACGGTCGGGAAACAGGCTGTGATGGTCGGGAGCTTGCTCAGAGTCGGGCCGGAGAACCAGCGGCTGGCGCTGCTCTCAGCGGACCCGGCGGGGCAACCAGTGAGACGGCGCACGTCGCCACGGGGGCGAGGGAACCCGGCCGGCGAAAAGCAGCAGCCCCGGCCAAGCCACGGTCCGGAAAGCCGGGCTGTGGTGGTCGGGGCTGCTCAGGGTCGGGCTGGAGCCGGCGGCTAGTGCTGTTCCTCGTACGTGGCGCCGCCGTCGGCCTCGTGGCTCAGGGGGCGGGCGCCGCCGGTCGGCGGGGCGTCCAAGGAGTGGCCTGGAGCGTGTGCCGGGAAGCGGGCGTCGAACGCCGGGCGCTCCGAGCGGATGCGGGGCATGCTGTCGAAGTTGCGCAGCGGCGGCGGGCAGGAGGTGGCCCACTCCAGGGACATGCCGTGGCCCCACGGGTCGTTGACCTCGACGACGCGGCCGGTCTTGTAGGACTTCCACACGTTCCAGAGGAAGGGCAGCGTGGACAGGCCGGTGATGAACGAGCCGATGGTCGAGATCGTGTTGAGCGTGGTGAAGCCGTCGGAGGCGAGGTAGTCGGCGTAGCGGCGGGGCATGCCCTGCGTGCCGAGCCAGTGCTGCACCAGGAACGTGGTGTGGAAGCCGATCGTGGTGAGCCAGAAGTGGACCTTGCCGAGCCGGTCGTCGAGCATGCGGCCGGTCATCTTCGGGAACCAGAAGTAGATGCCGGCGTAGACCGCGAACACGATCGTGCCGAACAGCACGTAGTGGAAGTGGGCGACCACGAAATACGTGTCGGAGACGTGGAAGTCGATCGGGGGGCTCGCGAGCAGAACGCCGGAGAGACCGCCGAAGAGGAAGGTCACCAGGAAGCCGATGGCGAAGAGCATCGGTGTCTCGAAGGTGATCTGGCCCCGCCACATGGTGCCGATCCAGTTGAAGAACTTCATGCCGGTCGGGACGGCGATGACGAAGCTCAGGAACGAGAAGAACGGCATGAGCACCTGGCCGGTCGCGAACATGTGGTGGGCCCACACGCTCATCGACAGGGCGCCGATCGCGATGGTCGCGCCGACGAGGCCCTTGTAGCCGAAGACGGGCTTGCGGCTGAAGACCGGGATGACCTCCGTGATGATGCCGAAGAACGGCAGCGCCACGATGTAGACCTCGGGGTGGCCGAAGAACCAGAACAGGTGCTGCCAGAGCATCGCGCCGCCGGTCTCCGCGTCATAGACGTGGGCGCCGAGGCGGCGGTCGGCCTCCAGGGCGAGCAGGGCGGCGGCCAGGATCGGGAAGACCATGATGACCAGGACGCTGGTGACCAGGATGTTCCACGTGAACATCGGCATGCGGAACATCGTCATGCCGGGCGCGCGCAGCGTCAGGATCGTGGTGATCATGTTGACGGCGCCGAGGATGGTGCCGAGGCCGGAGAGGACCAGGCCGACGATCCAGAGGTCGGCGCCGACCCCGGGCGAGTTGATGATGCTGTTGAGCGGGGCGTAGGCGAACCAGCCGAAGTCCGCGGCGCCGCCCGGCGTGATGAAGCCGATCAGGGTGATCGAGCCACCGAACGCGTAGAGCCAGTAGGCGAACGCGTTGAGCCGGGGGAACGACACGTCCGGCGCGCCGATCTGCAGCGGCGTGATGTAGTTCGCGAAGGCGAACACGATCGGCGTCGCGAAGAACAGCAGCATGATCGTGCCGTGCATCGTGAACAGCTGGTTGTACTGCTCCGGGGAGAGGAACTGCAGCCCCGGCCGGGCCAGTTCGGCGCGCATGAGCAGCGCCATGAAGCCGCCCACCATGAAGAACACGAACGACGTGATGAGATACATCAGGCCGATCTGCTTCGCGTCCGTGGTGCGCAACAGCCGAGCGAACGCCGAGCCCTTGACCGGCTGATGCACCGGCCAAGGCCTGGTGACGATCGGCTTTGGTGCAACGGTGGTCACGAAAGGCCTCCTGAGGCTGTTGAACCCGCTGGCGAGCCAGCTCCGCGAGGTGCCCGCACGATCACCAGCGCGATCAACACGCCACCTCGGAGGCAGAATAGTCTCCCGGTCCGACACAAAATCGCTGGGGGCACAACACCTACCGGGTAGCAGGCACAGAGCCTCCCGCCGCGCCGAGGTTGAACGTGATGGCACCGGCGGCGATCGCGGCGAGCACCAGAAGGACGATCCCCCAGAAGATCAGGCGATCCGCCGCGGTCGGCTCCTTCCAGGCGCCCGCGATCCTGGTGGTGACCGGGACGGGCCTGGGGACGACCTCGGTCACAGCCCCGGAGTCGGCCGAAGGGTCGGCCGAGCCGTCGGCTGAGGGGTCGGCAGGGACGCCTGCGAGCGCCGGCGTCCGGGCGGGCAGCGCGCGGAGCAGGATCAGGGTCGCGCCGGCGAGGACCAGCAGGACTCCGAGCACGGTGATGATGACGGCAATCCAGTCACGCATCGCGGATCTCCCAGATAGAACCAGATGGAACCAGCCAGAGCCGGACAGAGCCGGACAGAGCCGGGGCAACGAGCGAAGCTGATGCACCGACAGGCTAGGAGATCCACGCAGGTCACGCCAGAGCCGTCACCGACCGGGAGCGATCACGGCCGCCCGCGTGACGAGCGGTGAAATTTACAGTGGAAACCCCGGTGGCGAAACCTGGCGGCAATCTCGTGTTGACAGTGCGGAAACCGTGTACGACGCTCCCGTATGGAAGCGCTCCCAAAATCGACGCCTTGCTATCCGAGGAGGTCGCGATGTCGATTACCGCCGCTGCCGAACACCCCACCCTCGCCCATGTCGCCGCGCTTGCCGGTGTTTCTTCCGCCACCGCCTCCCGCGTGCTCAACGGCTCCGCCCGAGTCAGCCCCACCGCTCGCCAGCAGGTCCGTGACGCCGTCGACCGGCTCGGCTACGTCCGGCAGCGCGCCGCCCGCGCCGTCGACCGTCGCCCCCGCTCGGTCGCCGCCGTGGTCTGCGAGCCCAACGCACGACTGTTCGCCGATCCGTTCTACTCCCGCGTCCTCGCGGGCGCCAGTGCCGCGTTCGCCGAACGCGACATGCCGATGCTGCTCGCCGCCGGGGAACGACCGGCGTCGCTGCAGCGGTACCTCAGCAGCGGCCACATCGACGGGGTGCTGCTGATCTACTGCCGCAGCAGCCACCCCCTGGTCGTGACGCTGCCGGCACTCGGCGTGCCGGTCACGCTCATCGGCCGGCCGCTGCAGACCAGCACGCTGCCCTACGTCGACGCCGACAACCGGGGTGGCGCCCGGCAGGCGGTCGAGCACCTGGCACGGACCGGGCGCAAACGCATCGTCACCATCGCCGGGCCGCCCGACGTGTCCGCCGGCGTGGACCGGCTCGCGGGGTTCCGCGAAGGACTGGAACGGGCCGGCCTGGAGCCCGGTCCGATCGCTTACGGCGACTTCACCCGGCCCGCGGGCGTGCACGCCATGACCAGGCTGCTCGACCACCGGCCGACCCTCGACGCGGTGTTCGCCGCGTCGGACCTGATGGCCGTCGGGGCGCTGCACGCGCTGCGGCAGGCGGGCCGGCGGGTGCCGGAGGACGTCGCCGTCATCGGCTTCGACGACCTGCCCCTGGCCGCGTTCACCCAGCCACCGCTGACGACGATCAAGCAACCCGTCGAGGAGATCGGCGCGGCCGCGGCCCGCCAGCTGCTCGCGCTCATGAACGGCGACCACGCGGAGCCGTCCCCGGTCCTGCCCACCACCCTGGTACGGAGGCAGTCAGCGTGATGCATCCAAACGGGGCCCGCCCGACGAACAGAAGGGTATGCAACGGCTACTGGAGGCGGCCCGGTCGCTCGACACCGGCACGGTCGCGAGCACCGTCCGGGAGCTGATGGCCGAGCACGGCGTGACGGAGATCTGGACGGCGGTGTGCGTCCCGGCCCTGCATCAGGTGACCGGTGACGTCGCCGTCGAACACGCGCTCAGCCAGGGCGTGGCGCACGGTCTCGACCTCGTCAGCGCGCCCCGCCACGACGACATCAGGACCAATCACGTCCTGCTGGCGTGCACGCCCCGCGAGGCGCACTCGCTGCCGCTGCGCGCCCTGGCCGCGGCCCTGTTCGAGCGGCGGATCGGCACGTTCCTGCTCGGCGCCGAGGTGCCGTGGAGCGCGCTGCGGGCGGCGGTCCGCCGGACCGTGCCCGGCACCGCGATCGTCTGGTCGCAGCAGCCGGGCACCGCCGACCCGGCCACGCTGCTCGCGCTCGCGGACCGGTTCCCCGGCACCCGGTTCGCGGCGGCCGGCCCGGGCTGGGACCCCGCACCGGCCGGGCTGCCGCACCTGACGTCGATCGAGGCGGCCGTTTCCGCGTGTGTACCGGTGGCCGCCGGTCGGGCACCCGACGCCTAGTGGAACGGGCGGCGCGAACCCGCTAGCGTGCCGGGCATGATCGAGGTGGGCCCGCCCGCGTACACCGGGAAGCGCAGGGCAGGCATCGACGGTCAGCCACGCTTCGTGTTCGCCGCGGTGCTCGTCGTCGTCGCCCTGGTGGTGCTGCTGCTGCGGACCATGACCGGCGGCGGCACCCAACAACCGGAGGCCCACCTGCCGGTCGAGCCTCTGGCGCCGGTCGTGCCGGCCGGGGAGAACCCCGCGGCCATGACGCCGGCCGCCACGCACTCCCCCAGCGCCAGGCCCAGCCACGGCGCCACCAGCCCGGCAGCGACGAGCGCCGCACCGTCCGCGTCGGCGCCGCCGCCCAGCCCGAGCACGAGCGCAAGCCCGGGCACGAGCCCAGGCGCTACCGGTACACCGGCGAAAACGATCGAAGCAGAGGCTGCGGCGAACCGGCGGCCCGGTCAGATGACGGTCCGCGAGGTCTCGACGGCATCCGGTGGCCGGGCCGTCACCGGCGTCGGCAACAACAGGGTCCTGGAGTTCACCGGCGTCACCGCGCAACGCGCCGGCGAGGTCACGGTCACCGTCGCCTACCTGTCCACCGAGGATCGCTCCTGCTGGCTGCGCACCGGCCGCGGAAACTGGCAGCAGGTCCGGTTCCCCGCCAGCGGCGGCTGGGACCGGGTCGCGACCGTCACGCTGACCGTCCGGCTCGAGGCGGGCCAGAACACGATCGAGGCCGGGAACACCACCGGCAGATGGTGCCCCGACCTCGATCGCATCACCGTTGCCCCCCGCTGACCACCCCAGCCGCGGCAACATGATGTGGAACGTTTGGCGTGACCGTGCGCCGGGTGGACCATCCAGGGAGGCTTCCGGTTTTTTCCGGCGCCGGTCACACTCCAAATATGCGGGCCGGACCTGTGTCGCACCCGTAATCGCGCTGGGAAGTTCCTGGTAATAGGGTCGCCGACATGGCGATCTTCGACCTGCCCCTCGCCGAGCTGCGCCTGCACCGCAGCGCGACGCCCGAGCCAGCCGACTTCGACGCGTTCTGGGCCGCGACCCTCGACGAGGCCCGCGAGCTCGCCGCGCCCGCCGTTCTCACCCCGGTCGACACCGGCCTGCGCGCCGTCGACACGACCGATGTGACGTTCACGGGCTACGGCGGCCAGCCGGTCAAGGCGTGGCTCAACCGGCCCGCCGGGGTCGAAGGACCCCTTCCGGTCGTCGTGGAGTTCATCGGGTACGGCGGCGGCCGCGGCTACCCGCACGACTGGCTGCTGTGGTCGGCGGCCGGGTACGCCCACCTCGTCATGGACACCCGCGGCCAGGGCGGCGGCTGGCGGGCCGGCGACACGCCCGACCCGGACGGCTCGGGGCCGCAGTCGCCGGGCTTCCTCACCCGCGGGGTGCTCGACCGGGACACGTACTACTACCGCCGCCTGATCACCGACGCGGTCCGGGCCGTCGAGACCGCCCGGGCGCTGCCGTTCGCGGCCGACGTCCTGGTCAGCGGCATCAGCCAGGGCGGCGGCCTCGCCCTCGCCGCCGCCGGCCTCAGCGACCAGGTCGGCGGCGTCATCGCCGGGGTGCCGTTCCTGTGCGACATCCGGCGCGCGGTGACGATCACCGACCGCGCGCCGTACGCGGAGTTCGCCGCCTTCTGCCGGCTGAACCCGGCCCGGGCCGCCCTCGCGTTGTCCACTGTGGACTACGTGGACGGGGTGCACTTCGCCGCCCGGATCACCGCACCGGCCCTGGTGTCGGCGGCGCTCATGGACCTGACGTGCCCGCCGTCGACGGTGTTCGCGGCGTACAACGCGCTCAGCGGCCGCAAGGAGCTCGAGCTGTACGAGTGGGACGGCCACGACGGCGGCCAGGGCCATTTCTCCTCGCGGTCGGTCGCTTTCGCGAACAGCCTGCTGGGGCGCTGACGGCCCCCGCGGAGCGGTGGCCTCAGGCGACGCGCAGGGACTGGCCGAGGGTCTCCACGACGTCGCCGCGGAAGAGCTGGCGACCGCGCCTGGTGTCGACCTCGCCGTTGACGGTCACCTCGCCGTAGGCGATGAGGTCCTTGCCCTCGCCGCCGGTCTCCAGGACGTTGGCGAGCTTCAGGAACTGGCCCAACCGGATCATGTCGTCACGGATCGGGACGTCGATCATCGGGCACGCTCCAGCAGTGTCAGCATCTCGGGCAGGTTGAAGAAGCGGGCCGTCTCCAGCGCCGACGGGCCGCCGGCGGCGGGGTCCGCGCCCGCGTCCAGCAGCGCCCGCACGGACTCCTCGGACCGGCGGAAGACGGCGGCGGCGAGGGCCGTCTGACCGCGGTCGTTGGCGCGGTCGGTGTCGGCGCCGCGGGCGAGCAGCGCGGCGACCGCCGGCGGGTGGTCGTGATACGCGGCCAGCATCAGCAGCGTGTCGCCCTTGTCGTTGGTCAGGTTCACCGGCAGGCCGGCGTCGACGTTGGCGGCCAGCTCGCCGGCGGCGCCGGAGCGGGCCAGGTCGAACATGCGGTGCGCGAAGTCGAGCACCTCGGCGTCGATCGGATCACTCACGCCCGAAAGCGTAGCTGTCGGCCAGCCGACCGCAGCCCGCCGAACCGGGGTGAGACGCCCGCCGTGTCACTGGGCAACGCTGCGAACAAGGAGACACGAACATGCGGAAGATCGTCCTGACCCTTGCGGTGGCCGCCGCTGCCGCCCTCTCGCTGAGTGCCTGCGACTCGATCGACCTGACCAAGCAGGACCAGGCAGCGGAGGCGCCCGCCGCCGCGGCCGGCACCGAGACCGCCGCTGCCGCCGCGACCAGCGCCGCGCCGTCGGCCGCCGCGAACGTCGCCGGCGTGAAGGTCCACGAGGACGCCACGCTCGGGAAGGTGGTGACCGACTGGAAGGGCTGGACGCTGTACCGCTTCGAGAAGGACACCCCGAAGCCGCCGAAGTCCAACTGCGAGGCGGACTGCCTGGCGAAGTGGCCGTACGTCCCGTACGTGGAGAACATGAAGATCGAGGGCGTCGACCAGAAGCTGATCGGCAAGGTCACCCGCGGCGACGGCTCGCTGCAGCTGACCATCAACAGCTGGCCCGCGTACCGGTTCGCCGGTGACACGAAGGTCGGCGAGACCAAGGGACAGGGCGTGGGCGGCGTGTGGTTCGCCTTCACGCCCGAGGGGAAGAAGGCCCAGGCCGTCACCGGGGACAGCGGCAACGGCGGGTACTGAACCTCTCGAAAAGGCGGCGCCGCGCTTCTACCCCCTTGGGAGCGCGGCGCCGCCGTGTTGTGCAGATCTCGTGACGAGGGTCCCCGCACCCCGAAACACGGACCTACGCTGCGGGCATGACGACCCGGCGCAAGATCCGCATCTGGCTCGTGCTGTTCCTGATCGGCCTGGTCGCCAGCGGGGTCACCGCGTTCCCCCTGGAGCACGAGGTGCACTGGCTGCGGTCCGTGCTCGACCGGACCGGCGTCGCGCCCGACCCGCTCGTCGCGTGGATCCAGCGGGTCGATCAGGGCATCACCGAAACCAACGACCGCTACCCGTTCATCATGTACGGCACCGACTGGCTGGCCTTCGCGCACCTGGTGATCGCGGTCGCCTTCTGGGGGCCGCTGCGTGACCCGGTGCGCAACATCTGGGTGATCGAGTTCGGGATGATCGCGTGCGTCGGCGTGGTGCCCCTGGCCCTGTTCGCCGGGCCGGTCCGTGGCATCCCGGGCTGGTGGACCGTGCTGGACATCTCCTTCGGCGTGTTCGGCATCGTGCCGCTGCTGATCGTGCGCCGGCTGATCAAGCGGCTGGAGCGGGAAGACAACCAGCTTGCTACCGAAAAACCGTTGCAGAGCCTCAACGCCCGTGGCTAGGTTGGTCGTACACGGGAAAGGAGGTGGTCCAACGTTGTGTAGCAATGGGACTCGTGAGGTGACTGTCCGCTAGCCGCCGTCCTCTGGACTCGCATTACGCGCGACCGCCCGGGTGGCGGCACGGCGAATACGAGACAGTTTCCCAGCCCCCGAGGCTTTCCGGTGTTAGTCCAGCCGGTCCGCGCCAGTCAGCGCGGGAACCTCGGGGGCTGTTCCATATCCTGGTGACCATGATCTCCGCCGACCGTCTCCGCGCCCACGTCGCCGCGCTCGTCGCTCATGGGCCGCGCTGCGGCGACCTGCCCGGCGTCCCCGCCACCTTGCGGTACATCACCGATGAGCTCAGCGCACTCGGCCTTGTCGTGCGCGTCGAGCGTTACGGCAGCGAGCTGCACGACGTGAACCTGGTCGCCGAGATCGAGGGCGGGACGTCCGACGACGCGGTCGAGCTGGTCGCGCACTGGGACACCGTCGACGGCACGCCCGGCGCGGACGACAACGCCAGCGGGGTGGCCGGGGTCCTGGAGGCGGCCCGCGCCCTGCGTGACCTGGACCTGCCGGCGCGCACGATCCGCTTCTGCCTGTTCGGCGGCGAGGAGGACGGGTTCCAGGGCAGCGCCGCCCACGTGCGGCAGATCACCCCCGACACGGAGTCGATCGTGTTCGAGATGATCGGGCGGACGTCCGCGACGCAGTCGGCCCCGTCGTTCCTGCTGGACCCGCCCACCGTCGGTGACTTCATCGCGCTGGTCGCCAACCCCGCCTCCGCCGGGCTGGTCGACGCGTTCGCGTCCGCGGCGGCGCCGGATCTGCCGACGTTCCCCCTGGTCATGCCGACCGAGGCGATGGAGGTCGTGCTGCGCAGCGACCACGTGCCCTACTGGGAGACGGGCCGCCGCTCGCTGCTGGTCACCGACACCGCCGAATACCGCAACCCGGACTACCACGCGGCCACCGACACCCCCGAGAAGCTTGACCTGGAGTTCGCGGCCAGGGTGACCGCGGCCGCCGTCCGGACCATCACCCGCCTGGCCGGCTGAACCGGGCGGATCCCGCCGCGAAACAGTGATTCAGATCACTGCCTTCTGGGCAATGGTCCGGGCATGGAGCGCGACAAGACTCGATTCCTGTATCTCGCGGTGATCGTCGCCGTCGCGGCCGGCATCGCTGTTGGGCTGCTCTGGCCGGAGTTCGGCAAGGAGCTCAAACCGCTCGGTGACGGCTTCGTCAACCTGATCAAGATGATGATCAGCCCGATCATCTTCTGCACGATCGTGCTGGGCATCGGCTCGATCCGCCAGGCGGCGAAGGTCGGCCGGGTCGGCGGGCTGGCGCTGGGCTACTTCCTGGTGATGTCGACGGTGGCGCTCGCGATCGGGCTGCTCGTCGGCAACCTAATCCACCCGGGTGCCGGCCTCGACCTCACCGACGCCGCCCGGGAGGCCGGGGACAAGGCCGCGGGCTCGGCGCCGAAGGGCACCGTCGAATTCCTCCTCAGCGTCATCCCCACCACCCTGTTCTCGTCGCTGACCAGCGGCTCGGTCCTGCAGACCCTCCTCGTCGCACTGCTGGTCGGGTTCGCGGTGCAGACCATGCCCTACGGCGACCGCGTCCTGCGCGGCGTCTCGCTGCTGCAGCGGCTCGTCTTCCGGGTCCTCGCGATGATCATGTGGGTGGCCCCGATCGGCGCGTTCGGCGCCATCGCGGCGGTGGTCGGCGCGACCGGCTGGAAGGCCCTCGCCGGCCTGGCGCAGATCATGCTCGGGTTCTACGCCACCTGCCTGATCTTCGTCCTGCTGATCCTGGGCCCGCTGCTGCGGCTCGTCACCGGGCTGAACCTGCTGAAGCTGCTGCGGTACCTCGGCCGGGAGTTCCTGCTGATCCTCTCGACGTCCTCGTCGGAGTCGGCGCTGCCCCGGCTGATCGCGAAGATGGAGCACGCGGGCGTGTCCCGGGCGGTGGTCGGGATCACGGTGCCGACCGGCTACTCGTTCAACCTGGACGGCACCGCGATCTACCTGACGATGGCGTCGCTGTTCATCGCCGACGCGCTGAACCAGCCGCTGTCGGTCGCCGAGCAGGTGTCGCTGCTGGTGTTCATGATCGTGGCGTCCAAGGGCGCGGCCGGCGTGACCGGCGCGGGCCTGGCCACCCTGGCCGGTGGCCTGCAGGCGCACAAGCCGGCCCTCGCCGACGGCGTCGGGCTGATCGTGGGCATCGACCGGTTCATGTCCGAGGCCCGGGCGCTGACCAACTTCGCCGGCAACGCGGTCGCGACGCTGCTGGTCGGGGCATGGTCGAGCGAGCTGGACCGGGACCGGGCGGCGCTGGTGCTCGACGGCGGCGACCCGTTCGACGAGCGCAGCATGCTGCCCGACGACGACGCCGACGGCGCCGACTCCCGCGATGAGCCGGAGGTGCCGAAGCCTCGTGTGGCAGCATCCCACCGTGAGTCCGATACGGCTGCTGATCGCTGACGACCAGGCGCTCGTCCGCGGCGCCCTCGCCGCGCTGCTCGACCTCGAGCCGGACCTCACGGTCGTGGCCGAGGTCGGGCGCGGCGACGAGGTCGTCGCGGCGGCCCGCGAGCACCGCCCCGACGTGGCCCTGCTGGACGTGGAGATGCCCGGGATCGACGGCATCGCCGCGGCCGCCGCGCTGCGCAAGGCCATGCCCGGCTGCAAGGTCCTGATGGTGACCACGTTCGGCCGGCCCGGCTACCTGCGGCGGGCGATGGCGGCCGGCGCGTCCGGGTTCGTGGTCAAGGACACCCCGGCCCGGCAGCTCGCGGACGCGGTGCGGCGCATCGCCGCCGGGCTGCGGGTGGTCGACCCGACCTTGGCCGCGGAGACCCTCGCCAGCGGCGACAGCCCGCTGACCCCGCGGGAGGCCGACGTGCTGCGGGCGGCTCGGGAGGGCGGCACGGCCGCCGACGTCGCCGGGCAGCTCAGCCTGTCGGAGGGCACGGTGCGCAACCACCTGTCGTCGGCGATCGGCAAGACCGGCGCCCGGACCCGCGCGGAAGCGGTACGGCTCGCCGACGAGAACGGTTGGTTGTAAGGAGCAACCAGTAGGGTGGGTGCATGACGGCACTTCTGGCGAGCGGTCGCGACGCGGACGTCTACGCCCTCGACGAGCGGCGGGTGCTGCGGCGCTACCGGCTCGGCGGCGACGTGACCGCGGAGGCGGCCGTCATGCGGTATGTCGCCGATCACGGCTATCCGGTCCCCCGGGTCTATGAGGCGACCGGCGCCGACCTGATCCTGGAGCGGCTCGAAGGGCCGACCATGCTGCAGGCCCTTGCCGACGGCTCGCTCGACCTCCGCGACGGCGGGACGGTCCTGGCCGACCTTCTCGAGCGGCTGCACAAGGTGCGCGTGCGCGCGGCGAAGGACCCCGGCACCAGGATCCTGCACCTGGACCTCCACCCGGAAAATGTGGTGATGACCGAGGGCGGCCCGGTCGTCATCGACTGGCGCAACAGCACCGAGGGCCCGCCCGAGCTCGACGTGGCGATGAGCGCCCTGATCGTTGCCCAGGTGGCGATCGAGCCGGGCCACGCGTTCGCGGAGCGGGCCGAGGTGTTCCTCGACGTGCTCCTGTCCTGCACGCGGGACAACCCGTTGTCGCAGCTGGAGGCCGCGGTGCGGCGGCGGGCGGCCGATCCGGCGCTGACCGCGGCCGAGCAGTCGCACCTGCACGAGGCCGCGATGCTGGTGACCACCATCTCCCGCGCGCATCACTGAGACTCACTCCCCGCGAGCGACGCCCGGCCACGGCGCGGGCGGCACGCTTTCTGCCATGGAGGAACTCTTCGTCCGGCAGGTCGACATCGGCGTTGCCGAGATGGACGTCGCGGTCGGCGATCAGCTGACCACCGCCCGCGTCGTGGTGGAGCACGCCACCGCCACCGACGGCCGCGGTGGCCCGGACCGGCAGCTGCTGCTCGTATACGGCGCCGAGGAAACCCCAGCGGTCGCCGAGGCCCTGCTCCGCGCCGCAGAGACGGCCACCACACCCTAGGACGCCCCCGCCGCGGAAGCGGCGGTCACACCCGACGACAGCGACCACACGCCAACAGCGACCCCACACCAACAGCGACGCATGCCGACTGCGGCCGCCGGAGGAGACGGCGGCCACAGCTCGGACATATTGTTGAGCGCTCAACTAATTGCTACATTCCATGCATGACGACACTGCCCGAGCTGGACCGCCACCTCGCCACCGCGATCCCGGCCAGCCGGGACCAGCGCCCCTGGACGCCTGCCGACGGCGCGCTGCCCAGCATCTACCTCAGCCACGGCGCCCCGCCGCTGCTGGAGGACGGCCCGTGGATGCGGGAGCTGTTCGACTGGACCGCCGGCCTGCCCAAGCCGAAGGCCGTCCTCATCGTCAGCGCACACTGGGAGTCCGCGCCGCTGAGCGTCTCCGGCACTGCGGCCGGCACCCCGCTGGTCTACGACTTCGGCGGCTTCGCCCCGCACTTCTACCAGTTGCAATACGCCACCCCCGACGCGTCCGCCCTCGCCCAGCGGGTCGCCGCGGCGATGCCCGACTCGGAGCCCGTGCACGAGCACCGCAGCCGCGGCCTCGACCACGGTGCCTGGGTCCCGCTGATGGTGATGTACCCCCTCGGCGACGTCCCCGTGCTGCAACTGAGCCTGCCGACCCACGACCCCGACCGGCTGCTCGAGCTCGGCCGGCGGCTGCGCCCGCTGCGCGAGGAGGGCGTGCTGATCATCGGCTCCGGCTTCATGACGCACGGCCTGCCGTTCCTGCGCCGCGAGCACTGGCTCGGCGCCGGCGGCCCGCCCAGCTGGTCCGCCGACTTCGACGCCTGGGCCGCCGAGGCCCTGGCCAAGGGCGACGTCGACACCCTGGCGCGGTATGCGAGCCTGGCACCCGGCATGCCGTTCGCCCACCCCACGGTCGAGCACTACACGCCGCTGTTCGTCACGCTCGGCGCCGCCGACCGCCCGGACGCGCCCACCACCTCCGTGATAGACGGCTACTTCATGGGATTGTCGAAAAGGTCGATCCAGACGGGCGCTAGCGTCTGACGCGTGGCCTACCTGATCTCTGTCAACGCCGGCAGCCCGACCCCGACCGACCATTCGAGCGTGCCCACCACGGGCATCGACAAGCGCCCGGTGGACGGCCCGGTCCTGGTGACGGTGCCCGGACCGCAGGGCACCACCCCGACCGGGATCGCGGGCGACGTGATCTGCGACGTCCGCGTGCACGGCGGCCCGGACAAGGCGGTCTACGCCTACGCGCGGGAAGACCTCGACCGGTGGGCCACCGAGCTCGGCCGCGAGCTGCCCGGCGGGATCTTCGGGGAGAACCTGACCACGTCCGGCCTGGACGTGACCGGCGCCCGCATCGGCGAGCGCTGGCGCATCGGCGGCGAGGTGCTGCTGGAGGTGTGCGCACCACGCATCCCGTGCCGCACGTTCGCCGCCTGGCTCGGCGAGTCCGGCTGGATGCGCCGCTTCACCGAGCGCGCCGAGCCCGGCGCCTACCTGCGCGTGCTGCGCCCCGGCACGATCCGCGCCGGTGACGCGATCGAGGTCGTGCACACACCCGCGCACGACGTGACGATCGGCGTCGCGTTCCGCGCGCTGACGGCCGAGCCGGAGCTGCTCCCTCGCCTGGTCGGCGTCGAGGAGCTGCCGGAGCGCACCAAGGAGAAGGTGCTCGCCCGCCTCAGCCAGTAGGCAGGACCAGCGCGTACGCCCGCGGAAAGCCCAGCCGGGGGATCCGGTGCTGCTGGATCTCCTCGATCGTGGCGTCGCGGACCTGACCGGAGCCCGGTTCGAAGCAGCGCAGCACGGTCTCCTGCGGGTGCGCGGTGATGAGCACCCAGTGCCGGGGGACGCCCTTGCCGACGAGCATCGCGACCGGCCAGCCGGTGTCGACCGCGGCGGTCACGTCGGCGAGCCGGTCCCGGCGGCCGCGGAAGAACCGCCAGCCGTACCGGGTGCCGAGCTCCGCGGTGTGCGCCGTGATCGTCGCGGCGACGCCCCATGGGGTGGTGCCGAGTTTCTTCGGCCAGATCCGGTTGGCCGCCGCGTGGATGCGGTGCTGTTCGGCGCCGTAGTCGGCGACGACGTCCGCGTAGCTGGGGTCCAGCAGCGCCGACGCCACCATGGCGACGGTGGGTCCACAGGTGAACCCGTCGGTCTGCCGGACCCCGGTCCGTAACTCAGCGGTGGTGAAGTCGACACCCCAGGCAAGCATGCCCCGCTTTGTATCAGACGGCTCGCGCCACCGCTATCTTCGTGCCGGAGCGCTGGCCCGCCTCGTAGAACATGTACTGCACGCCGCCGTCGGTGCCGAACGACGGCGCCGCGGAGCGGTTGTTATCCGGCGCGCCGCTCAGCGCGGCGTGGAAGACGCCGAGGTGGACCTCCTTGTCGAAGTTGTTGCCGACCTCGGTGAGGAACATGTCGCCGGAGCTGCCGTGGTAGACGACGTAGGTGGTGTTGTTGCGGTACAGCAGGTGCGGGCCGCTCAGGTCGCTCTGCCCGTCGGCGGCGGGCGAGACGAGCGGGGTGGGGTCGAATTGCCAGGACTTGCCGTCGTTGGACCAGCCCCAGTAGATCCGCCGGCCGCTGCCGGCCAGGCCCATGAAGACCATCACGTAGGTGTTGCCGAGCGCGGCGATGCGGTGCTCGAACACCCGGGCGTAGGTCACCTCGGTGCTGTTGGGGATGGCGGCGGTGGTCAGCACGGTGCCGTAGTACGTGAAGTTGATCCCGTTGCTGGAGATCGCCAGGCGGGTCGTGGTGTTCTCGCCGTGGTAGTACATGAAGAACTGCCGGGTCGCGGCGTTCCACAGCACGTGCGGCGACGAGACGTGGCTGACGGAGTAGTACGGCGACCAGGTGCGGCTGATGATCGGGTTCGCCGGGTACTCGGTGAACGGCCCGGCCAGGGAGTTGCCGTAGGCGAGGCAGATCCCGCCGGGCGCGTCGTGCGGGGCGTAGTAGAGGTAGTAGCGGCCGCGGGCGCCGCTGATCTTGTCGTAGACCCCGCGGATGCAGGGGAAGATGAGTTCCCCGGTGGGGTTGTAGGCCAGGTTCGCCGGCAGCGGCTGACCGAGGTACGCGTAGGTGGGGAATCCGGCCGGGGCGGCGGCGGACGCGAGGCTGGGGATGGCGAGTGCGCCGGCTACGCCGGCGGCTCCTGCCAGCACCTGGCGGCGGGTTACAGGTGGCATGTGACCGAGTCTCGGAAAGCCAGACCCGGAACACAAGAGGGTAATACGTATTATCTAGCAGAGCCCTCAACCGCGGCTGAAGGGCTGCCGATAACCAACGCGTGGAGACTTGGGTCGCCAGGCGGCTGTGGCTCGTCTGGCTGCTGATCGGTGGCCTCGCCGCGGTCACCTATCCACTGCTGCCCGAAAACACCTACGTCGCCGACTTCGGCTTCGAGCTCATCGGGCTCTCCTCGGTCACCATGGTGCTGCTCGGCGTACGCCGCAACCGGCCGCCCCGGCGGGCGCTGTGGTACTGGTTCGCCGGCGGCCTCGCCACCTGGGTCCTCGGCGACGTCACCTGGGCCATCTACCAGCACGTGCTGGACCGCAGCCCGTTCCCCTCCCTCGCCGACGTGTTCTACCTCGGCGCCTACCCGCCCCTCGCGACCGGGCTGTGGCTGCTGCTGCGCCGGCACGGCCGCGACGTCGTCGGGCTGATCGACGCGTGCATCGCCGCCGCCGGCACCGGCCTGCTGTTCTGGGTGTTCGTGATGCGGCCGGTCGCCGAGGCCGCCGACGTGCCCCTCCTGCAGCGGCTGATCTCCCTGGCCTACCCGTCCGCCGACGTGCTGCTGCTGGTGCTGCTGGCCCGGATGCTCGCCGGCCGCGCCGCGAAGACGGCCAGCTTCTGGCTGCTCGCGGTCGCCATGACCCTGATGTTCGCCACCGACGTGTCGTACTCGCTGGTGTCGACGTACGACATCCTCGCCGGCGGATTCCTCGTGATCGGCTGGCTCCTGTCCTACGTGTGCCTCGGCGCCGCCGCCCTGCACCCGTCGATGCGCGGCATGGACGAGCCGACCGACGCCGTGGAGACCGCGCTGTCCAGACGCAGGCTGGCGGTCCTCGCGATCAGCTCGCTCATCGCGCCCGCGCTGCTGTTGCTGCAGGGCGCGGTGGACGGCGGCGACATCGACTGGCTCGCCATCGGCGCGGTCGCGGTCGTGGTGTTCCTGCTGGTCCTGGTCCGCATCGCCGGGCTCGTCGGCAAGGTGCAGGACCAGGCCGACCAGCTCAGCGACCTGGTCATGCGCGACGACCTGACCGGCCTGCCCAACCGGCGGTTCCTGGAGGAGCTGATCCGCGACGAGCTCGACGCCGGCACCGGGCCGCAGGTCGCGTTCATCGACCTCGACGACTTCAAACGGATCAACGACGGGCTCGGCCACGCCATCGGCGACCAGCTGCTCACCGCCGTCGGCAAGCGGCTCGGCGGGGTCCTGCGCCCTGGCGACGTCGTGGCCCGCCTCGGCGGCGACGAGTTCGCCGTCCTCATGCCCGACACCGGCGCAGTCGCCGCCGACGCGATGGTCTCCGAGCTCGCCACCGCGCTGCAGGAGCCGGTCTTCGCCGGCGACCAGCACCTGCTCGTCCAGGCGAGCATCGGCGTGGCCGACGCCACCGGCACCTGCGACCCGTTCGAACTGCTGCGCCGCGCCGACGTCGCGATGTACGCGGCGAAGGAGGACAAGACCCGCCAGCAGCGCTTCAGACCCGAGCTCGACCAGCGCGCCTCCGCGCACGCCCAGCTCGGCGCCCAGCTGCGCGAAGCGCTCGACCAGGGCCAGTTCCAGCTGGTGTACCAGCCGATCGTGGCTCTCCCGCACGGCCAGATCGTCGGCGTCGAGGCCCTCATCCGCTGGCACCACCCGACGCTCGGGTTCATGAGCCCCGCCGACTTCATCCCCGTCGCCGAGCAGAACGGCCAGATCGTCGAGCTCGGCGCCTGGATCCTGCTGGAGGCGTGCTCGCAGGGCGCGACGTGGCTGGCCACCCTCGGCGACGCCGCCCCTGGCAAGGTCTCCGTCAACGTCTCGGCCCGGCAGCTCGCCGAGCCCGACTTCCCGGAGGTGGTCGCCGCGGTCCTGGCGGCGACGGGGTTTCCGGCGGAGCGCCTGGCGATCGAGGTCACGGAGACCGCGGTCTTCGGCGGCGGCCGGGCGATCGAGGCCCTCGACGCGGTGCACGAGCTCGGCGTGCGGATCGCCCTGGACGACTTCGGCACCGGGCACTCGTCGCTGGGCCTGCTGCAGACCTGCCCGGTCGACATCCTGAAGGTCGACAAGTCCTTCGTCGACGACATCACCATGGCCGGCCGGCACTCGGTGATCGCGACCGCGCTCATCAACGTCAGCGACGGGCTCAACCTGGACGCGATCGCCGAGGGCGTCGAAACCGCGGAGCAGGCGCAGGAGCTCTACCGGCTCGGGTACCGCTTCGCGCAGGGCTACCACTTCGGCCGCCCGGTCGCCCAGCCGTCCTTCGCCCTGGCCTCCGCCGCTGCCTAGACCACGGTCTCCTTCTGCCGGGGCAAGGTCCGCGCGACCGTCGACGGCAGCACCACGCAGGTGCGGCAGCGGGCCTCATAGGTGTACGTGCCGTCGTCCGGCAGCGCCGTCGACGGCGCCAGCTCCCGCAGCATCGGCTCGCCGTGCTCGAGCACCTGCGTGTAGACGGCGCTGAACCCCCGGCACACGTCGCACACCGCCCGCCGGTAGGTCACCGACGCCGGGCCCAGCTCCAGCAGCGCCCTGACCGGCGCGAACAGCTCACCGCGGTGGTCCAGGTCGATGCCCGCGGCGACGACCCGGGTGCCCCGCTCCAGCAGCGTCCGCACGACCGCCACGTCCGACACCGCGAACATGTGCACCTCGTCGATGCCGACCACGTCCACGTCGTCGTCCAGCGCCGCGGCCAGGGAACTCGCCTTCACCGTCGCGAGGGCGGCACCGCTGCGCGACACGACACCGGCGTCGCGAACGTGCCGGGCGCTCTGGAACACCCGGTGCCGCACGTCGGTGAACTGCAGCGGCGACAGCAGGCTCACCAGCTCGAGGGACTTGCCACTCTTCATCGGCCCGAGGATGACGGTCAGATCCACGGCGGCCAGGCTACCGCGCCGACCGGCCTCGAGGTGCTCGCTGTGCAGCCGCGCCGCCAGGGCCTTTCCGGGCCTGCGGCAGGCCGAATGGCTGGTCTTCACGGTGTCGGCAGCTGATGTGTCATGACGGCGTGATCGACGACACTTGCCGGCCGTGGCATCTCCAACGCAGTCATTTCCTCTACCACCCCACCAGAAGCCGAAGCGGCCGGCGAACACCGGGCTGATCGCCGGCCTCATCGCCGGTGGGCTCGCCCTGGTCATCTGCGCCGCCTGTGCGGTGGCCGGCCTGATCTCGAACAAGCAGAACCCACAGGCCGCAGCGCCGACGCCCGCCGCGACGCAGTTCACGGCCAATGCCGGCGGCAACCCGGCACCTGCCTCGCCTTCGCCGTCGGTGCTGGCGATGCCGGACGTGGTGGGGAAGAACGCCGCGGTGGCGATGGACGAGCTCGAACGGCTCGGCTTCACGAAAATCCAGTACGGGTCGCAGGACCTCGAGGACACCGTGGTGATCATCGCGGCGAACTGGACGGTGACCAAGCAGTCGACGCCGCCCGGCACACAGGCGCCGGCGGACGCCCTGATCGTGCTGACCTGCACCAAGAAAAAGCAGCCCTGACCCGTCCGGCATTCGATTCGTGCATGCAACGGAAGCGAATCCCACGGGCGACCGCCGAAGTGTGCGACGGTCGCCCGCGACGTTCACGGCACCGAAGTCGGTGCGCGGGACAGCGCGGAACCGGGGGACGTTGGTAGGTTCCCGCGGACCAGCACACGAACGGGGATGAACCAAGGCCATGGGTGCGACTGCACTGAGACTGCTCACGGTGCTCGTCCTGCTCGGCGGGGCGGCGGGTTGTGAGAAGGAGTCCGGCGGGAGCGCCGCGGCGGCAACACCGAACACCACCACCGCGGACGCCAAGGCGGTCTGCGCCCCCGTCGACGACGAGCTCAAGACCACCCTGGCGAAGGTCGCCGAGGCGGAGGCGATCGGGCCGCCGGCCGGGCATCACGCGGTCAGCGCCCAATGGTCCGCGGGCGCGGCGACGATCTCCTCGCTGATCACCGGCGTGACCGGGCCGGTGGCGGAGGCGGCCAACGCCGTCGCGGGCGCCATGGGCGCGATAGCCGACAAGTACGTCGACGCGAAGTCCAAGCCGGACAAGGCGCCGGTGAACGCGGCGATCGAAGCGTTCCGGGCCGTCTGCCGCTGACGCCAGCGGCGGGCGACGGGCGGTTACGCGCCGGTGAGGGCCAGGTCGGCGCCGGTGCGGATGCCGGGGCCCGCGAGCGTGCTCAGGTTGCCGTCGGCGTCGGCGTGCACGACGCGGGTGCTCGCGTGGTAGCGGATGTTGAGGTTCTCCGCGAAGTGCCGGCCGTTGAGCAGGCCGCCGGCCGCCATCACGGTGCCGACGTCCAGCGCCCAGTACCGGTGGCCCTGGTGCCCGTCGCGGTAGTGCACGGCGATCTCGCCGGACAGGTAGGCGTCGTAGACCACGCGGACGCCGAGGTTCATGCTCAGCGCGACCAGCTCGTCGCCGGTGTCGCCCGGCGGCAGGTCCACGCTCGCGGATTCGACCTCGCCGGCGCCGGTGCCCCAGTCGTGGGTGTAGTCCAGGGCGGCGCCGCCGGCCGGGAACGTGATCGCGTACCGGACCGGTGCCGTGGGGCTGACGCCCGCCGCCGGGGACCACAGGTGGGTGGCGGTGCGCGTGAGGCGGGCGCCGGTGCCGGTCAGCGGGAGGCTGACCGGCATGGAGCCGACGCCGGTGACGGAGGCGCTCTGCACGACCAGGGTCGTGGTGACCGGGGACCAGTCGTGCGAGCTGTGCAGGAACCCGTCGAGCTGGGCAAGGTCCGGCGGCTCGCCCAGGCACGCGGTGACGGCCTCGGTGAGTGCGTCGCCGGACAGGCCGAACAGGGCCGTCTCGTCCTCGGTGACCGGATGATGGTCGGCGCCGGTCGCGTTGACGCTCGACGAGGCGTAGCAGAGCCCCGCGATGATCGACAGCTCAATGCCCATGACCGGCTCCCTGGGTTGTAACGCCACCGTTACGAAGCGTCCCACCCGTTTCGCCGGAGCCGGTCTCGAACGCTAAAACCGCACCGAAGAGGGAGTCAGCGAGGTCAGCCGCGGCGCGGAGCGCACCTGGAGGGTGGCGCTGAAGGCTTCGTCATCGAGGCTGCGCTTCGAGGACGCGGCCAGGTCCGCGGCGGCGGCGGTCTCCCGTTCGAGGGTGGACGCCTGCTGGTACGCGCGGAACAGCCGGTCCCGGATGATCCGGCGCATCCGCAGCTGCTGGGCGAACGGGTGCTCGGTGGGGTCCCAGCCGTTGCGGTGCATGAGGGCGTCGGCGAGGTTCGCCGCGGAGATCTCGCCCCGCTGGTGCGCGGCGTTGACCATGCGGACCATGTGCTGCCGGCGCGTCTGCGGGTCGTCGTCGGTCAGCGGGAACGCGTTGGCCCGCTCCAACCGCCGGACCGCCTGCTCCGCCTCCTCGTAGGCCCGCCACGACGCCTCCTGCGTGCGCTGGGCGGCCTCCCACTCCTCGCGGCGGCGAGCCGCCATCACCGAGGTCCGGGAGGCGGCGACGGTCACCTCGTCGCTGTACCGCTGCAACTCCCGCATCTCACTGGTGCGCTGCTCGATCACGAGCTGGCGCTCCCGGGCGGCCTCCGGGTCGCGGACGGCCTTGCGCAGCCTGGCCCACCACGACGGGCCGGCCGCGGCGCCCTGGCGCTTGGACAGGAAGGTGAGGATGGCGAACGTGATGACGACTGCGGCGAGCAGCGCACCCCAGATGGCGAGCGCCTCGCGCATTCCGTGAGCAAGGTCCTGCAGAGCGGCGTCCATGAATGCACCTCGAGGGGGGATCGAGCGGCGAGAGGGGAAAATGCTTCTCAGGCCGAGGTGCGGGGCGGGGCGCGTCCGGCGACCGAGCCCACGGTGACACCGTCAAGAGCAAGAGCAAAAGCCGCCATGGTACGACCAGCGCCACCGACGGCCTGCGGATATACCGGGCCGGACCGCAGCGCTGCCGGCACCCCCACGGACGATCGACGCACCGCCGACGGTGCCGTGGCCGCCGCTGCCGCGGCCGTCGCCGCGACAGACACCACCGGACGGTCCACAGTGGACGGCGGCAGCGCCGGGGTGAACCCGGCACCGAGGATCAACGCGCAGAGGGCAAGCGCCAGCCGTCGCACGCCACGCCGCAGACGACTGGCTGGCGCAACGACGTACATAACTCCAACATGCCCCTTCCGGGTGAAGGTCGCAACCCGGGGTGACCCGTCACACCACGGACCCGCAGTTGCCCTCCCCCACCGGTCCCGCCAAGCTCGCGATCAATGGCTGAAGCCTGTCGGGCCCTACGACCGGCACCCCGATCCCCCGCGTCGCCACGGTCAAGGACCGGAACGCCAGGTAGCGGCGGTCCTCAGGCCTGCCGAAGGGCGCGGCGAAGCCGTGCGCGGCGGGCCGCGTCGGTTTCCGGACAACGACGCCTGACAAAGACCCTCCGGCGACGGCAACGGTTTACGGCTCGACTTGCATCTATCAACGCACAACACCTCGGGGATGCCGGCCGGCGCCTACCCAGTCATCGACCTAGAAAGGAGGGCCGTGGTGGGAGCGTCGTCAGCGGCTGTCGCCAACACAGATCCATTGCATTTGGCCAATTCGAACAGAGAGAGGTTTGTCGGCGTGGATGCTTTGGCCGCCGAGTTCGATGCGTTTGTACGGGCTCGGTCGTCGTCGCTGTTGCGATCGGCGTTTCTCCTGACCGGGGATCAGCATCTGGCTGAGGATCTGGTGCAGAACGCGTTGATCAGCACGCACCGTTCCTGGCGGCGCCTGCACCACGCCGGCAACGCGGAGGCGTACACACGGAAAGTCATGTATCACCTGCAGGTCGCCTGGTGGCGGCGGGGCAAGGTCGCGGAGTCGCTGGCCGGCGACGTGACGGAAACGATGCGCGGTTCCCGGCGGCCCGGTTCGGGCGACGGTGACCACGCGACGATCACGGCGGTGCGGATCACGTTGCAAGCGGCGTTGCTGCGACTGACGAACCGCCAGCGGGCGGTGCTGGTGCTGCGATTCTTCGAGGACCGCACCGAGACGGAGGCCGCCGATCTGATGGGGGTCTCGGTCGGCACCATCAAGAGCCAGACAGCGAAAGCATTGGCGCGGCTCCGCACAATCGCGCCGGAATTGGACGAGTTCTACTTCACGAGGGTGGCCCGATGAACAGCATCAATTCCCAGCGGTTCCACACCGACCTCGCCGAGATCGCAGAACTCGCCAATCCGGTAGACCTCCACGACCGGGTGATCCTCGGCTCCAGGCGGCAGACGCAGCGCCGGAACGTCCTGGTCTCGCTCGCGGCCGTCGTGGTCGTCGCGGCCGGCGGCGTCGCCTTCGCGATGGCACCCCAGCAGGGCGGCACCGCCGAGCCGGGTGCGACACCTACCACCGCCCCGACCAGCCAGACCGCCGGCCCCGAAACGTCCCCCACGCGGGGGGCGGCGGACGTCTCAGCCAGACTCACGTTGGGTCCGTGGGCGTCGTCGAGCGGGAAGTCGTCGCTGCCCGGCACGCTGTTCTACCTGACCGGCGCGGTCAGCGGGAGCAACGAACCGATCAAGATCAACGTGCTGGCCGGCGGCACGCTGCGCACGGCGACGCTGCAAGGGGAAGCGGGCCCTTACGACTGCGCACGCCAGTCGATCGTGTTCTCACCCGACGGCACCCAGGTCGCGTGGGTCGAGGGCGACACCCGGGGCAGCAGTGGCGGGGCGCTCGTCGTGGCATCACTGCAGGGCGGCGGACAGAAGGTCGTCGCGGGCGGCCCGGTCCGATGCGAAGGAGGCTCGGGCCCGAAATGGATGCCCAACTCGCGTGAGCTGGTCGTGAGCGCGGCGCGCGACACCGGCGTCAACATCGTCAACGTGAGCACCGGCGCATCCACCCCCGCACCAGCGGCCTGGGGCGACTACCTGGCCTGGTCGGCGAACGGCGCCTACGTCGCCTACGGCGAACAGAACTCGATCGTCGTCGCCACCGCGACCGGCACCGTCGTCAAGCGAGTCCCGTACGACATCAACTGCTGCACCGGTGGCTTCTCCGTCCAAAGCATCTCCAACGACGGCCGCTACGTCGGGGTCAGCTTCCGCAACAGCGACCCGACCACGGTCCGCAACGCGATGAAGATCGTCGACATGACCACCGGCAAAGACGTCGACCTCGGCCGGACCCCACCCCCCAACGGCTCGATCGAGGTCATCCTCACCGGAGCCGACCGCCTCTTCGCCATCAAGGTCACCAAGACGTCCACCGACGTCGAACTCGACTACGCCGGCAACCAGGAAAGCAAGTCGATCCCGGTGAACGGCCAGACCCAGATCCGCGCCTACCACCCCTGACCCGAAACCCCAAAGGCATCGCTGGTGAACGAACCACTCGTTCACCAGCGATGCCTTGTCCGCATGAGGGAACCGGAGTGGGCGACCCAGTTCCTATGGGGACTCTGAGCGGGGTGCGGAGCTGATCCGGAAGCGCAGGAACGTCCGGCCGGCGACCTCGACCTCACCGTCGGGGCGAAACCCGAACCGTCGCACGCCGGCGGCGGTGCCCCGGGTGGGCGGCAGCAGCACGGTCACGTCGTCGAAGCCGAGCGGGCCGAACGCCTCGGCCAGGACCCGCTCGGCGATCGCCCGCCCGTGACCCCAGAACGCCGGGCGCAGCACGAGGGCCAGGTCGACCTCGTCGCCCTCCGGTTGCAGGCCGCCCCAGCCGGCGAACGCGCCGTCGACCAGGAACGCCCACGGACCGTAGCCGTGGTCACGCCACATGGCCTCCTTGGCGGCCAGCCAGGCGGCGCAGTCCTCGCGGCCGAAACTGCCGGTGGCGAGCGGCATGTGCCGGCGGACCCGGGGATCGTTCATGAGTTCGATCAGGTCAGCGTGGTCGACCTCGGTCAGCCGGGCCAGGGTCACCATGCTCACGCGGCGACCGTGTGGCGGTTCAATGGCGATTGCGGCGGGCGGCGAGGCGGTCCGCGATGGCGTTGTAGAGGCGGCCCACCCACGACGGGTCGCCGCCGTCCACCAGGGAATGAGTGCCGAGGAACTGCAGATTCGGGTCGGGGCCGCCGTTGTAATCAGCGTTGGTCTGACCCGGGATGCGTTTGGGCTGTGCGCTCATCGGTCGTCACCTTCCCTGCGCTCCAGCGACCGCGTCGGCCGTGCCTGTATTTGACGCCCGAGAACGGCCGGATCGATCCCACCCTGGCAGATCCTGAGGAAGTCTTGCCATCCACGAACGACTCGTCCCGGATCCGCCGCTTCCCCGGGTCATAAGCGTATTACTCTTAATACGTGAGCGAGATCCTCTGGCGCATGCCAAAGGCGGGCGAGCGGCCCGAGGCCGACCTGCGGGACGGCCTGACCGCCGCTGACCTGGCCGAGGCGCTGGTGCGGACCGAGGGCGAGCAGCGCCGGGTCGAGCTCAGCGAGTTGCGCTTGGCCGTGACCGCTCCGAGCCGAGGAACGTCCCGGCTCATTCGCACCCTGTTGATCCGCGACGACGGCTCGTTCGTGTGGCGGATCCGCTTCGCACGGTTGGCAACGCTCGAAGAGATCGAACAATGGGCCAAGCAGACGGGAGCAGCGTGATGGAACAGCCTGACCTGAACAGCATGACGGACGACCAGGTCGCCGAATGGTTCGCCAGCAACGACACGAGCGGCCTCGTCGGCTCCGGCCGGCCGGTTGAAGGCCAGTTCGTGCAGGTCGATGAGACAGGCGCCGCGGTGGGCAGGATGGTGTCGCTCAAGATGCCTGCCGCTATGGTCGACGCCCTAGACGCCGCCGCAGGCCGCGACCGTGAGGGTCGCTCCGGCATCATCAGAACAGCCGTGGCGGAATGGCTGGCCCGCCATCCCAACACCACAGAAGCCGCGTAGGCCGCCAGGCCCCGGACCGGCCCCCTGGCTCAAAGTGCAATCAAGCGCTTTGGGCCGACCGGCCGCAGGCACACCCCGTACCACCGCCGCACCGAGACAACAGCACTCAACCCAACACATCGGCGCCGCTACGGGTCTTGAGGGGGTGTGGGTGGAGCGAAGCTCCCCCACCGGGGAGCGCGGGCGGAGCCCGTGCGCGGGGAACGACGACATCACCAGACGCGAAACGGCGCACTCCGCCGTGAGCAGAATGCGCCGATTGATGGAGTGGAGACGAGGGGACTCGAACCCCTGACCCCCACACTGCCAGTGTGGTGCGCTACCAGCTGCGCCACGTCCCCATCTGCGTGCCCCGGTCTCGCGGGCACTCACGGAATAGTACACAACCACTGACGGGGTCTCACAGCGGGTATCTAGTTCTGCGTCGGGTCTGCCGGGTAGTGGGCGACCGCTGCCATGAGGCCGCCCTGGCGGCGCAGGACCATCTGCCAGAGGTCGTCGGGGCGGGGGGCGAAGGCGTCGCTGGGGAGGGCGTCGAAGACGAACCAGGAGCCGCTTTCGATCTCGCGCTCGAGCTGGCCCGGGGACCAGCCCGCGTAGCCGGCGAAGACGCGGACGCCGACGACGCCCGCGACGAGCAGGTCAGGGTCGCCGGAGAGGTCGACGGTGCCGACGGCGCCGGAGACGCGGTTGAAGCCGGCGAGGTCCTCGACGCCTGGGCGGGTGCGGGCGAGGCAGATCGCGGCCTCGGGCTGGACGGGGCCGCCTTCGAAGACGACGGGAGGCTCGCCGGCGAGGGCGCCCCAGCCGCCGAGGACGTCGGCGACCTGGACCTCGGTGGCGCGGTTGAGCACGACGCCGAGGGCGCCGCCCTCTTCATGGGCGACGACGAGGACGACGGTGCGTTCGAAGTTGGGGTCGCGGAGCGCGGGCGTCGCCACCAGCAGCCGGCCGGTCAACGACTCCATCGCCCTCCCTCGCCGCTTCTTCGACGTGCCCCGTCCGGTGCTGGAGCTCCCCGGCCGTGGTGATCCCCGCCCGGTGGGCGCGCCGAATATCCCACCTGTGGGCTCAGAGGAACCCCCCGATGAAGAACCCCCGGACGATGAGCCGCCCGAGGAGCCGGAGTCGCCGCCGGACGGGCGGAATTGTTCCATCCCACCGAGATCCCCGTATGAAGACATCAGCCCCACCAGCAGACATGACCGGCCGCGCGGTTGAGAACCGCGATCGTCGCGAGGCGGGGTGCGAGCGTCATGTCTCGCACATTAGCCTGACCCGCCCCTCGCGGTTAGGGTCTGTTGCGTGACCTCACTCGCCGACGTTGCCGTCATCGGTGGTTCAGGGCTGTATGCGCTGCTGGAAGACGCCGAGGAACATGTGCTCGACACGCCGTTCGGCGCGCCGTCGGACCCGGTCACGGTGGCGACGGTCGGTGGGCGGCGCACGGCGTTCCTGCCCCGGCACGGCAAGGACCACCGGTTTCCGCCGCACCGGATTCCCTACCGGGCGAATCTGTGGGCGTTGCGGGAGATCGGGGTGCGGCAGGTCCTGGCCCCGTGTGCGGTCGGTGGTTTACGGCCTGAGCTGGGGCCGGGCACGTTCGTGGTGCCGGACCAGCTGATCGACAGGACGTCGGGGCGGGTGCAGACGTTCTATGACACGGGTGCGGTGCACGTGAACTTCGCCGACCCGTATTGCGCGAACGGGCGGGCCGCGGTCAAGAAAGTTGCAGCGGAGCACGGGATCGAAACCACGGACGGCACGATGGTCGTCGTGGAGGGGCCGCGGTTCTCGTCGCGGGCGGAGTCGCGGTGGTTCACCGCGATGGGTGGTGCTGTCGTGAACATGACCGGGCACCCTGAAGCGGTCCTGGCCCGGGAGCTGGCGCTGTGCTACACGTCGATCGCGTTGGTCACGGACCTCGACGCCGGGGTCGAGGGTGATCATGGGGTGACGATGGACGAGGTGTTCGCGGTGTTCGCGGCCAACACGGAGCGCCTGCGGGCGGTGCTGCTGGACGTGATCCCGGCCCTGCCGGAGCACCCGGACGACCCCTGCCAGCACGCTCTGGACGGGCTGCCCGTCTGAACGACGGCCCGCCGGTCTGAACGACGGCCCGGCCGTCTGACGACGACCCCCGCCTACGCGGCAGCCGGCAGGTGCACGACGAAGCGGCACCCGTCGTCGACGTTCGCGACGTCCACGGCGCCGTGGTGGGCCTCGACCAGCCCGCGGACGATCGCGAGCCCCAGCCCGCCGCCGGCGTCGCGGGTCGGGGTGCGCGCCGGGGTGCCACGGAACGCGACGTCGAACACCCGCGGCAGGTCGCCCTCCGGGATGCCGCCGCAGGTGTCGCTGACCGCCAGCCACCCGCCGGAGGCGTCCTGCCCGCCGGTGACCTCCACGGTCCCGTCCGGCGGCGTGTACCGGATGGCGTTGCGGATGAGGTTGTTGACCACGCGGGAGAGCTCCGGGACGGATCCCCGCACGGTCGGCCAGCCGCTGGAGGGTGAGGCGACCAGCGTGATGCCGGCCGCGGCGGCGAGGGGGGTCGCCGAGGCGATCGCGTCGGAGACGACGTCGCCGAGGGGGACCTCGGACAGGGTCAGCCGCAGCGCGCCGGCGTTGATCCGGGACAGTTCGAACAGGTCGTCGACGAGGGCCGCCATCCGTTCGGTCTCGGCGCTGATGCGGTGGTGGTAGTCCGCGACCGTCGAAGGGTCGGCGACGACGCCGTCCTCGAGGGCCTCGGTCATGGCGCGCAGCCCGGCGAGGGGGGTCCGCAGGTCGTGGGAGACCCACGCGACGAGTTCGCGGCGCCGGGCCTCGGCCTCCCGCTCGCGCATCCGCGCCTCCGCGGCCCACATGCTGGCCCTGGCGAGGCGCTGGCCGGCCCAGAGCCCGGCGGCGAGGCTGACGGTCGCGGCGGTGCCGACGACGATGAGCAGCACGTGCAGGTCGTGGTCGGAGATGAACATCTGCATCGAGGCGCCGAGGATGCCGGCGAGCACGCTGAGGACGGTGACGAGCAGCAGGACCGCGATGTGCGCGGTGACGGAGCGGCCCCGCAGCGGCCCGCGGAGGATCAGCAGCCCGGCAACGGCGACGGCCAGGGACCCGCCGAGCGCCATCAGGAACGTGGCGAGGACGTCAGGCATATTCGTACCGGTAGCCGACGCCCCACACGGTGAGGATGCGGCGCGGCTGCGCTGGGTCGTCCTCGACCTTCTCCCGCAGGCGTCGCATGTGGACGGTGACGGTCGACTGGTCGCCGAAGGTCCAGCCCCAGACCTGCTGGAGCAGCTCGGTGCGGCGCAGCACCCGGCCGGGGTTGCGCATCAGGAAGACCAGCAGGTCGAACTCGCGGACGGTGAGGGCCAGCTCGCGACCGCGGAGGGTGGCGGTCCGCCGCGCGGCGTCGACGCGCAGGTCACCGTCCTGCAGCGACTCGGCGACCGTGGCGGGGGCCGCCCCGGAGCGGCGCAGCACGGACTGGACCCGCAGGACCAGCTCGCGGGGTGAGAACGGCTTGGTGATGTAGTCGTCGGCGCCGATCTCGAGGCCGAGGACGCGGTCGGACTCCTCGCCGAGGGCGGTGAGCATGATGACGGGCAGGGCGCGGTCCTGCTCACGCAGCCGGCGGCAGACCTCCAGCCCGTCGATGCCGGGCAGCATGAGGTCGAGCACCACGAGGTCCGGCCGGTCGGCGCCGTACGCGTCGAGCGCCTGCTGTCCGTCGCCGGCCAGCTCCACGGTGAAGCCCTCGCGCTCCAGGTACCGCCGCACGACGTCGCTGACCGTCGGGTCGTCGTCGACCACCAGCACCCGCTGTCCCATCGTTCGAGCCTAGAGCGCGCCGCTGCGCCCGGCACGAACCGGCTGGTCCTGTAATGGGACCGTCAGGTTTCGCCGCCGAGGTCGGTGTCGTAGGCCTCGTAGAGCAGGTCGGCGCCGCGCTGCCGGTGCTGCCACACCTCACGGATCAGACGGGCCGCGTCCTGGCAGACCACCTCGTGGCGGTAGCCGAACGACCCCGATTTTCCGTCAAACCCGTCGATCTCGTCGAGGTGCCCCTCGAGGTCGTCCAGGGCCTCCCAGACGGTCTCGTGGTCGCCGACGAGCCCGTAGAGCCCCCGGGCGAGCCGGGGCGCGTCACCGAGGACGCCTGCGTAGAGTCCGGACGGGCCTTCAGTCTCCCGGACGTGAGCGGCGAACGCCGCTTTGAGTTGGGCGACGGCCTGGCTGACCGCCGGTCGCCACGCCGGATCCCCGGCCGGCGTCTGTATTGCGTGCTCTATCCGTTGGATGCCACCGAGCAGTTCCATGGGACGCACCTCCGCCGCGGTTACGTCGTCAGTCCCTCCATGGTGTGACCTGGAGCACAAAATGTCCAGGTCAGAGCGTCGAAATCTCCTCATTGATCCCGGATGAGGCGCCTGCCATGCGGTGCAGCCAGGCGGAGACGACGGCCAGGTCCGCCGCACTGAACCCGGCGGCGAGGCGCTCCTCGACGGCCTGGACGGTCGGCAGGGCGGCCTCCAGGCGCGCCAGACCCAAGGGGGTCAGCTCGATCTGCTGGGAGCGCCGGTCGGTGGGGTGCTGGCGGCGCTCGACCAGGCCGGCCCGCTCCAGGCCGCCGAGCATCTCGTTGGCCGACTGGCGGGCGGTGGAGACCTTGCGGGCGACGTCGGCGACGGACATGCCCGGCGACTCCCGCAGCAGGAGCAGGGAGGCGAACTGCGCCACGGAGAGGTCGTGCTCGACGAGCGCCTCGGCGACCACGCCGCGCAGGCTCAGCCACGCGTGCCGGACCAGGAACGTCGAGCAGGCTTCTTCGGTACTCACCGCACCATTGTGCGCTGCGGGCACTATTGACAGGGACCTGACATTCTTGCCAGAGTGAGCGTATGACCGTCAGGGACCTGTCAATCAATCTACCCCAGCAACGTCGCGTGCTGTCGGTGCTCGTGTTCGCCGCGGTGCTGATCTGGATCGACACGACCATCCTCGGCATCGCCCTGGAGCGCATCGCCGACCCGCGGACCGGTCTCGGCGCGACCCCCGGCGAGGTGCAGTGGGCCGTCGGGTCCTATGCGCTGCTGTTCGCCACCGCGCTGTTCGCCGCCGGCGCGCTCGGCGACCGTTACGGGCACCGCACGATCCTCGTCGCCGGGCTCGCCGTCTTCGGCGCCGCGTCGATCTGGGCCGCCTGGGCCGGCGACGCGACCGGCCTGATCCTGGCCCGCGGCCTGATGGGGCTCGGCGGGGCGATGATGATGCCGACCTCGATGGCGATCATCGGCGCGACGTTCCCCGCCGAGCGGCGGGCCGGCGCGATCGCGGCCTGGTCCGCGTCCAGCGGCGTCGGCGTGGCGCTCGGCCCGCTGCTCGGCGGGGTGCTCGTCGATCACTTCTGGTGGGGTTCGGTGTTCCTCGTCAACCTCCCGGTCGTCGCGGTCGCGCTCGTGGGTGTCCTGCTGGTCGTGCCGAACCCCAAGCTCGTGCAGCGGCGCCGCCCCGACCCGCTCGGCCTGCTGCTGTCGACCGGCGGTCTGGCGCTGCTGGCGTACGGGCTGATCGAGGCCGGCCAGGACACCGACTGGACCCGCTGGCAGGTGTGGGCGCCGGTGCTCGGCGGCGTGGCGGTCCTCGCACTGTTCACCGTGGTCGAATGGCAGTCGAAGCAGCCGTCGTTCGACCCGCGGCTGTTCCGCAACCGGCGCTTCAGCGCCGGCAACCTCGCCCTCGCCGCGCTCTTCTTCGGCATCACCGGGCAGATGTTCTACGGCAACTTCTACCTGCAGGGCGCCCGCGGCATGTCGGCCCTGGACACCGGCCTGGCGTTCCTGCCGGGCGCGATCGGGGTCGCGGTCGGCTCCGGTCTCGGCGCGCGGCTGGCGAAGCGCTTCGGCGTCGGCCTGGTCAGCGGCGGGGCGCTGCTGGTGGTGGCCGCCGGGTTCCTGGCCAACCTCACGTTCGGCCTCGACACGCCGCTGCTGTGGTTCTGCACCGTCGGGTTCATCAGCGGGACCGCGATGGGCATGGCGATCGCCCCGACCGTCGCCGCGGTCATCGCGGTGCTGCCGCTGGACCGGATGGGCGCCGGCTCCGCGGTGAACAACACGGTCCGGCAGGTCGGCAGCGTCCTGGGCATCGCGCTGCTGGGCACGATCCTGGCGAGCACGTACCGGGACCGGATCGCGCCGGCCCTGGCCGGGCTGCCGCCGTCGGCCCGCGACGCCGCCGCCCCGTCCGCCGAGCACACCCGCGCCGTCGCCGAGCAGCTGCACCGCCCCGACCTGGCCGCCGCGGCCGACGACGCCTTCATGACCGCACTGCACATCACGGCGACCACCGGTGCTGTCGTCGCGTTTGCCGGTGGTGTACTGCTGCTGCTCGCGTTCCGCGCCCGTAAGTCCACTGTGGAACGCGATCGGGTCTTGTCCCCGACCGGCTGACCCGCGACGATGAACGGAGCATGACGGCGCGCCGGGGGGACGCCAGGTCGGCCTCCCGGCACGCGGTCCCGGCCCACGTCCCCGGATTGGCGCGATCAGATGACGACCGGTCCGGCTCCGGTGACCTCGCCCGACGAGGACGACCACCGGGTGCTCTGGGCCGGCGCCGACGCCCGGCCGGCGCTCGGACTCCTTCGGCGGCGGGTCGCGCTCGCCCTCACCGTGCTCGCCACGGCCGCGCTCGCCACTGTCGCGACCGGGCTGTGGACCGCGTCCAGGACGTCGTGGCGGTTCGTCGCGTTCGTGCCCCTCGAACTCCCCGTGCGGTGGATGACGGTGGTCGCGGCGGCACTGGCAGTCATCGGCGGCGCCGCGCTGCTCGGCCTGCGCCACCGTCCACTCGCCCGGGTGGTCATGGTGATCAACACGGTCGTGGCGCTCTTCACAATCTGCCTGGGCGCGGCGGAGAACGTCGTCCGCGATGGCATCGGCGAGCCGGGCGCCCACCCGGGCCGGACCGCCGCGACGCTGGTCACCCGGTCGCCCGGCGGCGGGCTGTCCCTGGTCGTGCACGACACCTACAACCGGTATCCCGGCGCCGCTCAGCGGCACTACCGGCTGCGGACCACCGGCTGGCCGGGCCGGGAGGGCAGGACCGACGTGGCGT
The DNA here is from genome assembly GCF_040676755.1 of Dactylosporangium sp. NPDC049525. Classification (NCBI taxonomy): domain Bacteria; kingdom Bacillati; phylum Actinomycetota; class Actinomycetes; order Micromonosporales; family Micromonosporaceae; genus Dactylosporangium; species Dactylosporangium sp. NPDC049525. Next base: position 241,162 of record NZ_JBFAPO010000005.1, on the reverse strand, counting down.
GCACCGACGGCGGCGCCGACCCGAACCGCGTCAACGGCCGGTCGCCCGCCCAGGACTCCTCGCCCGCCCGCGACATCCCGGCCGTCCGGGTGGCGTCGGCCAGGTTCACCGACGCCAACCGGCTGGAGCTGGCCATGACCGACGGCCGCACCTGGACGGTCCGGATCGACGACGTCAACCCGGACCGCACGCTGGACTGGTGCGGCAAGGCGTCCGACCAGCCGCGGTAGCACCCATTGGTCAGGGTGCGATGTCCAGGGCGGCCAGCCGCTCCGGGTCGGCGACGATGTCGATCTCGGTGATGCGGCCGCCGCGGATGGTGAAGCCCATGACCGACATGACTCGGCCGTCCGGGGACGTGACCATCCCCGCCGCGCCGTTGACCACGGCGGGGCGGGCGGACCCGGCGTACCTGGAGAACAGCAGCGCCTGGCGGGCCACGACCTCGGCGCCGCGCAGGTGGCCGGAGACCGCCGACGGCAGGTGGGCGCCGTAGTCGGCGCGCAGCACCACGTCGGGGTCGAGGACCGCGACGAGCGCCTCGAAGTCGCCGGACCGGGACGCGGCCATGAACGCGTCGACGACCTCCCGCTGCCGGGGCAGGTCGGCGTCGGGCACCGCGGCGGCGCCCTGGACCCGCCGGCGGGCCCGGCTGGCGAGCTGCCGCGCCGCGGCCGGGGTGCGGCCCACGATCGGCGCGATGTCGTCGAACGGCAGCGCGAACATGTCGTGCAGCACGAACGCCAGCCGCTCCGCCGGCTCGAGGGTGTCGAGCACGACCAGCAGCGCCAGGCCGACCGCGTCGGCGACGAGGGCCTCGTGCTCGGGGTCGCCGCCGGCCGCCGGGCTGACGACCGGGTCGGGCACGCGCCCGTCCAACGGCTCCTCCCCGCGGGTCGCGCGGGAGCGCAGCAGGTTGAGCGAGATCCGCCCGACGACCGTGGTCAGCCAGGCGCCGAGGTTGTCGATCTCGTCGCGGCCGGTGTCACCGGCGTGCCGGCTCAGCCGCAGCCACGCCTCCTGCACGGCGTCGTCGGCCTCGCTGAGGGAGCCGAGCATCCGGTACGCCACCGCCCGCAACCGCCCGCGGTGCTCCTCGAACCGTTGTGCCAGCCACTCGTCTTCGTTCATTGCCTGTGTACCTCGGTGCGTCGTCACCAGCGTGACCCGCCCGGCCCTCGGGATGTGACCGGTTGTCAGCCGCACATCAGGGCCGCGTCAGTGGCGCTGCCCACACTCGGGGCATCCACACGGACATGAGGAGGCAACACGATGCGTCATCCACTCCGCGCCGGGCTGTTCGCGATCGCGCTCGCCGCGGCATCCCTTGCCGTCGCGCCGGCCGCGCACGCACGCTCCACCGATCCGGCGCCGCCGGTGCTCTTCGTGCGCGTCCCCGTCGTCCAGGGTGAGACCCTCGACGACGCCGGGAAGCTCATCAACCTGTCGGGCCTGAAGGTCGGCGCCGTCACCGGCGTCGAGGACTGCGCCAACCTGGGCCGGGTCGTCGACCAGGACCCCGACGCGAACACGCTGGTGCGGCGCGGCTCGGCGGTCAACCTGACGGTGGGCAAGGCGCCCGTCAAGGGCTGCGAGATCATCCAGTAACACTGCGAGGCCTCCGGCCCGGGGGTGCGACCCCGGGCCGGTTCTCACGTGCAGCCGGGCCGGTTCCTCACGTGCGCAGCCGGGCGGTGAACGCCGCCTCCAGCAGGGCGCGGCGCAGCTCCGCGGAGCGCCCGCGGGCCGTCGCGAGGTCCGCGTCGAGCCTGCGGCGGCCCGTTTCCAGGCGGTCGGCGCGGGCGCACGCCTCGCGCTGCCGGGCGAGGTCCGGCACCGGCACCACGATCCGCGCCAGGTCCTTCTGGTTCACCTTCCAGATGCCCGCCGTCGTGCGGGCAAGTGCCTCGATCTGCCGCCGTACCAACGGCGAATCCCAAACCAGGGCCAGGAACCGGGGCTCGAGCAACTCGGGTCTGGCCCGGATCCGCACCGCGGTGTCGGGGTAGGCGACCGGGTCGGGTTCGGTGTCGACCAGGGCGCCGCGGCCGACCAGGCGCAGGCTGCCGTTGCCCCGGGACACGAGGAAGTCGCCGCGGCGGATCAGGAACGGCCGGGCCTCCCGCTCGGTCCACGCGCCGCCCTTGCGCGCGCCGAGGTCCACCCGGCCGGACCGCAGGGCGGTGAGCCGCAGCACCGGGAACCCACCGTCGCGGGTCGGCACGGACCGCCCGTTCGCAAGGGGCGCCGCGAGCACCTCCGCCAGGGCGTGCCGAGGTGCGGTCGCCACCGCGCCGCCGGACAGCAGCGCCGCCTCGACGAGCGCCGCCGCGTTGCCCGCCGCCGCGGCCAGGTGCGCGTCGGCGACGGCGAGCCGGCGGAGGAGGTCGTCGAGGCGGCCGGCGATGCGCCGCTGCTCGTCGGGGCCGGGGACGGCGACCGGGAGCGCGTGGAAGCGGGACCGCGTGACGTGCACCATCCCGGAGCCGTGCGCGTGCCGCATCAGCTCGCCGAGCTTGAAGTCCAGCAGGTACTTGTGGAAGCGCCGGTCGATGCGCGACTCCACCTTGAAGATGTGCTGGTTGACGACGGCCTCCGGGCCGTCCCACAGGTAGGCGCCGAGCGTCGCGGACCAGGACACGAGCAGGTCCCCGGCGCGCACGACGTGCCGCTCGTCGACGTCGCCGCGGAAGTGGTGGAACCGCTCGCCGGACCCGGTGAGGTTCTGGATGCGGATGATCGGCCGGCCGGAGTCGCACCACTCGCCGCGCCGGAACCCGCGGCCGTTGACATACCGGCCCAGCGCGCCGAGGGTCGTCGCCGTCCACCCGGCCGGGACCGGCGCTGCGGCGGTCATCCACAGAGCCTAACGCCGCACGCCAGCCGGACCAGCGCCGGGCGGTGTACGGCGTACACCACCCGGGAGGCCTCGGACTCGAGACCTCCCGGCGCGGGTTCGTCAGTCACCACGGTCATCGTGCAGGCGCACGGGTGACCGGGTCGGTTCCTTACCGTCCCAGCAGTTTTTCGACGTCGGCGAGCTCGGCCGCGTCCAACGGGCCGTGGGCGAGCGCGCCGGCGTTCTCCTCGACCTGCGCGACGGTGCGGCAGCCGGGGATCGGCACGGTCCGGCCGCTGTACGCCCACAGCCAGGCGAGGGCGCCCTGGGCGAGGGTGCGCCCGCCGGAGGTCAGCACGTCCCGGATCGCGTCGATGCGGTTCAGGAACTCCGCCGTCGGCCGCCCGTCGGTGAAGTAGGTCATCCACTCGGGGCTGAGCCCGCGGATGTCGTCCTCCGGCAGCTTCGACTCGGCGGTGTACTTGCCGCTGAGCAGCCCCATGGCGAGGGGACCCCGGATGATGACGCCGAGGTCGTGCTCGTCGGCGACGGGGATGACCCCGAACGAGCCCCGCAGCACCGACAGGTCCGCCTGGATGGTGGCGCAGTGCACGCCGGCCTCGGCGAACGCGGCCGCCCGCTCCGGGAAGTCGGTGCTCCACCCGTACGCGCGGATCAGCCCCTGCGCGACGAGGTCCTCCAGCGCCGGGATCAGGTCGAGGGCCTGCGGGATCGGCAGCCCGTTGATGTGCAGCTGATACAGGTCGATGTAGTCCGTGCCGAGCCGCCGCAGCGACGCCCGGACGGCCCGCCCGACCTCTTCGGGCGAGCCGTCCTCGGGCCCGGTGTACCGGGTCTGCTCGTCGAACGTGTTGCCGAACTTGGTCGCGATGACCACCTCGCCCCGCCGCCCCTCCAGGGCCCGGGCGAGGACCTTCTCGCTGTGCCCGGCCCCGTAGACGTTCGCGGTGTCGAAGAACGTGACACCGAGGTCGAGCGCGCGGCGCAGTGCCCGGATGGACTCGTCGTCGTCGACCTCACCCCAGCCGAACGGCTGCGGCGGCCCGTTGGGCGTGCTGCCCCAGAACGGCCCGCCGATCGCCCAGCAGCCGATCCCCAGTGCGCTGACCTCGATGCCGCTACGGCCCAGCTTTCTTGTTTCCGTCATGCGTCCCAGGCTGTCAGCTGGAGCGCGCTCCAGGTCAACTCCCGCATTTCCACACGACCGAGATCGGCTGCTCGTCCAGCGACCCGTCGCGGGTGTTGAGGTACCCGGCGATGATCGACCCGTCGTCGCTGATCGTCCCCGTGTTCACCATCGCGGTCTTCGCCTCGAGCCCCCCGGGCAGCGGCAGCGTCACCTTCGTGCCGTCCGGCGCCACGACGTCGAGCTGCCCGACGATGCGACCCTGGGCGTTGATGGCGGTGAAGACCCCGTCGGTCGTGTCAAGGGCGCCGGTGCGCAGGTTCCATCGCGGCGCACCAAGCCACCTGGGGCCACGGTTGGGCTCGTCGTACGCGGCCCAGCCGACCACCCAGCCGTCCCGGATCTCACCCGCGTTGTACGTGCTGGCGGGCTTGCCCTTCACCGTCGGCTGCGCCAGTTTCCGCACGGTCCCGTCCGGCCCCCACACGTACGCCTGGCCCTCACCGCCCGGACCGCCCTGCAGGGTGCCGACGATCGTGCCGTCCTCGTCGATGCCGGTCGCGGCCCCGGTCCACCCCTTCCCTGGAGGTGTGGCCAGCATCGTCGGCTGCGCGGTCGGCGACGCCCACATCGCGGGCTTCCCCTGCACGATCCCGACGATCACCTCCCGCTCGTTGATCGCCCGCGCGGCGGCGTTGGCACCGGCCAGCTTGGCGAACTTCCCGCCCTTGTACACCCACGCCGACGTCGTGTCGTAGCCGGTGAAACTGGATCCGACGAACACGCCGCCCGACGTGGCGTCGCTGAGCGTCGGGTCGTCGCCCTGCATCGGCACCTTGCGCGGCTGCAGGTTCTCCCACACCACGGTCGACGGATGCCCGTCCGGATACGTCCTGCCGACGAGGTACTTCCCGGTCGGGTCCGACCCGCTGACGATCGCCTTCGGCCCCTCCCCCGCCGGCGTGGCGAGCTGCTGCACCGTGCAGCCTCGCGCCGCGGTCGGGCTCGGGCCGGCACTGGGACTGCCACTGCTGGCTCTCGCGCTGGTAGCCGCCGGCGCCGGCTTCTGCGGCGCGTCCGTGACGACCGTCCAGCCGGCGACGGCCACGAGGACGACCGTGGCGCCGGCCCCCGCCGACCCCACCAGCCGCACCCTGCGGTGATGTCGGTCGCCGTCCGCGATCGCCTTCGCGATGTCCACGGTGGACGCCCCGCGGGGCTGCCCACCGGCGAGCGCCCGCAGCAGCGTCGCACCGTCCTGCTCGTCCAATTCCACCGTCATCTTCCTTTCCGCGTGTCGGCCAGATCGGTCTCCTCGACGTATCGGCGCAGGGTCGCCAGCCCGCGCGCGGTCTGGCTCTTCACCGTCCCGGGCGAGCAGTCGAGCATCGTGGCGACCTCATCCACCGGCAGGTCGCACAGGAACCGCAACACGAGCACCGCCTGCTGCCGCCGCGGCACCTTCGCCAGGGCGGCCCGCAACACGATGGCCTCCTCGACCCCGGCGGTGGGCTCCCCCCGCACCGGCGTGTCCGGCGGCGCCGCCATGAGCTTCGTCTGGAACCACGACCGCCGCCGCTCGTCGATGAACCCGCGGACCACCATCGTGCGCACGTACTGATCCAGGTGCTCGACGTCACGGATCCGCTGCCAGCTCACGTACAACTTGGTGATCGCCTGCTGCACCAGATCGTCGGCGCGATGCTCGTCCCCGCACAGGACGTAGGCCAGCCTGCGCAACGACGGCATGGCGCCCGTCACGTACTCGACGTACTCACGCTGCGCCTCAGCCCGCATCCACGTGTCCTCCCTCGCCCCGCATGTCGCGACTTCAACGCATCCCACGGTCGCTCCGGTTGCACGCCCCGTCGAACCAGCCTGTACCAATCGCCCCGACCACGTTTCCCACAAGCCCGCCCGGGCCGGGCATCGAGCGCCGCAAGTTCGCGCGAAGCGTGAAGCGCACCTCCTGCGTGGCTCGGCGCCTGGAGTTGGAACCCCGCAGAGGTGTCGTTGTTGCCGGACCCGACGCTGCCGTTGTCGCCGGCGCCCGGCAACCGGTCGGCGCCATGCTGAAGGGAGTCGGGCCGCTGGAAGGCGCGACGGCCCGCCGTGGGCCGACGCCCGCCAGCTCCGGCGGTCAGACCAAGCGGGCCGAGCCGAGCGGGCGGGCCATCCGAGCCGAGCGGGTGGCCGGCCGAACGAGCCGACCGAGCCGGGCCGACCGAGCCGGGCCGACCGAGCCGGGCCAACCGAGCCGACCGAGCGGGTGGCCAGCCGACCGGGCCGACCGGGCCGACCGGGCCGACCGGGCCAGCCGAGCGAGCCAGCCGAGCCGACCGAGCGGGTGGGCCGAGCCGAGCGGGCCGACCGGGCCGACCGGGCCGACCGGGCCGACCGGGCCAGCCGAGCGAGCCAGCCGAGCCGACCGAGCGGGTGGGCCGAGCCGAGCGGGCCGAGCGGGCCGAGCCCCAAACGATCGCGCCCGAGCAGCCCACCCCGGGCAGGTCAGGACGGGCGAGCCCGATCCCGGCCGATCAGGCGGCGCGGACGTCGAGGCCCAGGGCGATCGCGATCGTCGTCGCCTGGTCGGCCGTGATGATTGCCTGGCGGAGCTCCGTGGTCAGCGGGTCGATGCCGGACAGGTCGCTGCCGCGCAGGTCGCACCGGGTGAGGTCAGCCTTCTGCAGCGACGCCCCCGACAGGTCCACGTCGCGGAAGGCGCCGCCCTCACAACGGGCACCCGTCAGGTCCGCCTCGCGCATCCGCACGCCGGTGAACTCGGCGCTGCCGAGCTTGGCGCCCGGCAGTCCGACGAAGGACCAGTCGCCCTCCTCGACCTTCAGCAGCTCGAACGTGCACCGGTCGAACGCGCTGCCGACGAGCTTGCAGCGGGTGAAGGTGGCGTCGAAGAAGTTGCAGCCGACGAACGTGCAGTTGAGGAACGCGACGTCGGTCTGCGTGGAGCAGTTGAACCGCACGTTGGTGAACGTGCAGTCGGTGAAGACGGAGCGCTCGTTGGTGGCCTCGCACATGTCGACGTCGACGAACGCCACCCCGGCGTGCTCCAGCCCGACCGCGTGATGGTCGGTCCAGTCGTCGTCGTAGATCGTCGTGTGCGTCACGGGCACCCGCTCGGCCAATGCTCCGCCCTCCTCGGTTCGTCCCGCACAGCCTCTCACCCGGGTACGACAAAAAATCAGCGTCAGAAGATCGCTGCGCCGAGCAGGAGGGCCAGGCCGGCGCCCGCCGTGGCGATCCGCACGAGGTGGAACGCGGACCAGCGGTCGCGCAGCCGCTGCCAGTCGGGCGGCAGGGTGGCGACGGTCCACGTCTCGATCCGCCGCACGATCGGCACCTCGATCCGCATGGTGACGAGCAGAGCGACGCCGAACAGCGCGAGGGCGGACAGGGCGGCGAGGAAGACGGCGGGGCGTTCGCCGTACGCCAGGAGCAGCACCGGGCCGATCGCCAGCAGCGCGGCCGGCATGAGGGCTGTCATGACGGGCGCCATGTTGCGGTTGAGGCGGCGCACGAGCGCGATGAACATCTCGGGCTCGAACGTGGCGATGGACCTGTGCAGCGCCAGCCAGGGGCCGAAGAACATGCCCGCGACCAGCGTGGCCAGCACGATGCTGACGAACTGTGCGACCTGCAGCGCCATGCGCCCACCCCTTTTTCCAGTAACTGTAAATTTACAGTAGCAGTAAAATGCTAGGGTGAGTCCATGGAGGCGCGGACGGTCGAGTGGACGGCGCCGCCCGAGGGCCTGCGGGAGCGCAAGAAGCGCCTGACGCGGCAGCGGCTGACCGACACGGCGACGGCGATGTTCCTGGAGCGGGGCTTCGACGTGGTCCGTGTGGCGGAGATCGCCGCGGCGTGCGGCGTGTCCGAGAAGACCGTCTTCAACTACTTCCCCACCAAGGAGTCGCTGCTGCTCGACCGGTGGGACACGACGGCGGCCTCGCTGCGCACCGGGCTGGCCGACCCGGACGTGTCGCCGGTCGAGGCCGCCCTGCGGATCCTCGACGCGGAGCTCGGCGCGATGACGGCCTGGATCGCGGCGCAGGACGATCCGGTCGCCGCCGGGGCCGCGGTGCAGCGCTTCGGCGACCTGATCCGGGACACCCCGTCGCTGCGCGCGCACCACCGCGACACCCTCGACCGCCTCGTCGCGATCGCCGCGGAGATCATCGCCGGGCGGGCCGGACTCCACGCGGACGATCCGGAGCCACAGATCGCGGCGACCGCGTTGCTCGGGCTGTGGCAGATCCAGTTCGGCGGGCTCAGGGGGTACCTCGACGGCAGCCGGACCCCGGACCAGGTGCGCGAGGCGGTGCGGGTAGACGTCCGCCGCGCCGCCCAGGTCATCGATGCCGGACTCCGCGCATTTCTGGCAGATCGCTAAGGGCAGAGGCGATAGTGAGTCGTGAGGCGGCCGTCCTCGTACAGGTGGAAGGCCAGCGCGGGCGGCGCGTCCCGGTCGAGGCCGCCGTCGCCCTCCCACGGCAGCATCGGCGTCGAGGCGACACCCGGCGCGGCCAGCACCAGCACCCCGGCGAACGTGCTGACGGTCGCGCTGTGGATGTGCCCGCACAGCAGCGCGACGACGTTCGGGTGACGGCCCAGCACCGCGGCGAGCCGCTCCTCGCCGAACTGGCGCACCCGGTCCGCGTACGGATGCCCGATCGTCACCGGCGGATGGTGGAAGCACACGAACGACGGGGCACCCTCGGCCAGGACCGTGTCGAGCCAGGCAAGGGTCTCCTCCGCGAGCCAGCCGTCGTCCCGCCCGGGGATCGACGAGTCGCACAGCGCGAAGACCAGGTCGCCGACGCGTCCGACCTGGTCCACCGGCCCGGAATCCGGGGCGGCGCCGAGGAGGGCCTGCCGGAACGCCGACCGCTCGTCGTGGTTCCCCGGCAACTGCAGCAGCGGTACACCCAGCCGCCCCAACACCCGCGCGGCCGCGTACTCGGCCGGCAGCCCATGATCGGCGATGTCTCCGGTGACGAGCACCGCGTCGACCGGACGGCGCAGGCCCTGCAGGTATCGCACGACCCGCTCCACCCGCTCGGCGCTGCGCCCGCCGTCGTCGGCCAGATGCGTGTCGCTGACGTGCGCGATGAGGGTCACGATCCGACGGTACGACCATGCCCCCACCGCTTCGAGATCCAATCCCGGCACCGCGGCCCGGCGGTGTCCAGGCCGACGCCCGCCTGCTCTGGACCCCGTCGGCCGCTCACCGCCCCCGCTCAGGGGATGTTGACCGCGGTGTCGCACCCGCCCCAGAGCTCGTCGCTCTCCGGCTGCCCGGCCGGCATGCCCGTGCCACCGTCGGCGAAGTCACCGACGTCCCAGGGGATGTCCGACGCTCCGGTGCCCGAGCCGCAGACCAGCCGGTCAGGACCGCCCTCGCCGAAGAGCTCGTCGACCCCGTCGCCGCCGATGAGGAGATCCGGCAGGACGCTCGCGGCGTTGGCGCCGCCGTACAGGTGATCGTTGCCTTCGTCGCCGTTGACGTAGTCGCCGCCGGCTTCGCCGTCGATGTGGTCGTTGCCCTCTTCACCCCAGATGATGTCGTCGCCGCCACCACCGCAGATGACGTCGCGACCCTCCATTCCGTGGATGATGTCCGGGCCGTCCGTCCCCATGATCACGTCATCGCCGGGCGTGCCGTAGAAGCTGCCGGCGCCCGCCGGCACGGACAGCACCGACCACATCTGGATCGGATTGCCGAAGCAGTCCGCCAGGACAACGAAGTCGGCGGCGGCCGGCCTGGCCCCGACGACCGCGGACAACATCAGCGCGGCGGCAACCGCCGAAAAACGAACTGCGCATCTGGTACTGGCCATCTCGGGCTGCTCCCTCGGCCGAAGTGGTACCTGTCCCCCCGCCGCACGCCGCCGATCCCCGAACGGTTCAGCACAGTCCTCGATCCGACGATCCGGGCCGCGCGACGTCCGATCTTGGCCAAGGGGAGGCGCGGCTACGCTGTGCCCGGTTGCGGGCTGAGGAACGGGGGCAAGGTGCGAGACGCGGTGGTCGGTCCCGATGGTGCGCGGATGCGTTGGGTGGAGATCGCCGGCGCCGAACCGGCACGGATCTGCGTCCACGGAGCCGGTGCGCAGGCAGCGGCGTACTTCACCCACGCGATGACCCTGCCGCCGCTGGCGGGCCGGCGCACGCTGATGATGGACCTGCTGGGCTTCGGCCTCAGCGACCGCCCGGCGGGTTTCGGCTACCGGCTCGAGGATCACGCCGACGCGCTCGCCCGGGCGCTGGACGCCGCCGGCATCACCGGCGCCGAGGTCATCGGCCACAGCATGGGCGGTGCCGTGACCGTCGTCCTGGCCGGCCGCCGACCGGATCTGGTGTCCCGGCTGGTGCTGGCCGAGGCCCCGCTCGACCCCGTGCCGCCACCGGCGGCCGGCAGCGTCGGCATCACCACGTTCACCGAGGCTGAGTTCGCCGCCGGCGGGATGGCCCAGATCCTGGACCAGGTCGGGCCGCAGTGGGCCGCGACGATGCGTCTCGCCGACCCCGTGGCATTGCACCGCAGCGCATTCGGGCTCCGCGCCGGGACCAGCCCCACGGTCCGGGCGCAACTGATGACGCTGCCGGTACCGCGAACCTTCCTGGTCGGAGCCCTGTCCCAGCCGCTGTCCGGGCGATCGGAGCTGGAGGCCGCCGGCGTGCGGGTGGTCACCGTCCCGCACGCCGGGCACAACATCATGCTCGACAACCCGGCGGCCTTCGCCGAACAGGTCGCCCGCTCCTGAGCCGCCCCGCCGCGGTCTAGGCGAGGGTCTTGCAGAGGTTCTCCATGGTGCCGAGCTGGACCGGTACTTCCCGGTTGCCGTCGGGATGCCTGATCACGACGAAGTCGCCGTGGGTGATGTAGTCCCCGCCGGGGAAGCCCACGTTGGCCGCCTTGATCGGCAGGGCGTTGTGGCCGTGCAGCTGCAGGACCCTGGTGCCGTCCGGCAGGTAGTAGACGCGGATGGTGCCGGTGGCGTCACGGACGACCGTCTTGTGGTTGCTCGTGTTGGTGTAGCGGATCACCAGGACGCCTTCGAAGTCCTGTACCTTCGGCGACCCGTCGGGGTAGGTGGCAGGTGTCCGCATCCGCTCGCGGTCCCGGACGATGTCGCCCTTGACCTCGAAGGGGCACACGTCCCCCGCCGGGATGACGAACGGCGGCGTGCTCGTCGGCTCCCATCCCCCGCCGCCGCCCGGCCCTGACGCCGCCGCCGGCACCGCCGTCACCGCCACGATCGCCGCCGCCAGGGCAAGTGCCTTCACCACGCGCATGTGGCCTCCTCAAGTCCGTTCCACGTGTCCCGGACATGGTGGGCTCAGCCGGTACGGCGGCTCCACGATTCGGTGCTCACCGAATGGTCGTCCGCGACGCCGCGCCCAGCAGGTCGGTGCCGAGTGCTGTGCGCTGGTAGAGCACCTGCCGCCCCGATCGGCGGGACGTGACCAGCCCCGAGCGGCGAAGCACCGACAGGTGCTCGCTGACCGACGCCGCGCTCAGGCCGAGGTCCCGGGCGACCTGGGTCGTGGACAGCGGCAGGTCGAGCGTCGCCAGCAGCGCCGCGCGGCTGCGTCCGAGCAGATCGGCGACCGGCGGGGCGGACGACCGCGCCGAGCCGTCCCAGACCTGGCCGACACCACGCGGGCTGTAGATGAGCGTCGGGCCCTGCGGATTGATGTCGACCAGCATCGAAGGCCACGCGAACACGCACGGCACCAGCAGCACCCCGGCGCCGTCGAGCCGGCTCCGCGACTGCCAGGTGGGCCAGAGAATCCGCAATGCGTCTTCGGCGTACTCCAGCTCCGGATGCAGGTTTCCCAGCAGCCGCACGATCCCGCCGGAGGTCAGCTGATCCGCCCGGTAACCGACCTCGGCGTCGAGCAGTCCGGCCAGCCGCGGCCAGACCGGCTCGATCGCGGCCCGCCAATACGCCTCCACCTCGGCGGCCAGCCGGCCAAGATGGCGCTCCGGGTGCTCGTACAGGGGACGCAGCGTCTCCGGCAGCGGCGCGTCGCCACCGAGCAGATCCAGCTGCCCGCGCACGGCAACCTCCGAGGTGGCGCGCACCCGGCCCAGTTCGTCGGCGAACCTGGTGTCCATCCGCTCCGGCGACGGCATCAGGAACTCCGGCACGTACCGCGGGTCGGCGAGCAGCAGTCGCAGCAGGTCGAGCCGCAGCCCGGCGACAGCACCGCGCACCGATCGGACCCACGGCTGGTGCATCCGGGCCCGATCGGCGTGATCAGCGATCCGCATGCTGCTCACCAGTTCATGCATGGGCGAGCGCGCGAAGCGGATCCGAGCCAGGTCCCCCGGCTCGACCAACAGCTCGATCACCCACATCACGATACCGATGAATCCCCCGGCAGTGGGCCACCGCGACTGGCGGGAACCCGTCCCTCGGGCTCACGCGGGGGCGCCGCAACGGCTGGTCGCGCCCATGATGTTTGCGCGGCCACGCAACGGACAGGATCGCGTCGAGCGGCGCGGGTGGCGCATGCGCTCATCCAGACGCGAAAGAGACATCCCATGAGCACACAGAAGGTCGCGGTCATCACCGGCGCGTCCAAGGGCATCGGCGCGGCGCTCGTGATCGCGTACCGCAAGCTCGGCTACGCGGTCGTCGCGACCTCCCGCTCCATCACGCCCTCCGACGACTCCATGATCCTGACCGTCGCCGGCGACATCGCCGACCCGACCGTCGGCGCCGACGTCATCGAGCAGGGCCTGGCCGCGTTCGGCCGCGTCGACACCCTGGTCAACAACGCCGGCGTCTTCGTGGCCAAGCCGTTCACCGACTACACCGCCGAGGACTACGACCTGTTGACCGGCGTGAACCTCCGCGGCTTCTTCGAGATCTCGAAGCGGGCCGTCGGTGCGATGCTCACCGGAGGCGGCGGGCACATCGTCAACATCTCGACCAGCCTGGTCGACCAGGCCGACACGAGGGTGCCGTCGGCGCTGGCATCCCTGACCAAGGGCGGCCTCAACGCCGTCACCAGGTCGCTGGCGATCGAGTACGCCGCCCGAGGCATCCGGGTCAACGCCATCTCCCCAGGCGTCATCGCCACCCCGATGCACCAGTCCGAACCCCGCGAACTCCTCGCCGGCATGCACCCGATCGGCCGCGTCGGCGAGATCAGCGACATCGTCGACGCGATCATCTACCTGGAGACCGCCACGTTCGTCACCGGCGAGATCCTGCACGTCGACGGCGGCCAGAGCGCAGGGCACTGAACATCCCTCCAGCAGCAAGGGGCACCGCCATGACCAGCACCGAGGCCGCGATCCTTCGACCCGTCCTCGACCAGTGGAAGTCCGCCGTCAACGCCCACGACCCGAAGCACGTGGCCTCGCTCTTCACCGGCGAAGCGATCTTCCAGGGCCTGCACCCGTACAGCATCGGCCCACAGGGCGTAGCCGCTTACTACGACGCGCAGCCGATCGGCTTGACAGCCGCGTACGACATCCAGGAGACCCGCCGCCTCGCCGACGACCTGGTCCTCGGCTACCTCAGCGTCACGTTCACCTTCACCGACCGCCCAGCGGTGCAGGCGTACCTCAGCGTGATCGTGCGCCAGCTCAACAACGACTGGCTCATCGACCACTACCAGGTCTCACGACTCAATTGACCTTTGCGCGGGCGGGGCTAACTGGCCAGGCGTCGGGAACGTTGCACCTCGGGCTTCGATGAGGTAGCGGCGGCGGTGTACGGTGTGCGCGCTGTTGCACGAGTCGCATCCGCGAGGAGGCCGGGCCCGCTGTGGACCACCAGATCTGGTTCGTCCTCGGAGTGTTGCTCGGCAATGGTGTCGGGTGTCTGCTGGCCGTGTTCTGCCTGGCTCAGATGACCGACCAGGAGCGGTCGGCGCGCAACCGTTTCTTCCTGGTGTTCGTGGCGTCATGGGCGCTGGTCGAGACCGCGCGCGACGACATGCTCTTCGTCGCCGCCACCGCCGTCCACATGAGTGACTACCAGGTCCATTTCTTCCTGGCCCCGAGCATGATCCTGACCGCGTTCGCCGTGCTGTTCACGGCGGGCGTCCTGTGGTTGGTCGCCAAGCACCCCCACCCAGTGTGGACGGCCGGGGCAGGCACGGCGGTTGGTCTGCTGCTGGGCGTGATGAGCCTGCAGGCAGCACTCGCCGGTCGCACCGGATCGGGCATGTCGATCGACATGGCCGACGCTCTGGTGATCGCCGCCGGGCTCGGCGTCGCGACCGGCATCTCGGTGTGGCTGGGAACCGGCGCCACCCGCCGGTCCGCCATGGCGACCGCCGTCACGCTGCTGGCAATCTGCTTGACGGTCGCGCAGTACCGGATCGCCAGCATCGTGGCAACCGATCCGTCCATCGTGGTCGACAGCGACGCCGGGATCGATCCGATCCAGCTGGGCGTGTTCACCGCGGTGGCATTCGGAATCCGAGCCATCGCGCTCACCGTCATCAGCATCATCAACGAGGGCCGCCCGGAGCCCTCACCACAGCACGAGCAGATCGTCAGCCAAGACCGGAACTGACACAACCATGACCCGCGCCGCCGATCACGAACGCGCCGACGGCACCGAGGCGGAGAAGACGCCCGCCGCGGCGTTGCCCCAGTCGCTACCCAAGGTGCGGCTCCCCATTGCCCGAACGCGAAACGGTGCGGGACGGCGTCGCCGCACAATCCGGCAATGGCTTCGCGGCCGCGAGGTCTCTAGAGCGGAGTCTCCTGATAGGTCGCCTCACGCCAGTTCCCGTCCTGGCGCAGCCAGACCTCGCCGACGAGCACATCGCGGGGCACGGGCTTGTCTGCGTAGGTGCCTTCGAGCGTGCTGCGGAAGCTGACGAGCGCCGCGTCGGAGCCGAATGGCGTCGTGGTCAGGTCCTCCGTCGGGAGGCTCCGGAAGGCGAAGTCGTTCAAGTGGTCGAGCAGCTGTGTGCGCCCGTCGAAGCGGGCGTAGGACATGATCGAGACATGGTTGTCGGTGACGAGCGTTGCGACCTTGTCCCGGTTGTGCTCGATGAAGGCGGTCCGCAGCTCGGCCACGGCAGCGGCCAACTCGCGATGCAAACGGTCCTCCTGCACGTTCGTACCTCCTTCACTGCGATCGCAGTCCTATGTCTCCTGACGTCAGACACGGCCGTCGGGACATAACGGGTGCACTCCTACCCACCAGGGGTGCCGAGTAACCGGTCAAACCACAAGGACGGACCGGTGCATCTGAAGCCCTTCGACGTCAGCCGGCGCGACCCAGTGGCAGCGCATCCACAACGCCCCAACGGCCCCGAAACTGTCAGACCCCATCGATAGGCTGACCCCCGCAGCACCGTCCACCGCGCCGGGTAGACGTTGATGATCTCGCTCTCGGAAGCGTTCGCGACCTGGTCCCGCGTCAACGCATCCGGCCACAGATACGCCTCGTCAACACCCAGGTGCGCGGCCACGGCATACCGGTGACGGCGGTACGGCAACCGGCCACTGACCCAACGCTCAACGCTCTTCGGATCGACCTCAAGCACCTCGGCGACGAGCCGGCGTAAGGCCGCGTTCCAGCAGCGCAGCGCGCAGGCGTTCGTTCGGCATGGCTCCCCATCCGGCACGTCCCGGCAGACGCCCACCCTAGGCGAGACGTCTCCAACACGTCCAGCCACGACCCGACCACATTTCGTCACCAGCTCAACGGCTCAACGGCTCAACGCATCGAGCCCGACGCCCCCTCGCCACTCCAGGACTCTCGCCAACCAGAGTGCGCCACTACGGGTTTGAGGGGGTGTGGGTGGAGCGAAGCTCCCCCACTGGGGAGCGCGGCGAAGCCGTGCGCGGGGAATACGGAACCGCCAACGGCGAACGCCCCCTGCGTGAGCAGGGGGCGTTCGGCGGTGGAGGTGCCGGGAATCGAACCCGGGTCCTTCGTTGCTCTGCTAGGGCTTCTCCGAGCGCAGCTCGCTGTGTCTCTACTCGGCCCTACCGATCACGCGAGCAAGTCGGTATGACAGGTCCAGTCGCGATTGATCTCGCCGCACGAGCCCCGCGACAGGGCTCGGTTGGCCAGCCTTCTAGCTGATGCCGGTGATCGGGTCGAAGGCGAACCCGGACCGACAGATCTCTACTCTTGCTTAGGCAGCGAGAGCGAGATCGGAGCGCTTGTAAGTGGCGCTTATAACTTTCCGACGAATGATTCACGAGACAACGTCGGCTTCCTCGACTCGCTTCCCCTAGCGCGGCGCACAAAGTCGAAACCAGTCACCCCCGCGCGGGGTGTTGGCTTGTCGCTCCGTAGCGACTGATCTAGCGTAGCGCGTCCCCACCAGCTTTTCATCCCGATACCTGGGCGCAGGGGCGGTCGTCGATGGTGCAGTCGAGCGGGGCGTTGCGGACGCCGAGGCCTTCGACCTCGAAGCGGATGGTCACGGAGCCGCCGTTGCGGATGGTGCGGGTGCTGTCCACGGGGGTGAAGATCGCCTTGAGGCCGGTGCGGGACATGACGGCGCCGTCGACCTCGCGGACGGTGAGGTCGAGCAGGGGCAGGACGACGACCACGGTCCAGTCGGTGCTCGGGGCGGTGCTCGGGTTCACGATGGTGACCGTCACCCGGTAGGACGTCAGGCTGAGGTCCTCGGTGCGGGTGTGGGCGGTGAGTTGCGGGCCGGTCGCGGCGACGGCGGGCGTGGACACGGACGGTGCGGGGGTCGCGCCGGCGGGTGCCGAGCTGGCCGGGACCACGGCGGCGCGCTGCGAGCGCTCCGCGGGTGCGGCCGGGACGGTGGCCTGGGCGGGCCCTTCGACGCCGCCGCCGGTGCGTGGTGGCTTGGCCGGGTGCGGCGCGGTGGCCTTGCCGACCAGCAGCGCGATCATGGCCAGCAGCAGCAGGATGGCGGCCGCGGCTGCGACGGCCTGGCTGCGGCGGTCCGCTGACCAGTCACGCGCGGTGACAATGCGGCGCCAGCTTCGGCGTACCGACGCGGACAATGCGACGGCAGCGGCCCGCGCGGCGGCACCCAGCCGGCGCAGGGTGGCTCCGAGGCCGCGGCGGTGCGTGGGCCGGTGGGCGGGGGCTTCGGCGGTCACTGCGTCGCCGGTGCGGGCGGCGGGCACGGCGGCGATCCCGGTCGCTCTGGCGCCGAGGACGGCGGCGGCGAAGCCCGGCATGGTGGTCGTCGGGCGCGGTCCGGCGGTGGAGCGCACCTGGGAACTGAGGCCCGGCGCGGACCGGCTCGGCGAGTTGAGCTGGCGCGGCAGCCGGTTGAACGGGCCGCCGTCGTTGCGTCGCACGGCCGCCGGCGGGTCCGTGACCGTCGGCGCGGCGGGCGGGTCGGCGGCCGCCTGGCGGGTGAGCGTCGCGGCCAGTGGGCCCTCGAACAGCTGTTGGTACGTCCGGCGCAGCACCCTGCGCCGCATCGTCCCCTGCGGGCCGAGGAAGCCGCTCTGGGTGAGGGTGAGCCGGGTGCCGTCGCCGGGGCGCTCGTCGAGGGTGAGGGCGACGACGGTGTGCAGGTTCTCCCCGGACCAGCGCATCACCAGGCGGTGCGGCGCCTCGGTGGTGACGGTCTCGCCCTCGATCGGGTCCTCGAGCCCCGCCAGGGTGCCCGCCTGGAACGTGAACGTGCCGTCGTCGCGGACCATGAACCGGGTGGTGGGCAGCCAGTCGGTGACGAGGTGCGCCTCGGTGAGCGCACGCCACACCGCGGGGGGTGGGTGCTCGAGGTCGACATCGACCCGAATCTCGGTCACGCACGGACTATAGGGCTTATACGCATTGCTCGCCTACCGGTCGAGCACTACTCAGCCACCCGAGACGATTTACTCGGATCTGCCCTTGTTCCTGCTGCCCATGACGCGAGAGATCTCCCGCTCGGCGTCACGTTTTGCCAGTGATTGGCGCTTGTCGTAGGACTTCTTGCCGCGGGCGAGGCCGATCTCCACCTTGGCCCAACCGTCGGAGAAGTAGACCGAAAGCGGCACCAGGGTGAGGCCGCTCTCGCGGACCTTGGTGCCGATGCGGTCGATCTCCTGGCGCTTCAGCAGCAACTTCCGGACGCGACGCGGAGGGTGGTTGGTCCAGGTGCCCATCGTGTACTCAGGGATGTGCATCGCATGGAGATACACCTCCCGGTCCGAGATCTGGCCGAAGGCGTCGACGAGCGAGCAGCGGCCGGCCCGCAGCGACTTGACCTCGGTGCCGGTCAGCGCGATGCCGGCCTCGAGCGTCTCGAGGATCTCGTAGTCGTGACGCGCCTTCCGGTTGGACGCGACGAGCTTGCGTCCCTTTTCGCGCGGCATCGACCCCTCCAGAAATCTTGACAGGAGTATCAGCGTATCGCGTTGAGCAAGGAGGATTTCGTCAACAGAGGCAGCCGGGCAGCCATGTCAGGGGCTGGATGGGACTGCCGTTGAGCCTGACCTCGAAATGCAGGTGATTGCCGGTCGAGGCGCCGGTGGTGCCGACCCGGCCGATGAGCTCGCCGCGGTGGACGGTCTGGCCGACCTTGACCAGGATCTGGGACTGGTGCCCGTAGCAGGTGGCGAGGCCCTTGCCCTGGTAGATGCCGTGCGAGATGCAGGTGTAGTTGCCGTTGCCCCCGGCCCAGCCGGCCCGCACCACCTTGCCGTCGGCGGCGGCGACGATCGGCTGCCCGCCGCCCGCGGCGACGTCGATGCCGGCGTGCAGTTGGTACACCTTGTAGACCGGGTCGAAGCGCATGCCGTAGTTGCTGGACTTCCAGCCGTGCACCGGCATCAGGAAGAAGGCTCCGCTCGAAGGTGGGACCGCGGTGGTGAGCTGCGTGCCGCTGGCGGCGGGCCGGCCGGCTGCCTTGGCCGCCCTCGCCGCCGCCGCGGCCTCCGCCGCCGCCTCGGCCCGCAGCTCGCCGCCGAGCCGGTCGCTGTCGACCTTGAGCTGCCGGTAGCGGGCGAGGACGGCGGTACGTTCGGAGCTGGCGACCGCCTCGGCCTGGGCGCTCTTGTCGATCAGGGTCTTCACGTCGGCGGCGGCCTGTTCGGCACCGGCCTGCGCGGCCATGCTGTCCTGCAGCGCCTGGCGGGTCTGCTCGGCCGCCTGGCGGGCCTTGTCGCGGGCCACCTCGGCGACGTCGGAGCGCTGCTTGGCCGACATCCTGGCGACCGTCAGCTCGTCGAGGGCCCGCTGGCTCTCGGCGGCGACCCGGTCGAGGTACGAGATGCGCAGCGCAAGGTCGTTCGGCGAGCTCGACTCGAGGATCGAGTTGAACATCGCGAAGCCGCTGCCCTTGTACGCGGCGGCGACGAACGCGGACACGTCGTCGCGGCCCTGCTCGACCTGGGCCTTGGCGCCGTCGTACTCGGCGTCGGCGGCACCGACCACGGCGTCGGCGGCGTCACGGTCGCGCTGGGCCTGCCGGGCCGCCGCCTCCGCGGCGATGACCCGCCCCTTGGCGTCCTCGAGGGCGTTCTGCGCGTCGGGCAGCGCGGCGGTCGCCGCGGCGTGGTCGGCGGCCGCCTGCTGGGCCCGGTCGGTGGCGGCCTCCAGGGTCGCCTGGGTCTCCTGGAGCTGGCGGTCCACGCGTGCCTTGTCGTCGCGGGCGTCGGCGTGCCCTGCTGTGCCGCTGCCGAGCAGCACCACGACGGCGCCGATGGCGCAGACGATCCCGATCCGGTTCACATAACCCTCCAGTACCACTTGAGGGTTACCGTACGCAGCTAAAGACCCATAAGTCCGGAATTTTGGCGAAATGCACCTATCGTGGCGCACTTCGGATATACGGAAGGGGTGGACCGTAAACGGCCCACCCCTTCCGACGTCCGTCCGGGGTCAGACCCGCACGTAGAACCGCAGCGTGACCCAGGCGGTGATCGCGCTGACCAGGCCGCCGGCGCCGGCGAGGACCGGCAGCATCAGCCAGATGCTGCCCCAGTCGATCGGCAGCAGCACGTTGGCCAGGGCCTTGAGGGAGCCGTCGATGAAGAAGAACTTCGCCGCGACCAACCCGCCGAAGGCCAGCAGCGCGCCGAGCAGACCGGCGAAGACCGCCTCCAGGACGAAGGGCAACTGGATGAACCAGTTGGACGCGCCGACGAGCTTCATGACCGCGACCTCACGGCGCTTGCTGTAGGCGGCCACCTGAATGGTGTTCGCCACCAGGAGCAAAGCAGCGGCGCCCTGGATGATGGCGACGGTGAGCGCGAGCGTTTGCAGCGCGCCGAGCAGTTCGAAGACCTTCTTCAACAACTCTTGCTGGTCGACGATGTCGCTGACGCCCGGCTGGGTGCCGAACTCCGCGGTGAGATCCTTGACCTTCGTCGGGTCCTTCAGCTTCACCCGGTACGACTCCGGCAGCGACTCCCTCTTCGTCGCCTTCACCAGGTCGGGCGCGTCGCGGAACTGCGTCTGGAACCGTTCCCAGGCCTGGTCGCGGCTCTCGTACGTCACCTCCTTGACCAGTGCGCTGCCATCCAGGGCGCTCTTGATGGCAGTGCGCTGTTCTTCGGTGACGTCGGCTTTCAGGAAGATGGAGACCTCTACGCGCTGGTAGAAGAAATCCTCCATCTTGTTGACCTGGAAGAACAGCAGCAGGCTCGCGCCCAGCATGGTCAGCGACACGGTCATCGTGATGATCATCGCGATGGTCATGGTGACGTTTCGCCACAGCCCGGTCAGGACTTCGGACAGGACATACTTCAAGCGCATCGGGTGGGGTTCCTTCCCAGCGGACCCGGCAAAGTCAGGTGTGGACTACGACTGCGACCCTCGTGGGATCGTCAGCCGTAGACACCACGCGGCTGGTCCCGCACGATCCGGCCGCTCTCGATCTCGACGACCCGACGGCGCATCTGGTTCACGATGTTGGAGTCGTGAGTGACCATGACGACCGTGGTCCCGGTCCGGTTGATCCGGTCGAGCAGCCGCATGATCTCGATCGACGTGTCCGGGTCCAGGTTTCCGGTCGGCTCGTCGGCGAGGAGGATCAGCGGCCGGTTGACGAACGCGCGGGCCACGGCGACACGCTGCTGCTCACCACCGGACAGCTCATGCGGATAGCGGTGCTCCTTGCCGCCCAGGCCGACGAGCTCCAGCACCTCGGGGACGACGCGGCGGGCGACGCCCTTCGACTTGCCGATGACCTCGAGGGCGAAGGCGACGTTCTCATAGGCGGTGCGGTTGGGCAGGAGGCGGAAGTCCTGGAACACGCAGCCGATCTGCCGGCGGAACGCCGGGATGCGCCACGAGCGCATCGAGGTCACGTCGCGTTCGTTGACGACGACCTTGCCCTTGTTGGGCGTGACCTCATGCAGCAGCAGCTTGATGATCGTGGACTTGCCTGAGCCGGAAGGTCCGATGAAGAAGACGAACTCGCCCTTCTCGATGTTCACGGAAACATCGTCGAGTGAGGGGCGGGACGCCTTCGGATACGTCTTCGTCACGTGGTCAAGCCGAATCACGGGACGTGAGTCTACGCGGTGTGACATCCACGCCAAGTACACGAAGTGCGTCGCGTGCCGTTTGCCCTAAATGCGAACCCGAAGAGCTGACCCGAACCGCAGGGCAGCGCCTGATTCCAGCCGCGAGTGTGACGTACGCCTCACTTGCGGCATTGATCACCTCGTCACCCAAGGTGATCGCTGGATTCCAATGCGATGATCAAGCGCTGCCGGGCGGTCAGAGCGGCTATGCGGGGTTGAGTTCGCGCTGCTTCCGCCACCGGATTCCGGCGTCGATGAAGCCGTCGAGATCGCCGTCGAAGACCGCCGACGGGTTGCCCGTCTCGTGCTCCGTGCGGAGGTCCTTCACCATCTGATACGGATGCAGCACGTAGGAGCGCATCTGATCGCCCCAGGAGCCCTGCACGTCGCCGCGCAGCTCGTTCATGGTCGCCTTCTCCTCGGCCCGCTTCACGGCGAGGAGCTTGGCCTTCAGCACGCTCATGGCGGTCGCCTTGTTCTGGATCTGCGACCGCTCGTTCTGGCAGGAGACGACGATGCCGGTCGGCAGGTGGGTCAGGCGCACCGCCGAGTCGGTCGTGTTGACGCCCTGGCCGCCGGGGCCGCTGGAGCGGTAGACGTCCACGCGCAGCTCGTCGTCGGGGATCTCGACCTCGTCGGTCTGCTCGACCACCGGCACGACCTCGAGCGCGGCGAACGACGTCTGCCGGCGGCCCTGGTTGTCGAACGGGCTGATCCGCACGAGGCGGTGCGTGCCCGACTCGACCGAGAGCGTTCCATACGCATACGGGGCCTTCACCGCGAACGTGGCCGACTTGATCCCGGCCTCCTCCGCATATGAGGTGTCGTAGACGTCCGTGTCGTAGCCGTGGCGCTCCGCCCACCGCAGATACATCCGCAGGAGCATGTCGGCGAAGTCCGCGGCGTCGACGCCGCCGGCGCCCGCGCGGATCGTGACGAGCGCCTCCCGCGCGTCATACTCGCCCGAGAGCAGGGTGCGGACCTCGAGCTCCTCGATCGACTTGGTCAGCGCCGTGATCTCGTCGGTGACCTCGTTGAGCGAGCCGGCGTCGTCCTCGGCCTGGGAGAGCTCCAGCAGCACCACGGCGTCGTCGAGCTTCGCCCGCAGCCGCTCCAGCTTGCCGATCTCGCCCTGCACCCAGGACAGCCGCGAGGTCACCTTCTGCGCGGCTACCTGGTCGTCCCACAGGTTGGGCACGGCCGCCGCCTCCTCGAGCTCGGCCTTCTCCTTCCGGAGGCGACCGAGGTCGATGACGGCCTCGATGTTGCGCAGGGTGCCATCAAGGTGCTTGAGCAATTCGGCGTGGTCGAGAGCGGTCACCCTCAAAGACTACGCCGAGCCGGCTGGCGTATCCGGCGGTGGATGTACGCCAGGCCGCCCGGCGCCTATCACCGGTGCCGCGGGGTGTCCCGAGACACTGGCGGGGCCGTCGACGGTGCTATTTGGTGGGCGCGCCCTTGAGCCAGGCGAGCGCCGCCTTGTGATAGCCGACCGCGAACTCCAGCGACGCGGCAAAGAACTCGTCACCGGACTTCTTCGCCTCTTTGGCCATTTCCCGCGCCTCGGTCAGCGCCGCATTGTGATATTCGGACGCCTGCGCATAGACCTGCTGCAGTTGCGCACCGGACTGCTGCACCCCGAACGCAACCCGCAATGCGACGGGATTGCGCAGCGCCTCACGACCGGCGGGCTCTGACAGCCAGCGGGTGAATGCCCGCTTCCCGGCCGGCGTGATCGCATAGGGCTGGCTCGAACGCGCACCGGGCTTGCCGAGCTTGACGTAACCGGCGGCGGCGAGCGCGGGAAGCTCACGATAGACCTGGCTGCGTGTCATCGACCAATAGGCGCCGAGACGTCGCTGTGCGGCAGCCATGAGCTGTCCACCGGTCATCGGCCCCTCGTGCAGCAGACCGAGCAGGGCCGCCGCCGTCGCGTTGACTCCAGATTCCGCCATGAACCTACGCTGTCATCTTTCTCCGGCCCAGTCCAGGATTTCGACAAATCCACTGTCGACTGTCGCGTCGCGACTGTCGAGTTAGGACGGAAATTTCGGCGGCGGCGGAAAGGACGGCATCGTGGGGAACGGCGGCAGCGGATCACCGATCCCGGGCAGCGACCGGGTCGGCGACGGCACCGTCGAGGGGCGCTTCGTGGGCTGTTTCCCACCGTCTCCGGGCGCGGTGGAACCGTCCACGGAAGGCCCAGTGGAAGGCTCCGCGGAAGGCGACACACCGCCCGATGGTCCGACGCTCGGATCACCGCTCGGCCCCTGCGACGCGCCGGAGTCACCCGTGGGCGTGGTCGCGTTCACCTGCGAGGGCCGCCGGCCGTCGCCGTCCAGCGCGCCGGAGAGCAGGACGCCGCCGATCCCGAGCAGAATGAGCAGCAGCACCGCCCCGCCGATGGCGGCGAGGAGCCGCCGGTCGGACCGGCGGTCAGCGCCGGCCGGAGCGTCGGCGGACAGGCCCGCGGCGCCGTCACCGGGGCGCGCCTCGGACTCATCGGCGGCGGCACGGAGCCAGGGCAGCACGTCCGGGGTGCCGGCCGGCGTCTGGTGACCGGCGGGCGCCTCGGTCTGCGGCTCGGCGGCGGCCTCCGGCGCGTCCCACGGGTCTGCCGGCCCGTCGAACGGGGCCTCGAACGGGTCGACCGGCGGCGGGGGCGGAGCGTTCGCGGGGTCGGGCAGCACGGGCCAGGCCGCGTGCACGACGACGTCGGTGGACTTGTCCTCCGCGGCCGCCGCGACCGCGTCGGCGGGGACAGCCGGGCTCTCGACCCGCTGGAGCGGGATGCCGGGCGTGAGCACCGCGGTGAACGCGTCCGCCGCGTTCGCCGCCGCGACCGACGTGTCGACCTCGGCCTGCTCCGGCGCGTCGCCGCCCCACAGCGGCACGTCGGTCACGAGAGCGGGCGCCTCGGCCTCGTCGACCGGGCCGCCCTCCTGAGCCTCCTGAGCTTCCTGAGCGACGCCTTCTTGCGGACCGGCGACCTCCGCAAGGCCATGCTCCGCAACGACGTCGTCCGGAGTGCCTGCATTGACCGCGGCGTCGGTCGCGACGGCGTCCGTGGAGGACGGCGCGGCGAGCGCCTGGTTCAGCGCCGCGAGGGCGGCACCGGGCGCGGTGTCCGTCGGCTTGGTGAGCCCGACAACGGCCTCCGTCGGCGGCTCCTCAGCCACCGGCATCGCGATGACCTCCGTCGGCAGCTCCTCCACCACCGGCGACGCGATGACCTCCACCGGCGTCGCGACAACCTCCGCCGGCGACGCGACAACGTCCGCCGGCGACTCCACGACAATCTCCGTCGACGGCTCCTCGGCCACCGGCGTCACGATGACCTCCGTCGACGGCTCCTCGGCAACCGGCGACACGACGACCTCCGCCGGGGCCTCGGCCACCGGCGACACAATGACCTCTGTCGGCAGTTCCTCGGCCACCGGCGACGCGACAACCTCCACCGGCGACGCGGCAGCCTCCGCCGGGGACTCCACGACAATCTCCGTCGACGGCTCCTCGGCCACCGGCGACGCGATGACCTCCGTCGGCGGCTCCACGTCCCCGGCGCCGAACCCGTTCGGCGCCGTCGGCAGGTCCGCGACGTCCTGGCGGACCGACGCCGCGAACGCGCCCGGCCCCTGCGCCTGCGTGGGCAGCTCGGCCAGCGGCAGCCCATTGGGCTCCGTCGGCAGGTCCTTGATCGGCACGGCCATCATCAGCGCCGCCGACGCCGCGGCCGGCGAGGTCGGCGCGGTCGGCAGCGGCACCCAGTCGACCCGGCGGACCGGGGCCGACACCGGAGCGGTCTGCTCGGCGGAGCGGACCCAGAACGTGACCGCCTCGGCGGGCAGGCGCGGCAGCGGCTCGAAGCCGTCCAGGGCGCCCTCCGCGACCCGCAGCCGGCCCACGATCGAGGCGGCCGTCGGGCGCATGCGAGGGTCGAGCTCCATGCAGGCTTCGATGATCGGCCAGAGCGCGGCCGGCATCCCAGGCGGTGGGACGGGCACGCAGTCGGCGTGCCGGCGCAGGACGTCATTCGGGGAGCCGCCGCGATACGGGCTCCGACCGCAGATCAGCTCGAAGAGCACGACGCCGAGCGCGTAGACGTCGGAGGCCGGGCTGGGCAGCCCACCGGCGACGACCTCGGGCGCCACGTACTCGGGGGTGGCGTGGGTCGGGCCGGCCGGCTGGTCGAGGCGGCGGGCGACGCCGAAGTCGGCGAGGCGCACCGGGCCGCCGTCCAGCGGGACGAGCAGGTTGCCGGGCTTCACGTCGCCGTGGACGATGCCGGCGGCGTGCACGTAGGCGAGGGCATCGGCGACCTGCGCGACCACCTCGGCGGCGACGGCGGGCGGCAGCGGCCCCTCGGAGCGCAGCCGGCGGCGCAGGTCGGGGCCGGCGATCAGCTCCATGGCGATGGCGAGCAGGCCCTTGCCGGTGATCAGGTTGTGCACCCTGATCACCGACGGGTGGTCCAGGCCGGCGAGCAGCTCGGCCTCGCCGAGGAACCCGTCGACCAGCTCGGGCACCTCGGCCGCCTCGGGCCGCATGACCTTGACCGCGACCCACTGACCGGTCTGCTCGTCGTATGACCGCCAGACCGCGCCGATGGCGCCACGGGCGACCTCGGTCTCCAACCGGTACCGGTTGCCGAGCACAGTCTTCGCGCCGGTCGTCGTCTTCATCGCGGACCCCTCCCCATCACCTGAGACGGTAGGCCCGCGTCGATGCCCGGTGACGGACCGGGTGGATCGGTTGGCACAAAGAAGGGAGTAGCGCGGCTACATATGCGAGCGCAGCTCCCACAGCTCTGGGTAGAAGCGCAGCTCGACCCGCGAGCGCAGGTAGGCGCCGCCGGCGCTGCCGCCCGTGCCGGCCTTGGTACCGATCTGGCGCTCGGCCATGAGGACGTGCCGGGCGCGCCACAGCGACCACGCCTGGTCGTGGGCGACCATCGTCTCGGCGAGGTCCCAGAACCTGCCGTGGTGCTCCCGGTCGCGGGAGATCGTGAGCAGCGACGCGATGCGGTCGTCCTTGCTCGTCACGGCGAACCCGGCCTTCTCCAGGGTGATGAGGAACGCCTCCCACACGCTCGGCTCGTCGAGACGCCGGTTCAGCCGGGAGGTTTCAAGATCGGACAGGCCGCGGAAGCGCTGCAGGTACGTCGGGTCCTTCAGGCCGGAGAGGAACTCGATCTCACGGAACTGCGCGGACTGGAACCCCGAGGCCGGGGACAGCTTGTTGCGGAAGCGCAGGAAGTCCTGCGGGGTCATCGTGTCGATCACGTCGACCTGCCCGACCAGGACCCGCTGGATGGCGAGGCAGCGCTCGAGGCGGATGCGGGGCAGGTAGGTCTCCCCCGCGAGGAGCCGGTCCCGGGCGTCGGTCAGCTCGTGGAGGATGAGCTTGAACCACAGCTCGTACACCTGGTGGATGGTGATGAAGAGGAGTTCGTCGTGCGCGGCCGGGTCGGACTCGGGGACCTGCGCGTCGAGCAGACCGGACAGTTGCAGGTAGTCACCGTAGGTGAGCCGCCCGCCCTGCTCCCCGAAATGCGCGTCCTGCCAGTTGCCGGCCACGTTGCCGGGCGATGGGTTGGTCACCACCCAAACCTATAAGGTCACCAGTCGTGACGAGAGGTGCACTGGTCGGCTGGCTGGGTCGGTTGGCAGCGGACGAACTGGGCGCGGTGCTGCGCCGCCGTCCCGACGCGCTCGGCGCGCCGCCACCCGAGGACCTGGTGCAGCTGGCCGCGCGGCTGACGGCCAGGACCGGGGTCGACGAGGTGGTCGCGCGGCTGCCGCTGCCGGCCGTGCAGGTCCTCGAGGCGCTGTCCGGGCCCGGTCCGGTGCCGCTGCCCGACCTGGCCGACCGGCTCGGCGTCGCCGTCGACGACCCGGCCCTCGACGCGACCCTGCAGGTGCTGCTCCAGCGGGCCCTGGTGTGGCCGTCCGAGGACGACGGCGCGCTGTTCACCGCGGCGTACCTGCCGGCCACCCCGGAGGAGCCGTTCCAGCCGGTGCCACCCGCGCCGGTGCTCCTGCCCGCCGACCGGACCGCGGTGCGCGACGCGGCGGTCCGTGCCGCGACGCTGCTGCTCGAGCGGCTCCCGGTGCTGGTGGACGCGGCGGCGGCCCGGCCGCTGGGCCGGCAGCGCTCCGGCGGGGTCGCGGTGCGCGAGCAGCGCCGGCTCGCGCTCGCCGCGGGGCTCGACGAGCCCACGGTGGCGCTGCTGGCGGACCTGGCGGTCGCGGCGCGGCTGCTCGGCCCGGACGGGGTGCGCTTCGTGCCGACCCTCGCCTATGACGACTGGGCCGAGCGGGCACCCGCCGACCGGCTCGCCAGGCTGCTGAAGGAGTGGTGGTCGGGCGAGCCCCTGCGGCAGGTCGTCGTCCGGGCCATGCACGAGCTGCCACCGGACACCGCGGTGGCCGACGTGTCGTCGTTGGCGCCGCTCGTACGGTGGAGCGCGCCGCTGCGGACCCGTGAGCTGGAGGATCTCGGGGCGGTGGTGATCGGGATCGTGCGGGAGGCGACCCTGCTGGGCGTGTGCGCGTCGGGGACGCTCAGCCCGATCGGGCGGGCCCTCGCCGACGGGCGGGGCGTCTCCGACGTCGCGCAGCGGCTGCTGCCGGCCGCACCCGAGGCCGACGCGCTGCACGTGCGCGGGGTCGGCAGCGTGATCGTCAGCGACGACACGGCGCTGCTGGACGACGTCGTCGCGGCCGACGAACTGGCGACGCTGAAGCTGCGCCGGATCGCGCCGACCGTCGCCGGATCCGCGCTGTCCCCTGTGGACACCCTGGCCGCGTTGCGCGCCGCGGGCTACCGGCCGGCCCGCGACGCCGGACCGGGACCCGTCCGGCTGCACCGCGCCAGGGTCGACCACGCGCGGCGGCCGGCGGCCCGCTCCACAGTGGACCCGGGCGAGCTGGCGCAGCGGCTGCTCGTACCGCAGCAGCGCCGGGCGGACCCCCTGGACGTGATCCGGCAACGGGCCCCGCAGCTGCGCCCGGAACAGGCACAGCTGCTGGCGACCGCGGTCGAGGACGGCTCACCGGTGTGGATCCGCTACGTCGACGCGCACGGCCGCACGTCCGAACGCGTCATCGACAACGCGCACCTGTCCGGCGGCACCGTCGACGCGTGGTGCCGGATGCGCCGCGACGACCGGGCCTTCACCCTGGACAAGATCGTCGCGGTCGCACCCGTGCGCGTCTAGTCCATGTGCGGGTAGCGGTGGTCGGTCGGCGGCACGAACGTCTCCTTGATCGTGCGCGGCGACGTCCAGCGCAGCAGGTTGTGCCAGGAGCCGGCCTTGTCGTTGGTGCCGGAGGCGCGCCCGCCGCCGAACGGCTGCTGCCCGACGACCGCCCCGGTCGGCTTGTCGTTGACGTAGAAGTTGCCGGCGGCGAAGCGCAGCGCGTGTGACGCCCGCTCGATCGCCTGCCGGTCGGTGGCGAAGATCGACCCGGTGAGCGCATACGGCGCGACCGACTCCGCCTGCGTGACGACCGCGTCGTAGTCGGCGTCGGCGTAGACGTGCACGCCGAGGATCGGGCCGAAGTATTCGGTGGTGAACACCTCGTGCGCCGGGTCGGTGGACTCCACGACGGTCGGGCGCACGAAGAAGCCCTCGCTGTCGTCGGTGGTGCCGCCGGCCACGACCGTGCACGACGACGAGTTCTTGATCCGGTCGAGGGCCTGGGCGTGCCGCTCGAACGCCCGCCGGTCGATCACGGCGCCACCGAAGTTGGTGAAGTCGGTGACGTCGCCGTAGGTCAGCTCGTCGGCGGTCGTGGTGAGCTGGTCCTTGATCTTCGTCCACAGCGACCGGGGGACATACGCGCGGGACGCGGCGGAGCACTTCTGGCCCTGATACTCGAACGCGCCGCGGATCAGCGCAGTGGTCAGCGCCGCCGGGTCCGCAGACGGGTGGGCGATCACGAAGTCCTTGCCGCCGGTCTCGCCGACGATGCGCGGGTAGGAGCGGAACTCCCGCTCCGCGACGATCCGGTTCAGGGTGCGGAACACCGCGGTCGAGCCGGTGAAGTGGATGCCGGCCAGGTCGCGGTCGGCCAGGGCGACCTCGGAGGTGGCCAGGCCGTCGCCGGTGACCAGGTTGATCACGCCGGCGGGCAGCCCCGCGGCCTCGAACAGCCGCATGGTGAAGTGCGCCGCCAGCTGCTGCGTCGGCGACGGCTTCCACACCACGGTGTTGCCCATCAGCGCCGGCGCGGACGGCAGGTTGCCCGCGATCGCGGTGAAGTTGAACGGGGTGATCGCGTAGACGAACCCCTCCAGGGGGCGGTGGTCGAACCGGTTCCACACGCCCGGCGACGAGTTGGGCTGCTCGGCCAGGATCTGCTGGGCGAAGTGCACGTTGAACCGCAGGAAGTCGATCAGCTCACAGGCCGCGTCGATCTCGGCCTGGATCGCGGTCTTGCTCTGCCCGAGCATCGTGGCGGCGTTGAGCGTGTCCCGCCACGGCCCGGCGAGGAGGTCGGCGGCGCGCAGGAACACCGCGGCCCGCTCGCTGAACGGCAGGTCCCGCCAGGCCGGTGCGGCCCGCTTCGCCGCGTCGACCGCGGCGGCGGCGTCGCCGGTCGTCGCGTTGTGCGTGACGCCGAGCACGTGCCGGTGCTTGTGTGGCTGCACGACGTCGATCGGCTCGCCGGCGGCCATCCGCTCCTTGCCGTCGATCGTCATCGTCAGCTCGAAGCGCTCACCGGCCAGCTCGGCCAGGCGGCGCCGCAGGCTCTCCCGCTCCGCCGACCCGGGCGCATAGCCGCGGACCGGCTCGTTGGTCGGGTCGGGCACGGCGAACAAGCCATCCATCACGGAACTCCCAGATCTCTACTCGGCAACGTTGACGAGGTTTCCTCTCATCTTCCCACGCTCCCCTGAACGGTCCTTCGGGTCGCTCCCGCGTACGCTCCTTGCTCGTGGGTACCAAGCAGGCCGTTCGAGCCGAGGTCGTTGAGCAGCGCCGGCCGGTCACGGTGGTCGTCATCGCGCTCGTGCTGCTCGCGCTGACGCTGTGGTCGACCTACAGCGTCATCGCCAACGCGGCGAGCGAGTTCCTCATCACCACCCTCGCCGCCCTGGTCCTGCCCAGCGTGCTGCTCGCGACGATCCTGGCCGGCGGCGCCGCCGGGATCCTCGCCGTGGGGCTGCTGCCCTGGCGCCGGCTGCTCGCGGGCGCCGTCGGCGGCCTGGCCGTCGGGCTGCTGGCCATGGCCGGGATGCTGGTGGCGTATCACCACGGCCCCGCCGTGCCGTATGTCGCCGTGGTCGTCGCCGTCACCGGTGCGCTCGGCGGTGCGGCGGCCACGTTCCGCCCCCTGGTCGCGGTCACGGCCGGGATCGCTGGCGGGGTCGCCGCGACCGGCCTCGGGCTCGTCGCCGCCTACTTCCAGAACGACCTCGTCGACTTCTTCGGCAACCAGGAGACCGTCGGCACGATGGCGGCGGCCGCGTCCCGCCTGCAGCTGACCACGTCCGTCGTCAGCGGCGTCCTGGCCGGTGTCGTCGCCTTCGCCTACCTGCGCCGGACCGGTCTCGCACTGCCGTGGCCGGTGTACCCCGCCGCCGGCGCCGCCGCCGGTGCGTTGACCCTCGTGGCGACGCTCCTCGGCTGGCTGGGCCGGCTCCCGCTGACCGAGATCGTCGAGGACTACAGCGAGTTCGACGCGCAGATCATCTACAGCCGCCTGCCGGAGCAGATCAACCACGGCATGATCGTGCTCTTCGCCGGCGCCTTCACCGCCATGATCCTCGTCGGGCGGACCATGCGGCGGCCCGCTACCCGATGAGCTGATCCAGCTCCGACGGGTCGAACCACTCCAGCTCGTGATCCTCGGCGCCGTCCACGGTGAACTGCGCGTCCGGGTCGCCGGCGGCGGCCTCCTCCACCACGTCCGCGGCGGCCGACACCTCCGGCTCGGCGTCGTGGCCGTCGACGTGGATCGCGGCGACCGCCCGCAGCGGCACCTTCCCGGCCACCTCGACCTGGCTCGACCCGAGGTCCAGCCCGGCCATCTTCAGGGACTTCTCCGGCAGGTCCACGCACAGCACCACCCGGCGGCGGGGCGCCTTCGGGTCGTGCCGCAGGAGCCGTAGCGCGCTCTGGGCGGCCCGTGTGAACGCGACGTATTCGAGCTCCTCCTCATCGCCTTCCGCGTACCACTCCCGCAACGCGGGCGTGACGGCGTGCGCCTCGCCGGGCGGGGGCAGCTCGCCGCTTTCCCGCAGGACGGCCAGCTGGGCCAGGGTCGCGGGCAGGTACACGCGGGTGAGGTCACTCGTCACGACACCTGTCCTACACCCTTGGTCCCGCTTTTGCCGCGCAAACGCCGCGTGTCCCGATCGGCTTCCTCGGGCCGTCGAAGCCTGTCGGGCGTGAACGGTGGCAAACTGAGCCGTATGGAGCCGCGATTCCTGCTCATGGCCGACGTCGCCGAGCAGTTGAACGTGTCGACCTCGCAGGTCTACCACATGGTCCGCAGCGGCGAGCTGCCCGCGATCAAGGTCGGCGGGCGGGGCCAGTGGCGCATCGAGCGGTCCAAGCTCGAGGAGTACATCGAGCGCAAGTACGCGGAGACCGCCGAGTGGGTCCGCACGAACCCGCTCGTGGAGCGCGCCGACGACGACTCGTTCGCGTAAAGCACCAAGCCCCGTTTTTTCCGGATTTATGGGTACGTTACGACTTAGTTGATCTTGCGTTTGCCTACGTTTGCCTTGACCTGGTTACGAGCCGGTCTTAAAAAGGAGGAGGCAAACGTAAGCAAACGCAAGGATCGGGAGGCAGGCATGGCGCCCACCACGACTCCGGCTCGCCCGCGCCGCCGCATCCGCACCGGCCGGCCCGCGGGCGGCACCCGGGCCCCGGCGACCCCGGGCCCGCCCGGCGCCGCGGTGCTGGTGCGACCCGCGCCGCTGCTGGACCCGCCGTGCGAGGAGACCCTGGTGCGGCGGCCGGCCCAACCGGCGAGCGGCATGGACTTCCTGCCCGGCGACTGGCTGGCGTTCCCCGGGGCGGCACGGGTGGCGTCCTCCCGCCCCAGGCGCCCGGCCCCACCGGTCGGCGACGCCGCCCCGCCGCCCCCGCACGCCGCCGCCCAACGCTTCGTCGGCATGTGCGTCGAGATCCTCAACGGATACCGCCCGGCCGCCCACCTGCGTCAGGTCACCCACCCGAAGCACTGCACCGCAGTGACCGACCAGCTGGTCCGCCGCACCGTCCGGGTCCGCATGCCCCCGTCCCACGCCGCCCGCCAGGGCCACCTGGTCCGCGTCCGCCGCATGCTCGTCAGCGAGCCGCTGCCGGGGGTCGCCGAGCTCGTCGCCATCCTCGAGCAGGGCCCTGCCGTCTGGGCGATGGCCGTCCGCCTGGAGCGCACCGCCCGCCCGGCGCCCGCCCCGCCCACCTGGCTGTGCACCTTGGTCCAGGTCGTCTGAAGCTCCGGTGCGCCCACCGAGGGAGGGCGGCGGGCGCACCGGTCCACACCCCGTCCCCGAGCCACCGTCCCGACACGGGGCAGGACGACGGCTCGCCACCATCCAGCCCTGTCGCTCCCGGGCTGGCCACCTGACAGCGGGGACCCCACCGGCCAACCTCGCGGGCCGGCGGGTCCCCGCTGCTCAGCGGGCCTCCGGGACGGCGAGGGCCGGTCGAGACCCCCGGTGCGCCCTCTGGAGGGGCGGCGGGCGTACCGGGCTTCCACCCCACGGACCTCGGGGTCGCGCGAAGCGCGGCGGCTGGCGGTGCCGTCCACCTCGACGGGTCAAACGCGGACGGACGGCGCCTCGGGGGCGCATCCATTTCGCGCCGAACGTTCAGTCGCCAGCCGCGGAGACGCCAGCGCGCGGGTCGCCGCCCGCGGTGCCGCACGCCACGAGAACGGCGGCGGCTTCGAGGCTCGGACGGCTCGCGGGCAGGCCTTGCGCCCAACGTCGGGCGCCGCCCGCCGCGCACCCTCTCCACCGGGCTTCGCGGGGCCCAAGCGGCGGCGCAGGACGTCCGGCGGCGCCTGCCGCGCACCGCTCCGCCGCACACCCGCTCCGCCGCGCACCCTCTCCGCCACGCACCCGCTCCACCGGGCTTCGCGGGTCCAAGCGGCGACGCAGGGCGTCTGGCGGCGCCTGCCGCGCACCGCTCCGCCGCACACTGCCGCGGCGCTTCGCGAGGCCCAAGCGGCGACGCAGGGCCTCCGGCGGCGCCTGCCGCCCACCCGCTCCGCCGCGCATCCCGCTCCACCGGGGCTTCGCGAGGCCCAAGCGGCGACGCAGGACGTCCGGCACCGCCCGCCGCCCACCCGCTCCGCCCCGCACCCGCTCCGCCGCGCATCCCGCTCCACCCGGCTTCGCGAGGCCCAAGCGGCGACGCAGGACGTCCGGCACCGCCCGCCGCCCACCCGCTCCGCAGCGCACCTCTCCGCCAGACTTCGCGGGGTCCGAGCGGCGGCGCAGGGCTGCGGGCAAGGGGCGGCCGGCAGGGCCAGAAAAGGCCGGACGCCCACCCTCCGAGAAGCAGAGGATGGGCGTCCGGGGTGGAGCTGGGGTCGAACCGGTCACGCGCCGCCGGGGGCGCCGTGGCAGCGCTTGTACTTCTTGCCGGAGCCGCACGGGCACGGGGCGTTGCGCGACGGGCCGTTGCTCGCGACCGCTTGGCCCGGGGAGGGCTTGCGGGCGGCGGACGGTGCCACCGGACCCGAACGGCGGACGCCCGCGCCCGGGGACGGCGGGGTCGCCCGGGTGCCGGTGCCGCCGCCGAGGCCGAGGGCGGGGGCCTCGTCCTGCTGCTCGATGACGACACCTGCCTCGCCGTCGATCGTCGGAGCGGAATACTGCAGGGCGCGCGGCATCCGGTTGCCGCCGAGGCCCTTGGCGCGGATCTCGACGTGCGGCTCGGGCAGCGGCACGTTGGCGCCCGTCTGGGCGGCGGAGGCGACGTCCAGCACAGGCGCGGGGGCCTCCTCGACCTGGACCTCCAGGTTGAAGAGGAAGCCGACGGCCTCTTCCTTAATGCCTTCCTGCATCTGCTGGAACATGTCGAAGCCCTCGCGCTGATACTCGACCACCGGGTCGCGTTGCGCGTAGGCCCGCAGCGTGATGCCTTCCTGCAGGTAGTCCATCTCGTAGAGGTGCTCGCGCCACTTGCGGTCGATGACGTTGAGCAGGACCTGACGCTCCAGCTCGCGGACGGCCTCGGCGCCGAGCTCCTCCTCGCGGCGGTCGTAGGCGGCGTGGGCGTCGTCGATGAGCTGGTTCTTGAGGAACTCCGGGTCCAGCGTGCCGCCGGCCTCCTCCTCGAGGTCCTCGATAGTGACGCCGACCGGGTACAGCTGCTTGAGGTTGGTCCACAGCTGCTCGAGGTCCCAGTCCTCGGCGGTCTCGCCGAGGGAGGTGGCGGCCATGACGTAGTCGCCGACGACCCCGTCGATCATGTTGCGGACCTGCTCGCTGAGGTCCTCGCCGTCCAGGACGCGCTTGCGCTCGGCGTAGATGACCTTGCGCTGCTTGTTGAGGACCTCGTCGTACTTGAGGACGTTCTTGCGGATCTCGGCGTTCTGGGCCTCGATCTGGGTCTGGGCGCTCTTGATCTGGCGGGTGACCATCTTGGACTCGATGGGCACGTCCTCCGGGATGTTGAAGCGGTCCATGACCGCCTCGACCGCGCTGGCCCGGAAGCGGCGCATCAGCTCGTCCTGCAGCGACAGGTAGAAGCGGGACTCGCCCGGGTCGCCCTGACGGCCGGAGCGGCCGCGCAGCTGGTTGTCGATCCGGCGGGACTCGTGCCGCTCGGTGCCCAGCACATAGAGCCCGCCGACGTCGGTGACCTCGTCGGACTCGTCCTCGACGAGCTTCTCCCAGCGAGGCAGGGCGTCGGCGAACGCGGCCTCGTATTCCTCCGGGTTCTCCTCCTCGGTGACGCCGCGCTGGCGCAGCTCGGCGGCGGCGAGGTATTCGGCGTTGCCGCCGAGGAGGATGTCGGTGCCACGGCCGGCCATGTTGGTGGCGACGGTGACGGCGCCCCGGCGGCCGGCCTGCGCGATGATCTCGGCCTCTTTGGCGTGGAACTTCGCGTTGAGGACCGCGTGGGCGACGCCACGCTTGCGCAGCAGCTGCGAGAGCAGCTCGGACTTCTCCACCGAGACGGTGCCGACGAGGATCGGCTGGCCGAGGGCGTGCCGCTCGACGATGTCGTCGACGACGGCGTTGTACTTCGCCTTCTCCGACTTGTAGATCACGTCGGGGTGGTCGACCCGGACCATGGAGCGGTGCGTCGGGATGCTGATGACGCCGACGCCGTAGACCTTGTTGAACTCGGCGGCCTCGGTCTGGGCGGTGCCTGTCATGCCCGACAGCTTCGAATACAGGCGGAAGAAGTTCTGCAGCGTGATCGAGGCGAGGGTCTGGTTCTCCTGCTTGATCTCGACGCCTTCTTTGGCCTCGATGGCCTGGTGCATGCCCTCGTTGTAGCGCCGGCCGTGCAGGATGCGGCCGGTGAACTCGTCGACGATGAGGACCTCGCCGTCGTTGACGACGTAGTCCTTGTCGAGCTTGTAGAGCTCCTTGGCCTTGATGGCGTTGTTCAGGTAGCCGACCAGCGGGGTGTTGACCGACTCGTAGAGGTTGTCGATGCCGAGCTGGTCCTCGACCTTGCCGACGCCGCGCTCGGTGACGGAGATCGTGCGCTTGGACTCGTCGACCTCGTAGTCGCCCTCGCCGTCCTTGCCGCGCTTCATCCGGCTGACCACGCGGGAGAACTCCTGATACCACCGGGCGGACTGCTCAGCCGGGCCGGCGATGATCAGCGGGGTGCGGGCCTCGTCGATCAGGATGGAGTCGACCTCGTCGACGATCGCGAAGTTGTGACCCCGCTGCACGAGCTCGTCGCGCGACCACGCCATGTTGTCGCGCAGGTAGTCGAAGCCGAACTCATTGTTGGTGCCATACGTGATGTCGCAGTCATACGCGGCGCGGTGCGCCGATGACGGCTGGTTGGGCAGCACGGTGCCGACCGTGAGCCCGAGGAACTGGTGCACCCGGCCCATCCACTCGGCGTCGCGCTGGGCGAGGTAGTCGTTGGTGGTGATGACGTGCACGCCCTTGCCCGAGAGCGCGTTGAGATAGGCCGGGAGCACGCAGGTGAGCGTCTTGCCCTCACCGGTCTTCATCTCGGCGATGTTGCCGTAGTGCAGGGCGGCGCCGCCCATGACCTGCACGTCGTAGTGGCGCTGCCCGAGCACCCGCGAGGCCGCCTCGCGGGCCACCGCGAACGCCTCGGGCAGGATGTCGTCCAACGTCTGACCGTCGGCAAGCCGCTCCTTGAACTGGTTCGTCATGTCGGCCAGCTCTTCGTCGGACAGGTCGGCGTACTCCTCCTCCAGCGAGTTGACGGCGTTGGCGACAGCCTTCAACCGCCGCACCTGGCGACCTTCGCCGGCGCGGAGGATCTTCTCGAAAATCGACACGGGTCAGCGCTCCCTCAAACGTCTGCGACCCATCGTAGGCGGCTTCTCGACCGAACTGACGCCCCCGCCCACCCGCTCTACGGACACGAAGGGACAGAGTAGTACAAATCACCCTCAGGTACCGAAGAAATATCCGCCGACAGCAGGCACATTTGGGGCAGGATCGGCGAACATGGAGCCGATCGAACTGACCACCGGCGACGGGCTCGTCCTGCGCGCCTGGCAGGAGGACGACGCC
Source organism: Dactylosporangium sp. NPDC049525 (assembly GCF_040676755.1). NCBI lineage: Bacteria > Bacillati > Actinomycetota > Actinomycetes > Micromonosporales > Micromonosporaceae > Dactylosporangium > Dactylosporangium sp. NPDC049525. Next base: position 204,001 of record NZ_JBFAPO010000005.1, on the reverse strand, counting down.
GAAGACGTCTTCCGCGCCTGCCAGGATCCCCTGATCCAGCGCTGGACCATGGTGCCGGTGCCCTACCTGCGCGAACAGGCGCTGGCCTACGTGCGGGAGATGTCGCGGGCCGCCTGGGCCACCGCCACGTCGGCCCCGTTGGGGGTGTTCGACGCCCGCACGGGTGAACTGCTCGCCTCCGCCGGCCTGGTCACCCTCGACCTGCGCAACAAGCACGCCGAGCTGGGCACCTGGGTGGCGCCGTGGGCCCGCGGCCGGCGGGTCGCCGAGCGGGCCGGGCGGGCGGTCGCGCACTGGGCGTTCGAGGTCCTCGGGCTCACCAGGCTGGTCTGGCGCGCCGAGGTCGGCAACCACGCCTCGAAGCTCAGCGCCGAGCGGATCGGCTTCACGTTCGACGGCGTGGTCCGCGCGCTGCTGCCGGACAAGGAGGGCGGGTTCGTCGACGGCTGGCACGGGGTGCTGCTCCCCGGCGAGGTCTGCGACACCCCCCCGCCGTGGGTCGGTCCGGGCGGGCCCGGCGCGCTGCGCGCCGAGACGTTCGGCAACCCGCCGGTCCGCCTGCCCGCCGGCCCCGGCACGCTCCGGTTGGTCCGGGAGAGCGACCTGGACGACCTGGTGGCGACGTTCCGCGACCGGGACACCGTCGAGTGGACGTCGGTCCCGCTGGACTATGGTCCGGAGCACGCCATGGACTTCATCCACCACCGGTATCCGAACGGCTGGCTGCACGGCACCGGCGTCGGCTTCGTGCTCGCGGACCCCGACGACCGGTTCGCCGGCACCATCGACCTGCGGATCAGCCCGGCCGACCCGGTGACCGCCGAGCTGGGCTTCTCCTCGGCGCCGTGGATCCGGGGCAAGGGATACATGACCGAGGCGGCGCGGGCGATCTGCGGCTTCGGTTTCGACCGGCTCGCGCTGGGCCGGATCGTCTGGCGCGCGCACGTGGGCAACATCGCATCGAGGAGGGTCGCGGAGAAGGTGGGATTCGTGGTTGAAGGAGTGCAACGCGACAGTTGCGAGCAGCGCGGCATGCGGCTCGACGGCTGGGTGGCCACGCTGCTGAAGCAGGACCTGAAATGACCGTCACGCTCAGGCCGTTCCGGGACGACGACGCCGACGCGGTCGCCGAGGCGTGCGGCGACCCGGCCATCGCACGGTTCCTGCCGTTCCTGCCGCAGCCGTACACCCGCGACGACGCCCTGGCGTTCTTCCGGCACAGGCCCGACGACCTGGCCGTCGTCGACCCCGGGACCGACCGGGTGCTCGGCTCGATCGGATCGACACTCCGCCGTGAAGGCGTCGCCGAGGTCGGTTACTGGGTCGCGCCGTGGGCTCGCCGCCAGGGGGTCGCCTCGGCCGCGCTGAACCAGTTCGCCACCAGGCTGTTCGAGCAGGGGCTGGAGCGGCTGTACCTGACAACGGCGCTGACGAACGGCGCCAGCCAGCGGGTGGCGGTCGCCGGCGGGTTCATCCGGGAAGGCATCGCGCGCGGCTCGACGCGGAGCCGGGACGGCGGCCGGCAGGACATGGTGGTGTGGGCCCGGCTCCCCGGCGATCCCCCGGGGCCGAGCGCCAGGGCGCTGCCCGATCTGCCCGGTGGCTCGCTGACCGACGGCGTCGTCACGCTGCGGCCGATCCTCGAGGAGGACGGGCCCAGCACGTACCAGATGCGCAGCCTGCCGGACGTCAGCGGCAGGTCGGTCGTCGGCACGCCGATGGACCCCGCCGTCGTGACCCGCCAGTGCGCCGAGTCGGTGTCGAAGTGGCTCGCCGGGCAGCGGGCGGAGATGACGATCCGCAGCGCCGCCGACGGCACCTACCTCGGCGAGATCATGCTGTACTACGCGGAGCCGTTCCTGCGCGAGGCGATGCTCGGCTACAGCCTGACCCCGCAGGCCCGCGGCAATGGCTACGCGTCCCGCGCCGCCCGGCTGGTCACCGACTGGGGCTTCGAGATCGGCATGTCGCGCATGATCGCCGGCACCGCACCGGACAACATCGCGTCCCAGCGGGTCCTGGAGGCCGCCGGGTATCACCGCGAGGGCCTGCAGCGCAGCCGGCTGCCGGGGCCGGACGGCACCCGGATCGACAACGTCCAGTTCGCCAAGTTGCGCCCGGCGGCCACCTAGGCGTCATATGGCGTTGCGGTGCGCCCGCGACAGTCAGGGCATGCGTCGACGTGCAGTGATCTCCGGCATTTCCGTGGCCGCCGGGGCGGCGGTCCTCCCACAGACCCTCGTCAGCCCCGCGTACGCCCACGACAGCCGCCCGCCGAAGCCTGCCCGGCCGCTCGTCATCGGCCACCGGGGCGCGAGCGGCCACCGCCCCGAGCACACCCTGGCCTCCTACCGCCTGGCGATCGCCCTGGGCGCGGACTTCATCGAGCCCGACCTCGTCCCCACGAAGGACGGCCAGCTGGTCGCCCGGCACGAGAACGAGATCTCGGGGACCACCAACGTGGCGTCGAGGCCGCAGTTCGCGGCCCGCCAGACCACGAAGACCATCGACGGGGTCGCGGTCACCGGCTGGTTCACGGAGGACTTCACGCTCGCGGAGCTCAAGACGCTGCGCGCGGTCGAGCGGCTGCCCGCAGTCCGCCCGCACAACACGATCTACGACGGGCTCTTCGAGATCCCGACCCTGCAGGAGGTCATCGACCTCGCCCGCTCCGCCGGCGTCGGCATCTACCCGGAGACCAAGCACCCGACGTACTTCACGTCCATCGGGCTGGCCCTCGAGCCGCTGCTCGCCCGCGTCCTCAAGCGCAACGGGCTGGCCGGTCGCAACGCGCACGTCTTCCTGCAGTCCTTCGAGCCGACCAGCATCAAGAAGCTGCGCGGCCTGGTCGACACCCCGTCGGTGGTGCTGCTCGACGCGGTCGGCGCGCCGTTCGACTTCCGCAGCAGCGGCGACCCGCGCACCTGGGCGGACCTGGCCACGCCGGCCGGGCTGGACTACCTGAAGGCTTTCACCAACGGCGTCGGCGCGACCAAGAACCTGGTCATCGCCCGCGACGCGGCCGGCAACCTGCTCCAGCCGACCGCGCTGATCCGCGACGCGCACGCGCGCGGCCTGAAGGTGCACTCCTGGACGTTCCGCAACGAGAACCAGTTCCTGCCGCTGAACCTGCGCAAGGGCACCGACCCCAACGCGTGGGGCGACGTGATCGGCGAGATCAGGACCTTCCTCGCGGCCGGGCTCGACGGCGTCTTCGCCGACTACCCCGACACCGCGGTCCTGGCCCGCGACCTGTAACGGTGAACGTCGGGGGGGCGGGGGGGCCCCGCCCCCCCCCAAGACGCCCACGAGGGGGGGCAAAAACACCATAACACACGATTGAAAAACTAGTCAAAACAATAAAAAAA
>NZ_JBFAPO010000005.1:196989-200623 GCF_040676755.1 Dactylosporangium sp. NPDC049525 | reverse complement strand
GCCGGTGCGAACCGGCCCGCCGAAACGGCTCACATGCCGAGGCTCATGACCCCGTAGTCATATGCCTTGCGCCGGTAGACGACGCTGGGCCGGCCCGACTCCTTGTCGTTGAACAAGTAGAAGTCGTGGCCGAGCAGCTCCATGTGGAACAGCGCGTCGTCGACGGTCATCGGCTCGCCCGGGTGTTCTTTCTCCCGCACGATGTGCCACGGCTGGTCGTCCTGCTCGTCGAGCAGCTCGAAGTCGCCCTCGGCGCGGTCCTGGGAACTGCCGGCGAGCGTGGCGACGCTGCTGCGCTCAGGCTGTGTGAACGCCAGCGACGCGGTCGCCGCGGCGACGGAGACCGGCGCGTGCCGTCCCCGGTGGACGCGCCGCCGATCGGCGGCCCGGCTCAATCTGCTGTCCAGTTTGGCGATCGCGGCGTCCAGCGCGCTGTAGAAGTCGGCGGCGCAGGCCTCGGCCCGGATCACCGGTCCCCGGGAGACACACGTGATCTCCACACGCTGGCAGTGGTCGGATTGGCGCGGATTGCGCTCGTGAAACAACTCGACGTCGACGCGGATGAGCTTGTGGTCGTATCGCTCGACCTTCTGCAACTTGTCTGCGACGTGCTGCCGATAGTGGTCAGGCACCTCGACGTTGCGGCCCTTGACGACGATGTCCACTCCTGGCCTCCCCCACGGGTCTATCAAAGAATCGGGTTTGGGTTCGGGTTTGTTGTCTGGACTGCTCGGCCGGATCGCGCCTCCCCAGAGGCTGAGCCCACGCGGCACGCGACCGAAACGGATGGGGCAGAGTCCTCCCTTCCGAACCGGCGCTTCGCGGCGCCAGTGCAGGTCGTCTCTCGACGTTAAACCGAGGACAGCCACTAGTCACCCCCGGTTCACAAGAACTCTGTCTTCAACTCCCGAAACCCTCCTCGCGGATTACCCCGAGTGGCGCACGAAGTAACGTTCCGCTCAAAACGGCACGAAGGTTGTGTTCTACGCTTGACGCTGCGTAGCGGCCAGAACGGCGACCCGGTCGACGCGGACGCCGCCGGCGGCGAGGCGGGTGGCGGACGCCGCGAGGGTCGAGCCGGTAGTGATGATGTCGTCGACGAGGACCACGGTGCCCCCGGGCGCGCGGTGCCCGCGGAGCGCGAACGCCTGCCGGGCGGCCCGCGCCCGCTCGGCCGCGGACAGCTCGGCCGAGTCCTCGCGCTTCGGCAGCGCCCGCAGCAGCCCCGCGACGCCCGCCTCGACGCCCCGCCGGCGCAGCGCCCCGGCGGCGTGGTGCGCAATCCGGTCGATGTGGTCGCCGTAGCGCCGCCGGGCCGCCGCGGTCGTGGCCGGCACCGGCACCAGGACCAGCGGCCCGCGCAGGTCCGGCGTGGCGGCCACGACCCTGGCGAGGAGCCCGCCGAGGACCGGTGCCAGTTCGTGCCGGTTGCGCTCCTTGTACTGGATGAGCATCCGACGCAGCGAACCGGCGTACGCAGCCAGCGCGAAGGCCGGCGGCAGCCCGGGTGGCTCCGGCACCGGCCGGGTCCGGCCCGGGCGGACGGCCGCGAGCGCCGCCCGGCACGGCTCGCACAGCGGCCCGGTCGCCGGCTCGTCGCAGCCCGCGCAGGTGGCGGGCAGCACCAGGTCGAGCAGGTCGGCGAGGAACACGGCGCCGCTCAGTCCGCGTAGAACGGTGACAGCGGCGGCTTCGGCGCCTGGGTGGCCGACGCCCCGGGTTTCGGGCTGTCATTGGTCATCTTGATGTCGGGCGTGTCGTCGGCGAACACGACCCGGGCCACCTGGTTCGCCTCGAACAGGACCAGCACCTGCTGCAGCGAGTCGGTCGGGTCGTTGGTCCGCGCCGAGAGCTGGCTGACGGTGTAGGCGCCGGTGACGGTCGGCTTGAGCAGCGGCAACGGCATCTCGCCGGTGCCGTCGATGCTCGTCGAGATCAGCGAGTAGCTCCCCTCGGAGAACAGGCTGTTGGCCGGGTTGGGCCGGCCGCCGATCGCGAGCGTGGTCTCGGTGATCCACCCGATCGCCTGGTTGTCGCCGAGGGAGGTGGACACCAGGTGCTGCTCGCCGAGGCTCAGCCTGCCGTTCTCGATCCGCAGCACCGCGATCATGGCTTTGTTGCCGACGATGAGCGCGATCCGCCGGCCGTCGGGCGCCACCGAGAACGCCGTGACGTTGGTGATCGCCTGGTCGTTGGCCCCGGGCACGACCTCGGCCTTGGCCGCCTCGCCCGCCTTCGCCGGTGGGGTGACCGCCCAGAGCCGGGTGCCGTCGGCGATCAGGAAGCGCTGCGCCGGACGGTCGATCCACGTCGGCCGGCTCAGCGTGGCGGTGGCGGGGATGTCGCTCACGACGACGTACTTCGGGTCGGCCGTGGCGCCGGGAACGCTGACGTACAGCTGCCTGCCGGTGCTGTTGGGGGCGACCTTGCGGACCAGCGCCGCCTTCGTGTGCAGGCGGTTGATCGTGGCCGAGACGACTCCGGTGTTGAACGGGCCGGGGGCGAACAGCTCGGGCGGGCCGTCGGCGGGCATGTCCACCGGCCGGACCTCCGCGTTGCTGTCGACCACGAACTTCTCCTGGTCGACCTCGCCGACGGCGGCGTTGTCGTTCTCGTAGCCGTCGGAGGCGTTCGTGGTGTCCTTGGCGTTCTCGAACGACAGCTCGACGGGTGGATGCCCGTCGAGCGACCAGCGGATCTGTCTGGACAGCTTGCGCAGGTCCTCGGGGCTCTTGCCGGCCGCCTTCGAGCTGAGGTTCACCGTGACCCGCTTGTCGGGCCCGACGGTCGGGTCGTCCTTCGTCTGGATGTCGGGCGACACGCTGGCCACGACCTCGTTCAGCCACGGCGACGGGCCCGTCGTGAGCCACGTCATGACCTCGCTGACCCGTTTCGACGCCGGCAGCACCCGCGGCATGTAGCGCAGGTCGGGCACCAGCTTCGGCGTGTCGACGCCCGACTCCCAGAAGTAGATGGGCTGCGGCTGATACCACTCCTTGAGCCCGGCCACGCTCAGCAGCATGTGGGACGGCACCTTGGTGAGCCGCAGCTGCCCGTCGACCTCCTCGCCCTCGAAGTCCTCCGACCAGACTGGCTTGTCCAGCTGCGGCGGCCCGAGGCGGCCGACCCGGTCGAACTGACCGACCGCGACGAAGTTGGCCGTGACCCGGCTCTTGTTGGTGCCCACGTCGTCGGCCTTCGTAAGGGCCACCTGGACCACGATCAGCGGCATCTGTGGCCGGGGTGGCCACTGCGCGGCGGCCTGCTCGGTCATGAACGTCTTCATGCGGGTCTGGGTCTCGGAGACCGCGCTCGGGTCGTCGGTGCTGGTGATGTTGCCGCCGACGGACGTCATCAGGTAGCGCGACACCAGGTCCAGCAGGCTGCTGGCGCCGTCGGGCCGCGGCGGGTCCTGGGCGCGGTCCTGGGCCGGCTTGGGGTCCGCCGCCGGGCCGACGTACTTCGGATCGGTGCGGTCGGGCAGCCCGCAGCCCGCGAGCAGCAGGGTGGACGCAAGCAGCGCCGCAGTGAGCCGCCGGAGCCGGGTCACGCCGCCACCTCCGCTGCGCTCCGGCGCCGGCCTGACCTGATGGCTGTGCTCATGGTGACCAGCTCCTCGCTCCGCTGCGGGCCG
>NZ_JBFAPO010000005.1:0-196892 GCF_040676755.1 Dactylosporangium sp. NPDC049525 | reverse complement strand
CCGGTCACGCCGCCACCTCCGCCGCGCTCCGGCGCCGGCCCGACCTGAAGGCTGTGCTCATGGTGACCAGCTCCTCGCTCCGCTGCGGGCCGGTCACGCCGCCACCTCCGCCGCGCTCCGGCGCCGGCCCGACCTGAAGGCTGTGCTCATGGTGACCAGCTCCTCGCTCCGCTGCGGGCCGGTCACGGTGTCTCCCCGATCAGTGCGGCCTCGTCGGCGCGGGCATCGTCGGGCACCAGGCGCAGCGGCGAGGACACCAGGCGGTCGCCGGAGCGCACCGGCAGGGTCAGGCGGAACTGGGCGCCCTTGCCGGGTGCACCCCACGCCTCCAGCCAGCCGCCGTGCAGCCGGGCGTCCTCCAGGCTGATCGACAGGCCCAGGCCGGTGCCGCCGGTCTGCCGGGCACGGGACGGGTCGGCCCGCCAGAAACGGTTGAACACGAGCTTCTCCTCGCCGGTCTTCAGCCCGACCCCGTGGTCGCGCACCGTCACCGCCACGGCGGCCTCGTCGATGGCGAGGGTCATCACCACTGGCTTGCCCTCGCCGTGCTCGATCGCGTTGCCGAGCAGGTTGCGCAGCACCCGCTCGACGCGCCGCGGGTCCACCTCGGCGATCGCCCCGTCCGGCGGGGTCTCGACGCTCAACGGCACGCCGCAGCGTTCGGAGAGCGACTCGAGCCGCTCGGCCACCCGGCGCACGACCGGAGCGAGGTCGGTCGGCTCGGCGTCCAGGGCCGCGAACCCGGCGTCGAAGCGGCTGATCTCCAGCAGGTCGGTGAGCAGGTCCTCGAACCGGTCCAGCTCGGCCTGCAGCAGCTCGGCGCTGCGCGCGGCGGCCGGGTCGAAGTCCTCACGGGAGGCGAACAGCAGGTCCGCGGCCATCCGCACGGTCGTCAGCGGGGTGCGCAGCTCGTGCGACACGTCGGAGGTGAAGCGGCGTTGCAGGCGCGACATCTCCTCCAGCCGGACGATCTGCCGCTGGAGGTTGGCCGCCATCTGGTTGAACGCCGCGGCCAGCCGGGCCAGGTCGTCCTCGCCCTTGACCTGCATGCGCTGATCCAGCAGGCCGGCGGAGAGGCGCTGCGCGGTGCGGGCCGCGACCCGCACCGGCTTGACCACCAGCCGGGTCATGGTCGCCGCGATCAGCGCGAGCAGCGCCACCAGCGCGACGCCGGTCGCGGTCACCACCAGGGCGACGAACTCGACCAGGTCGTTCTCGGCCTTCAAGGGCAGCAGGTAATACAGCTCCAGCGGCTCGCCGCCGGTGAGGATCGGGCTGCCCAGGACCAGGAAGCGGGTCGGCCCCTGGCCGACGTCGAGGGTCTCGATCTGCTGGTAGATGCCGGTGCGGCTGCCGACGATCGACTCGCGGAGCTTGCGCATCGACGGCTGCTGCATCACCGCCGCCGCGCCGGTGTCCGGTGAGGCCGCCGCGAGCGACGAGTTGTGCCGCAGCAGGATCACTTCGGAGTCGGGCACGTCCATCGAGCTGGACAGGTCCGTCGCCACGACCCGCATCTTGCCGGGCAGCCCGGGGTCGTCGGCCTGGGTGTAGCCCTCCAACTGGCGCGCGGCCTCCCCGGCGCCGCGCTGGATCCGCTCCCTGGACGTGTTGACCTGGGTGGTCAGCACGCCCTGGCTGATCAGCGACGCGACCGTGTAACCGAACGCGGACACCAGGATCGCCGAGAGCAGCAGCGTGATGCCCACGACGCGGAACTGTAGCGACCGGCGCCACTGCCGGCGGGCGGAGGCGTAGAAACGCCGCAGCCGCCGGCCGGCGGTGTGCGGGATCAGCCGCTGCGGCCGGAAGCGGCTGATGCGGCGGACCTGCACGATGATGGGGTCGATGCGTATCACGGGCGGGACCTGTCTGGGACTCAGCCCGTGCCGGCCTTGTAGCCGACGCCACGGACGGTGAGGATGATCTCCGGCTTCTCCGGATCGGGCTCTATCTTGGCGCGCAGCCGCTGGACGTGCACGTTGACGAGGCGGGTGTCGGCGGCGTGCCGGTAACCCCAGACCTGCTCGAGCAGCACCTCACGAGTGAACACCTGGCGCGGCTTGCGGGCCAGCGCCACCAGCAGGTCGAACTCGAGCGGGGTCAGCTTGACCTCCTCGCCGTCGCGCATGACGGTGTGCGCCGGCACGTCGATGGTGATCTGGTTGCCGGGCGGGCCGATGGTCAGCAGCTCGGGTGCGACGTCCTCACCGCGGCGCAACCGGGCCCGCATGCGCGCGACCAGCTCCTTGGGCTTGAACGGCTTCATCACGTAGTCGTCGGCGCCGGACTCGAGGCCGAGCACCACGTCGACCGTGTCGCTCTTGGCGGTGAGCATCACGATCGGCACGCCGGACTCGGCGCGGATGGACCGGCACACGTCGATGCCGCTCATGCCCGGCAGCATCAGGTCGAGCAGGACGATGTCGGGCCGGCTGTCCCGGAACGCGCCAAGTGCACGCTCGCCGTCCGCGACGAAGGAGGGGAGGAAGCCTTCGCTGCGCAGGACGATGCCGAGCATCTCGGCAAGGGCGGGGTCGTCGTCGACCACCAGGACTCGGGCTCTCATGCGGTCCAATATTTCACCTCGGCGCCCGAAGTTGGGAACCCGATGCCCGATCTTGGTCAATTTCCGGCTTTCCGGTAGGGCGGGCCACCCCATTCGCACCTGCCGACTACGGTGTCCGCGTGGAGCAGTCCGCCCCCGTCATTCCCCTGCGTCCGCTCACGTTCGGTGAGCTGCTGGACGCGGCGGTGCAACTGCTGCGCACCAATGCCCGATTGCTCCTGATCGTCGCGTTCGTGCTGGCTCTGTGCGAGCAGGCGGTCCTGTACCCTCTGCGCTCCGCCACCGGTGTCGACGGCACAACGGACCTGTTCACCACCGACGACACTGGGACGTGGTGGCTGGTCTTCTGCTGCGGGCTGACCGCCGAGGGCGTCGTCCTGGCGCTGCTCGGCGGGCTGACCGGCGCGGCCGCCGGCCCGGCGCTGCTCGGAACGCCCGTGCCGGCCCGTGACCTGCTGCGCCAGTGGGGTCGCCGGGCGCCGGCACTGCTCGTTTTGGCGGTGTTCGTCGGGCTGATTCTGCTGCTGAGTGCCTTCATGGCGCTGCCCTGGTTCTACTTCTTCGGCGCGATCGGCCTGGCCGCGCCCGCCCTCGTGGTCGACCGGGTCGGCCCCGGCGCGGCCCTCGCGCGCTCGTTCAACCTCGCCCCGGTCGGGCTGCGCGGGGTGGCGATCCGGCTGGGCAGCTACGGCGGCTGGGCGGCGATCCGGGTGGCCATCGGCTGGGGCACCGGCGCGCTGCTGGGGACCGTGCTGCCGCGCGACGCGCTGGTCAGCCAGGTCACCACCGTGGCCGTGTGGATCCTGGCCAACACGGTGGTCTACGCGGCACTCGCCAGCCTCGACGCGGTGCTCTACCTGGAGACCCGGATGCGGGTCGAGGGCCTGGACGTCGCCGTCGGCCGGTCCCGCCGCCTCGGCCGCCCCGTCGACCTGGCCCAGGCCGCCGTGCTCGGCGCGGTGAAGCGGTGACCCGCGACTGGGCCGAGTTCCTGGAGGTGCTGTCCTCCGCTATCGGGCTGCCACTGCTGGTGTTCTGCCTGCTGCTGGCGTCGATCCTCGGCGGCGTGCTGCACTACTTCTACCCGCGCTGGATCCCGACCCGCTTCCCCCGGCTGCGCCGCCGCGCGAAAGACGCGAAGGAGCAGAAGGACAAGCCGGAGCCGGCCGAGCTCACCGACGAGGACCTCGCGGCGCTCACCGGCGAGGAACTGCCCGACCTGCCGGCGCAGGTCTTCCTGACCCTCGCCGACCGGCTCGCCGCGGAGGGCCGCTACGCCGAGGCGGTCCGCGAGCGGCTCCGCGCGATCGTGCGGGGCCTGGTCGAGCGGCGCGCCGTCGAGGTCCTGCCCGGCATGACCGTCACCGAGGTCGCGCACGCCGCCGCGGCAGTGGCCCCGAAGGTCGAGCCGCCGTTGCGCGGCGCGACCGGGATCTTCTCCGACATCTGGTACGGGCAGCTTCCCGCCACTGCCGAGCACGACACCCTGATGCGGCAGTACGCGGCGGAGGTCGACGCATGAAGCCGGTAACCGCTCCCCGCTCACGGCGCTGGCTGAGGCTGGCGGTCCCGCCCGTTGTTGTCCTGCTGGTCCTGCTGACGGGGCTCGTGCTGTACCAATGGGAACAGCCAGACGAGGACGACCCCGCCTACCTGTCGCCGGTGAGCACCTCGGCCATCGGCGCGGGCACCCTCGCCGACCGCGTCCGGGCCGCCGGGGTCACGATCTCCCGGGTCCGCAGCACCGCGGACGCCTTCCGCCCCGAGTATCGCGGCGACGTCACGATCCTGCTCACCACCCCGCAGTTCGTGCATCCCGAATACCTGCAGCGGATGGCGCTGCTGCCCGCCTCGACCCACGTCGTGGTCGTCGAGCCGAGCCGGCAGACCGTGCTGCGCGGCCAGCTGCCCATCGCCGGCACCGACCGGGCCCTCGCCAGCGCGGTGAGCGCGCCGGGCTGCGACTACCCCGCCGCGGCCGGAGCCGGGCCGGCAGGGGTGCGCCGGACCAGGTACGGCCCGATCGACCAGCGCGTCGAGGAGCAGCTCGCCCGCTGCTACGACGACTCGCTCGTCGTGTTCAGCCGGGGCTGGACCACGATGGCGGTCGTCGGCTCGGCGGATCCGTTCCGCAACGACCGCATCGGCGAGCACGGCAACGCGCAGCTCGCCGTGGGCCTGCTGACCACCAGGCCGCGGCTCGTCTGGGTCGACCTGCACCATCGCGAGGCACCGCCGAAGCCCGAGGAGAACCCGTTCCCGGGCGGTCCGACGGTACGGTCGTCGACCCGCTCGGCCACACCGACCGGGACGCCCACCCGCGAGACGGCCCGCCCCACCGCACCCGCCACCGGCAGCGGCCGCGGGCAGGGCTCGCCGCAGCCGCAGGGCAGCCAGAGCGCCGAGGCGGCCGGCGACCCGCCCAACCCGCTGTGGCACGCGTTCCCGACGTGGACCTACGTGGTCGCCGCGCTGCTGCTCGTCGTCTTCCTGCTGTACGCGCTGGCCCGGGCGCGCCGGATGGGTGGGCCGGTGGTTGAGCCGCTGCCCGTGGTGGTCCGCGCCGGCGAGACGGTCACCGGCCGCGGCCGGCTCTACCGGCGGGCCAGGGCCCGCGAGGAGTCCCTGGCGACGCTGCGGTCCGCCGCGCTGAGCCGGATGGCGCGGCTGCTGCGGCTGGAGCCCGGCGCCGACCGGGAGACGATCGTGGCCGTGGTCGCCGCGTCGAGCGGCTGGCCCCCGTACACGGTCAGGGACACGCTCTTCGGCGCCCCGCCCGAGGACGACGACTCGCTGGTCGTCGCGGCCGTCCAGCTGGAGGCCTTGTCGCAGGCGCTGGCCGAGGCCGTCACCACCGAACAACCCGACGTAGCAGAAGGAGCCCGACGGTGACCGACACCGCTATCCCGCTGGCCCAGCCGGTGCCCGAGCCGGTCGGGGACCCGCAGCAGGCCCGCGCCGCCCTCGGCCGGTTGCGCGCCGAGGTCGGCAAGGTCGTCGTCGGCCAGGACGCCGTGGTGTCCGGCATGGTGATCGCTCTCCTCGCGCGCGGGCACGTGCTGCTGGAGGGCGTGCCGGGTGTGGCGAAGACGCTGCTGGTGCGCACCATCGCCGCGGCGCTGGACCTGGACACGAAGCGGGTCCAGTTCACCCCGGACCTGATGCCGGGCGACGTCACCGGTTCGCTGATCTTCGACGCCCGCACGGCCGAGTTCGAGTTCCGTGAGGGGCCGGTGTTCACCAACCTGCTGCTCGCCGACGAGATCAACCGGACCCCGCCGAAGACCCAGGCGTCGCTGCTGGAGGTCATGGAGGAGCGCCAGGTCTCCGTCGAGGGCCGGCCCCGCATGCTGCCGGACCCGTTCCTGGTCGCCGCGACGCAGAACCCGATCGAGTACGAGGGCACCTACCCGCTGCCCGAGGCGCAGCTGGACCGGTTCCTGCTGAAGCTGACCGTGCCGCTGCCGACCCGCGACGAGGAACTCGGCGTGCTCCGCGCCCACCACCAGGGCTTCGACCCGCGACGGCTGCGCGACGCCGGGGTGCGCCCGGTCGCGACCGCGGCCGACCTCGCCGCCGGCCGGGCCGCAGTGCAGCGGGTCGCGGTCGCCGACGGCGTCCTCGCGTACGTCGTCGACCTCTGCCGCGCGACCCGGGTGTCGCCGTCGCTGGAGCTCGGCGCCTCGCCGCGTGGCGCGACGGCGCTGCTCGCCGCGGCGAAGGCCTGGGCGTGGCTGACCGGCCGCGACTACGTCACGCCGGACGACGTGAAGGCCCTCGCCCGGCCGACGCTGCGGCACCGGGTGCGGCTGCGGGCCGAGGCGGAGCTGGAGGGCGTCACCGCCGACGCGGTGCTCGACTCCGTCCTGGCCACCGTCCCGACCCCCCGATGACCCGCCGGCCGGCGGGCACCGGGGACACCGGAGCGCCCACGTGATCACCTGGCGGCCGGCGGCGGCCGTCGCCGCGGGCACGGTCCTGCTCGCGCTGGTCGGCATCGCCGCCGGCGACGGGATCGCCGGCGTCTGGCTGTGGCTCGGCGCGGCGTTCCTGCTCGTCGCCGTCGCGGTCGGGTGCGTCGTGGACGTCCTCGCCGCGGCGCCGCCGAAGGCGCTGACCCTGACCCGCACCGGCCACCAGTCGCTGTGGCTCGGCGACACCGGCAGCGTCGAGCTGGTCGTCCGCAACGGCGCCGACCGCACGTTCGCCGGGCGGGTCCGCGACGCGTGGGTGCCCTCCGCCGGTGCGTTCCCGGCCGAGCAGGAGGTACTGATCGAGCCCGGCAAGGCGGTCCGGCTGACGACCACGCTGACCCCGACCCGTCGCGGCGACCGGCCGGCCATCCGCGTCACGCTGCGCTCTTACGGGCCGTTCCGCCTCGCGTACCGGCAGACGACCCGCCGCACCGCGGACGCCATGACACCACCGTGGCGGCTGCGGGTCTACCCGGCGTTCGCGTCCCGGCGGATCCTGCCGGAGAAGGTCGCCCGGCTGCGCGTCCTGGACGGTTCGGTGGTGACCCGCGGCCGTGGGCAGGGCACCGAGTTCGACACCCTGCGCGAGTACGTGATCGGCGACGACGTGCGCTCCATCGACTGGCGCGGCAGCGCCCGCCGCTCCGACGTGGTGGTGCGCACCTGGCGCCCGGAACGCGACCGGCGGCTCGTCTGCGTCCTGGACACGGGCCGGACGTCGGCGACGCGGATCGGCGACGAGCCGCGGCTCGACGCGGCCATGGACGCCGCGCTGCTGCTCGCCTCCGTCGCCGCCCGGGCGGACGACCGGGTCGACCTGCTCGCCGTCGACACCACCGTCCGCGTGTCCGTGACCAACGTCGACAAGAGCACCCTGCTGTGGCGGCTCGTGACCGCGATGGCCCCGCTGCAGCCGGCGCTGGTCGAGACGGACTTCGGCCTGGTCGCCGGCGAGGTCCTGCGCCGCGAGCGCAAACGCGCCCTCGTGGTGCTGTTCACCGCGCTGGAGCCCGGCGCGCTCGGCGACGGGCTCCTGCCGGTCCTGCCGCAGCTGGCCGCCAAACACAAGATCATCGTCGCCGCGGTGCACGACCCGGCCCTGAGCCGCATGGCCCAGGTCCAACCGGGCGCGGGCCCGGACGAGGTCTACGCGGCGGCCGCCGCGCAGCGCACCCTCGCCGAGCGGGAGCGGGTCAGCGCCGCGCTGCGCCGCCACGGCGTCGAGGTGGTCGATGCCCCGGCCGACGTCTTCGCGTCCAGGGTCACCGATCACTACCTCGCCCTGAAGGCCACCGGCCGGCTGTGACCGCGGCCGGCTGAGACTCTGGCCGGCCGTGACACCGACCGGCCGTGACACCGACCGGCCGTGTCGCGCCGCGCCTCAGGCCGTCGGCACCGGCGCTTCGGTCAGCTCCTCCGGCAGGTCCGTCGACACGCCCGCCAGGTCGGCCGCCCGGCCGAGGATCACCACGTACGCGAGGAACGCGAGCCACACCACGGCGCCGATCACGTCCTTGATCAGCATCGGCAGCGCCGACGGCGTGAGGAAGCCCTCCAGGACGCCGCTGACCAGCAGCACCACCACGAGGCCGAGCGCGACCAGCATGCCCTCCCGGGCCGCCTCCACGAGCGCCCGGCCGCGGGTGCGCAGCGGGCCGGGTGCGATCCACGCCCAGCCGATGCGCAGCCCGACGCCGGCGCCGACGAAGACCGCGGTCAGCTCCAGAAGGCCGTGCGGCATGATCATGCCGAAGAAGACGTCGCCGCGCCCGTAGGCGATCATCACGCCGCCGGTCAGCCCGACGTTGAACGCGTTGTAGAACAGCACGACCAGCACCGGCAGGATGAGCACGCCGCCGGCCAGGCACTCCGCGGTCAGCATCGCGTTGTTGGTCCAGACGCGCAGGGTCTGGTTCTGCGACGCGTACTGGCTGTAGTAGCCGACGAAATCGCTCTGGATCATCCTGGTGATCGTCGCGTCGTCCATGAACATGTCGGCGACCTCGGGGTGCGCCGCCACATACCCCATGATGCCGAACGCGACGAGACTGAACGACGTCGACACCGCCGACCACCACGGCCAGGCCCGGTAGACGGCGAGCGGGAACCCGGCCGTGAAGAAGTGCCCGACCCGGCCCCACGAGAACGTGGGCGCGCCCGTGATCGCGTTCCGGGCGGCGAGGACCAGCCGGGACAGGCGGGCGACCAGCGCCGGGTCGGGCGAGCGGCTGCGCACGACGGACAGGTGCGTGGCGGCCCGCTGATACAACGCGACCAGCTCGTCGGCCTCGGCGGCCGTCACCCGCCGGCGCCGGGCCAGCTGATCCAGCCGTCGCCACTCGGCGGCGTGCTCCGCGACGTATGCGTCCAGGTCCACGACGGCAGCGTAGACGGCGCCGGCACCCGCCGGGTGCACCCTTGTAGGACACTGTTGCCCATGAGCATCGCCACGGCCCCGGACAGCCCAGGAGACCGCCTGGTCAGTGGCGAGGCCGTCGAGCTCGACGTGCGCGTCGCCCGGCTCGGCTCACGGGCGCTCGCCCTCATCATCGACGCGTTCGGGCAGGCCGTGCTGTTCATCGTGCTGGTCGTGCTGGCGACGGTGTTCCGCCTCGTGGCGGACTCCGCCGGGCTCTTCGACGACGGGCTCAGCCAGGCGGTCTTCACCGTCATCCTGGTGATCACCGTGCTGGGCTATCCGGCCTTCTTCGAGACCGTCCTGCGCGGCCGCACCCCCGGCAAGGCCGCGATGGGCCTGCGCGTGGTCCGCGACGACGGCGGCCCCGTGCGCTTCCGGCACGCGTTCACCCGCGCCCTGGTCGGCATGGCCCTGGAGTGGCCCGGCCTGCTGCTGCCCGTGGTGACCTGGGTCGCGAGCCTCGGCACGATGCTGGTCGGCCGCAGCGGCAAGCGCCTCGGCGACTGGGCCGCCGGCACCATCGTCATCCACGAGCGGACCCCCGCGAGCTGGGGCTGGGTGCCGGCGATGCCGCCGCCGCTGCGGGTCTGGGCGACCCGGCTGGACCTGACCGGCCTCGACGACAGCCTGGCGCTCGCCGTGCGGCACTTCCTGGCCCGCAACCGCGAGATCACCGAGCCGTCCCGCACCGCGCTGGGCCGCGCACTGGCCCGCGAGGTGGCGATGTGCACGACCCCGCCCCCGCCGCCGGACGCGCCGGGCTGGGCGTATCTGGCCGCCGTCATCGCCGAGCGGAACCGCCGGGCGACCGTCCAGCTGGTCAAGGCGCGGGCGGCGTCCGCGAGCGTGTGGCCGGGCCTGGCCGCGGCGGCCGGCCCGCAGCTCGTCGGCCCGTTCGAGCAGCGTCCCGCACGCTCCGGACCCGGCAACCCGCTGCGCCCCGCGGTGCCGTACTAACCGCCGACCCGACCCGACCTGGCGCTGCGCGAGCCGCGGCATGCGGGTACGCCGCGGCCCCGGCCTGTTCGCGCAGGACCGGGGCCGGGTCAGGCACGTCTAGACGAGCTTGACGGCCTCGGCGTAGTGGCAGGCGCTGCGGTGGCCCTGGCCGCGGTCGGTCAGGGCCGGCAACTCGTTCGTGCACAGCTCCCGCTCGTCCGCGCTGAGCTGGTTCGCGAACTTCGGGCACCGGGTCCGGAAACGGCACCCGCTCGGCGGGTCGACCGGGCTCGGCACGTCGCCGGTGAGCAGGATCCGTTGCCGGACCCGCTCCTTGCGCGGATCCGGCAGCGGGATCGCCGAGATCAACGCCTGCGTGTACGGGTGCGACGCCTTCGTGAACAGTTCCTCGACGGTTGCCGTCTCGACGATGCGGCCCAGGTACATGACCGCGACCCGGTGGGCGATGTGCCGCACCACGGACAGGTCGTGCGAGACGAACAGGTAGGACAGGCCGAGCTCGTGCTGCAGGTCTTCCAGGAGGTTGATGACGCCGGCCTGGATGGAGACGTCGAGCGCCGACACCGGCTCGTCGAGGACGAGGACCTTCGGCCGCAGCGCGAGTGCCCGGGCGATGCCGATGCGCTGGCGCTGGCCGCCGGAGAACTCGTGCGGGTAGCGGTTGCCGTGCTCGGCGTTGAGGCCGACCGTCGACATCAGCTCGCGGACCTTCCCGGCACCCTCACCGCCGGAGAACAGGCCGTGGATCCGCAAGGGCTCGGCGATGATCTCGAAGACGGTCATGCGTGGGTCGAGCGACGCGAACGGGTCCTGGAACACGATCTGCAGGTCGCGGCGCAGCGGCCGCATCTGCGACCGGGACAGCCGGGCCAGGTCCTTGCCCGCGTAGTGGATCTCGCCGCTGGTCGGTGGGATCAGGTTGAGCAGCAGCCGGGCCGTGGTCGACTTGCCGCACCCGGACTCGCCGACGAGCCCGAGGGTCTCGGTGGCGCCGATGTCGAAGGAGACGTCACAGACGGCGTGCACCTCGCCGATCCGCCGGCGCAGGACGCCCCGGGACCGGACAGGGAAGTGCTTGACCAGGTTGCGGGCGGAGATGACCGTCCCGGTCGCGGTGGGTTTCGAGACGTCGATCGTCATGAGGCGTCCTCGGGCGTGTCGGCGACGAGGTCCGTGTCGGTGACCAGGTCCGTGTCGGCCACCGCGACCTCCTCGGTGTCCACGTCGATGGAGGTCACCGCGAAGACGTCGGTGGCCTGGGTGTCGACGAGCTGGTTGCTGAAATGGCAGGCCGCGGTGTGCTGGCCGCCGGCCTCGACCGCGACCAGGTCGGGCTCGACCTCGTCGCAGATGTCCTGGGCGAGCGGGCAGCGGGGGCGGAACGGGCAGCCGGGCGGCAGGTTCAACAGCGACGGCGGCGTGCCGACGATCGGGGTGAGCCGGGCGTCGCGGCCCTCGTCGACGCGCGGCAGGCTGCCGAGCAGACCGAGGGCGTAGGGCATCCGCGGCCGGTAGAAGATGTCGTCGACGGTGCCCGACTCGACCAGTTTGCCGGCGTACATGACGCAGACCCGGTCGGCGTGACCGGCGATGACGCCGAGGTCGTGGGTGATGAGCACCAGCGCGGCGCCGATCTCGGTGCGGGCCGCCTCGAGGGCCTCCAGGACCTGCGCCTGGACGGTGACGTCGAGCGCGGTGGTCGGCTCGTCGGCGATCATGACCTCGGGGTTGTTCGCCATCGCGATGGCGATCACGACCCGCTGGCGCATGCCGCCGGACATCTCGTGCGGGTAGTTGTTGACCCGCTGCTCCGGGAACGGGATGCCGACGACCTTGAGCAGGTCGACGGCCCGCTCCCAGGCGGCGCGCTTGCTGACGTCGTGATGGACCAGGACGGCCTCGGCGATCTGCTTGCCGATGCTGTACACCGGATTCAGCGAGGTCAACGGGTCCTGGAAGATCATCGCCAGGTTCTTGCCGCGGATCTTGCTCATCTCGCGGTCGTTCTTGCCCAGCAGCTCCTCGCCGCGGAAGCGGGCCGAGCCGGTGATCTTCGCGGAGCCGGGCAGCAGGCCCATCAGCGCGAGCGACGTGACCGACTTGCCCGAGCCCGACTCGCCGACGATGCCGAGCGTCTCACCGCGCCGCAGGCTGTAGGACACCCCGCGGACCGCCTTGACGAGGCCGTCCTCGGTGGGGAATGAGACGCTGAGGTTGTCGACCTCCAGGACGGTGTCGGTCGCGGTGGGGCGGGTGTTCAGTTCGATGGAGGTCATCGGCGCACCAGTGTCTGTCGGGGGTCGAACGCGTCGCGCAGGCCGTCACCGATGAAGTTGACCGTCAGCGCGATGAGGATGATGAACAGGCCCGGGAAGTAGAACAGCCAAGGCTGGTCCTGCACGGAGAGCTTGGCGTCGTTGATGAGCAGGCCCAGGGAGGTGTCGGGGCGCTGCACGCCGAAGCCGATGAAGGACAGCGCGGTCTCGGCGAGGATCGTCGTCGCGATCGTCACGGTCGCCGCGACGATGATCGTGCCGAGCGCGTTGGGCAGCAGGTGCCGCACGATGATGCGCAGGTCGCTCGCGCCCATCGCCTTCGCCGCCTCGACGAACTCCTGCTCCCGCAGGGACAGCACGACGCCGCGGACCACCCGGGAGATGCCGGCCCAGGCCAGGAACGACAGCACGAGGGCGAGGCCCCACCAGCTGGCGCCGCCCTGGAGGTTGACCGACAGGGTCACCGCGATCGCGATGCTCGGCAGGGTGAGCACCACGTCGGCGATGCGCATGAGCAGGCCGTCGGCCCAGCCGCGGTAGAAGCCGGCGACGGCGCCCCACAGCGCGCCGAACGTGGTCGCGATCAGCGCGACGAGCAGCGAGATCTTCAGCGACTGCTGGGTGCCGCGCATGCTCTGGCCGAGCAGGTCGTGGCCGGCCTGGTCGGTGCCGAGCGGATACTCCGACGACGGCGGGGAGAAGCTGGGGCCGTCGATGTACGCGTAGTCGTACTTCCACAGCAGTGGGCCGACGAACGCGAACAGGATGATGAGCAGGAACAGCACGAGGCTGCCGACGGCGAGCCGGTGCCGCAGGAAGCGACGGAGCACGAGCTCCATCTGGGTGCGCTGGCGCGTGGTGAGGACGGGGGTGGCCTGCGGTGCCTTGGTGACCAGTGAGCTACTCATAACGGATCCTCGGGTCCAGCACAGCGTAGAGGAGGTCGGCGACGATGTTGAAGACGATCACTACGATGCCGGAGACGAGCAGCCAGGCCAGCAATGAGTTGACGTCCCGCCGGGTCACGGATTCCAGCAGGTAGACCCCCATGCCGGACCAGTTGAAGACGGTCTCGGTGATCACCGCGCCGCCGAAGATCCCGCCGATGTCGACGGCCGTGATGGTGGCCAGGGGGATCAGCGCGGTGCGCAGGGCGTGGCGGATCATGACCTGCCGGCTGCGCAGACCCTTGGACCGGGCCAGCCGCACGTAGTCGCTGTTGAGGACCTCCAGCATCGCGCTGCGCTGGTACCGGCTCCAGGCCGCGTAGGTGATCAGCGTCAGCGAGATGGTGGGCAGCACCATGTGCCCCGCGATATCTGTGATCTTGCCCCAGGTATCGAAGGTGTCGTGGTTGTAGTCCTGGTCGCCGAGTGTGTAGAAGACCTGGGATCCGGTGCTCTGGTTGTATGCGACCCCCGCCTCCTTGAGCAGCAGCGCGAGCCAGAACGACGGGATCGACAGGGCGAGGAAACCGATGAAGGTGAACCCGTAGTCGACCTTGCTGTACTGCTTGACGGCGCTCAGCACGCCGGAGATCACGGCCAGGATGACGGCCAGCAGCATGGCCACGAAGACCA
This sequence comes from Dactylosporangium sp. NPDC049525, assembly GCF_040676755.1. NCBI lineage: Bacteria > Bacillati > Actinomycetota > Actinomycetes > Micromonosporales > Micromonosporaceae > Dactylosporangium > Dactylosporangium sp. NPDC049525. The sequence continues at coordinate 183,114 of NZ_JBFAPO010000005.1, read as the reverse complement.
GCCGCAGCGTGACCCACAGCCGGTCGCCGATCTGGTCGCCGATGTTGAGCGTCTTCTCGGTGGACTGCCCGAAGTCGCCGTGCAGGACGAGGTTGCCCAGCCAGGTGACGTACCGCTGGGCGAGGGGCTGGTCGAGCCCGAGCCGGTGGGCCTCGAGCTGTCTGGTCTCGAGCGGGACCGGTGGGTTCCGCGCTTCCATGTCGTCGATGGGGTTGCCCGACAGTGAGGCAATGACGAACACGAATATCGAGGCAGCGATGAGCACCGGAATTCCGATCAGGAGCCGGCGCACCGCATAGGCGATCATGAGTTTCCTCCGCTGTTCGCAGGTGCGGGAAGACCCCGGACGCCGGGTGGCGTCCGGGGTCCCCGTTGATCCGGTGCGTCAGGCCGCTTTCTGGCCCCACTCCTGGATGTTGTACGTCGGGCTCCACTGCGTCGCGTTGTCCCGGATGTTGACGTAGTCCGAGTACGTGAACGTCAGCGTGGGCTTCTGCGCGATCGGCAGGACGTAGGCGTCCTTCGCCAGGATCTCGTCGCCCTGGTTGATCAGGTCGGCGGCCTTCTTCGGGTCGAGCGAGCGGGCACCCTCGTTGGTCAGCTTGTCAACCTCGGAGTTGGTGTAGCTGCCGTAGTTGCCGCCCTGGCCGGTGACCCAGTTCTGCTCGGCCGAACCCTGGTAGAGCGGGCTGCCGACCCACGCGAAGATGATCATGTCGTAGTCGGCGGTCGAGAGCGTCTTGCCCAGCGTCTCGGTGACCTCGATCTTGATGTCCAGGCCGATGTTCTTCAGCGCGGCCTGGACCAGCTCGGCGGTGGTGGCCCGCAGCTGGTTGCCCTTGGTGTGACGGAAGCGCAGCGACGGCACGGTCTCGCCGGCCTTGTTGATGAGCTTGCCGCCCTCGATCTTGTAACCGGCGTCGGTCAGGATCTTCTTGGCCTTCTCGATGTCACCGGAGCCCTGGCCCGTCGGGGAAACGACGTCCTTGTAGTTCGGGTCGCCCGGGAAGAAGTTGTGGCTGCCGAGCGGCTTCGCGGCCTTGTCGAACACACCGTAGGTCTTGTCGATGACCGACTTGACGTTGATCGCGGTGAAGATCGCCTGCCGCAGCGCGGTGTCAGCCAGGTACTTGTTCTTCAGGTTCAGGTCCAGGTGCTCCCACTGGTACCCGTGCCCGATGCGGTAGATCACGCCGGGGGTCTCGGCCGCACCGTTCACCAGCGCCGCGTTGGGCTGCGGCGACATGCCGGTGATCTCCTTGTTCTTCAGGGCCGGGATGACGCTGCCCTGGTCGATGATGAACTTGAAGACGACCTTGTCCAGCGACGGCTTGACCTTGCCGTACCACTTGTCGTTCTTCTTCAGCACCAGCGACTGGTCCTTGTTGTACGTGTCGATCAGCAGCGGGCCACCGGACCAGGTCGGCACGGTCTCGCTGAACCAGTTCGCGGCGCTGTTGACGCCCTCCGGCTTGTTCAGGTCGAAGCCCTGCTTGGTCGCGAGGTGCGCCGGGTAGAGACCGTCGGTGGAGTACAGGCCCTTCCAGTCGGCGTAGGTCTTGCCGTCCTCGAAGGTCACCGTCACCGTCTTGCCGTTGTCGGAGCCGACGATGCTCTTGATCAGGTCGTAGCCGGAGGTGCTGGCCGGCGTGCACTCCGAGCAGTGCTCCTTCTTACCGGAGTTCTGCTTCCAGCCCAGAATGAAGTCGTCCGCGCTGATGGCCGTGCCGTCGTTCCACACCGCGTCGGGCTTGATCTTGTAGACCACGGTCTGCGGGTTCTGGTTCGTCAGCTCACCCGAGACCATGAGGTCGCTGTTGAGCTGGATCTGGCCGCTCGGGTCCGACTTGAAGACCTGGGGGATGACACCCGACAGAGCCTGCGCCGCGACGAGCGTGTTGCCCTCTTCGGTGTTGATGTTCCAGCTGGTGAAGCTCTGCTCGAGGCCGAAGATGTATTCACCGCCCGGCTTGGTGTTGCCGCTGTTGCAGGTGTTCGGGCTCTTCTCGCAGTCGGCGAAGCCGGCGTTGGACGTCGGCGTCTCCTTGTTGCTGTCACTCCCGCCACCGCAGGCGGTCAACGTGAGCAGCGAAGCCGCCGCGACCGCGATGAGGCCGGTAAGCCCCTTCGATCTCGTGCGCATGTCTCCTCCAGTCAGGAACGACAGCCCTGGCCACGATGGAGTCCGCGGTCGCGGGCACGACCGTGGGCCAACCGGGCTGCGTTGTGGTGCCTAAAGGAAACGACGCGAGGGGCTACCTGCATAGAGGATGTAGAGATTCGTAACTGTCCCGTTATGCGGACTGTTGCCTGACCATTTGCGCAACGAAATGGACGTTCCGAAGTCTCCAAGTTACAGATGGTGAAATTAGATCTTGCTGACTTGCGCCCGAAATACCCGAGAAACACGCCTTCAAATGTGTCGAATCTACGCGAAGAGTGCCCGACCCCAGTAGTCGTCGGCGGCACGGATGCCCGGAGGGCAGGCGAACAAACCACTTGACACATGGCGGATGTACTCATTGAGCGAGTCCTGCCGCGCGAGCCTGGTCTGCACCGCCACGAACTGCCGCCGCGGATCACGCTGGTAGGCGATGAAGAACAGCCCCGCGTCGAGGCGGCCGAGCCCGTCGGAGCCGTCGACGAAGTTGTAGCCCCGGCGCAGCAGCCGGGCCCCGTCGTTGGCGTCCGGATGCGAGAGTCGCACATGCGCGTCCACGGCGATGACAGGCTCGCCGTCGGCGCCCGTCGCGGCGAAGTTCGGCGGGTCGAACTCGCCCGTGCCGCCGTGCGGCGCGCCCTCACCCTTGTTCCGGCCGATGATCGCCTCCTGCTCGCCGAGCGAGGTGCGGTCCCAGGTCTCGACGAGCATCCGGATCTTGCGGGTGACGACGTAGGAGCCACCCGTCATCCACTCCGCGCCGTCACCCGGCTGCACCCACAGCTGCTCCTTGAGCAGCTGGGTGTCCTCGGCCTTCAGGTTCGCGGTGCCGTCCTTGAACCCGAACAGGTTCCGGGCGGTCACCTGGCCGCGGGAGGTCGACGAGGTGCGGCCGAAGCCCAGCTGCGTCCAGCGGACACTGACCACCCCGAAGCCGATGCGGGCGAGGTTGCGCACCGCGTGCACGGCCACCTGCGGGTCGTGCGCGCACGCCTGGATGCAGATGTCACCGCCGGAGATCTCCGGCTTGAGCGTGTCCTTGGCGAAGCGCGGCAGGTCCGCCAGGGCGGCCGGGCGCCGGTCCGCGATGCCGAAGCGGTCCTTGCCCTCGGCGGTGCGAAACAGCGTCGGCCCGAACCCGATCGTGAGCGTCAGCCCGGACGGCGGCAGGCCGATCGCCTCACCCGTGTCGTCGGGTGCGGCCTCCTGGGCGCCGTTGACCGCGCCGATGCTGCCGGCGTCGCGGCCGGCCGTCATCCGCGCCGCCGCCATGGTCCACTTCTCCAGCAGCTCGACGAGCTCCGCCTTCTTGTCGGTGATGACGTCGAAGGCGACGAAGTGCAGGCGGTCCTGGGCGGGGGTGACGATGCCCGCCTGGTGCTCGCCGTAGAACGGGATCGCCGCGCCGGCATCGGCGGCCTGTGCCGGGTGCGTGGCACCGTCGATCAGCGTCGACCCGGCCACGCCCGCGGCGGCGGCACCGACCGCGCCCGCGCCCGCGAGCCCGAGCATCTTGCGACGATCCATCTCTCGTCCTCTCCGTTCCTGGTGCCCCGGCCCTTCCAGCGAAGGGCCGGGGCCCCCGGGGGCATTACTTGGACGCGACCAGCGGGGCGACCTTGCTGATCGGCTCGGCGAGCGCGTTGATCGAGTCGGCGAGGGCCTTGAGGTCGGCCTCGGACAGCTCGTTGTGGAACTTCCAGCCGTCGCCGTTGCGGTGCTTGTCGAGCTCGGCCTGCGCCGCGGCGAACTTGTCCTCGAGCGTCTTGGCCAGGGCGGCGTCCTTCTCCTCGATCACCGGGCGGAGCGCGGCGATCGCGGCGCGGGAGCCTTCGAGGTTGGCCGCGAAGTCCCACAGGTCGGTGTGCGAGAAGGTGTCCTCCTCACCGGTGATCTTGCCGGTGGCGACCTCGTCGAGCAGTTCCTTGGCGCCGTTGGCCAGGTTCAGCGGCGACAGTTCGACGCTGTTGGACTTGTCGACGATCGTCTTGACGTCGGCGAGCAGCTTGTCGGCGGTCGGGCCGGACTTGCTGACGTCCTTGGTGACCCAGAGGTCCTTCTCGATCTTGTGGAAGCCGGTCCACTCCTGGCCCGCCTCAAGGTCCGCCTCGCGGGCATCGATGGCCGGGTCGAGGTCGCCGAAGCTCTCCGCGACCGGCTCGATGCGCTCCCAGTAGGTGCGGGCGATCGGGAAGAGCGCCTTGGCCTTCTCGATGTCGCCGGCCTTGACCGCGTCGACGAACTCGGTGGTCTTGGTGATCAGCGCGCCGGTCTGGCTCTTCACGTAGCGCTGGTAGTCCTGCGTCGCCTGGGCGAGCTTCGCGTCGTCGGTGAGCGGCTTGGCCTCGCCGGTGGCCTTGAACCCGCCACGGATGCCCTTGCCGATCATGCCGGGCTTGCAGGCCGTCTCGTAGGTGCCGGCGGGCAGCTCGACGATGAGCTCGCGGCTCAGCCCCGGCGCCACGTTCTCGACCTCGCCCATGATCCGGTCGCCGCTCGCGTAGACGTAGAACTCGGTGACCTTGGCGCCTTTGTTACTGATCGCGAACGTGATCGGGCCGGAGGTGACCTCGGTCTTCTCGACCTTGCACTCGGTGTCGGTCGCGGTGACGGCGATCTTGCCGTTGCCGGCCGCGGGCTTGGCGTCGTCCTTGCTGTCGCCGCCGCAGCCGGCGAGGGTCAGCGCGGCGGCAGCGCCGGCGCTCACCGCGATCAAGGCTGATTTACGCATGGTTCTCCTACGGAAGGGGGGAGGTGCAGGCTTATGCGGAGGTGCTGACCGGCTCCGACGCCGGCGTCGGGGTCTTCTTCAGCAGCGGCAGCAGGAACAGGACCAGGACCGGGATGCCGTAGCCGAGCCAGGCGATCGTCTCCAGCACCGTCGGCTGCGGCGTGATGTTGAACATGCCGCGGAGCAGTTCGGCGTACCACGCGTCCGGCGGCAGGGCGCCGGTCACGTCGTAGGCGTGGGTGTTGATGCCTGGGAGGACACCGCTCTCCTGCAGGTCGTGCACCCCGTACTTGAAGATCCCGGCGGCGACGAGCACGAGCAGCGCGCCGGTCCAGGTGAAGAAGCGGGTCAGGTTGATGCGGACCGCGCTGGCGTAGAGCAGCCAGCCGAGCACGACCGCGGTGAGCAGCCCGAGGCTGATGCCGATGAGCGGCTCGGCGGAGTCCTTGGTGCCCTGCGCCGCGGCGTAGAACAGGATCGAGGTCTCCAGCCCTTCGCGGACCACCGCGAGGAATGCCATGCCGGCGATCGCCCACGCGCCGACCTGGATCGCCTCTTCGAGCCGGCCGCGCAGTTCGGCGGCCATCCGGCGGGCCATCCGGCGCATCCAGAAGATCATCCAGGTGACGAAGACGACGGCGGCGAACGAGGCGCACGCCTCGAACAGCTCCTGCTGCTCGAAGGTCAGCGTCGCGGCGCCCGCCTCCAGCAGCGCGGCGAACCCGACGGACAGCAGCACGGCGGCGGCGACGCCAGCCCAGACGTGCTTCAGCAGGTGCTTGCGGTCGCTCTTGACCAGGAACGCGACCAGGATCGAGACCACCAGCGTGATCTCGAGCCCCTCGCGGAGGCCGATCAGATAGATGGCGGTCATCGATAGCTCCGCAGGTTAGCCGAACCTTACTTAGGTCAGCGTTACCTTACCGGCCGGTCCCAGTGTTCTACAAGTTGTAGAAGGGGCACGACCATGTCACAGCGAAAGGGCCCGGCCGCCGAAGCGACCGGGCCCCTGTGACGCGGCGATCAGTAGCGGTAGTGGTCCGACTTGAAGGGACCCTCCACCGGGATGCCGAGGTATTCGGCCTGCTTCTTGGTCAGCTCGGTGAGCCGGACGCCGAGGGCGTCCAGGTGCAGCCGGGCCACCTTCTCGTCGAGGTGCTTCGGCAGGGTGTAGACGCCGATCGGGTACTGCTCGAGCTTGGTGAACAGCTCGATCTGCGCGATGACCTGGTTGGTGAAGCTGTTGGACATCACGAAGCTCGGGTGACCGGTCGCGTTGCCCAGGTTGAGCAGGCGGCCCTCCGACAGCACGATGATCGAGTGGCCGTCGTCGAACTTCCACTCGTCGACCTGCGGCTTGATGTTGATCCGCTTGACGTCGGAGCGCTTGGCCAGGCCGGCCATGTCGATCTCGTTGTCGAAGTGGCCGATGTTGCCGACGATCGCCTGGTGCTTCATCTGCGCCATGTGCTCGGCGGTGAGGACGTCCAGGCAGCCGGTCGCGGTGATGAAGATGTCGGCGGTGGCCACGACGTCCTCGACGGTGGCGACCTGGTAGCCGTCCATCGCGGCCTGCAGCGCGCAGATCGGGTCGACCTCGGTCACGATGACCCGGGCGCCCTGGCCGCGCAGCGACTCCGCGCAGCCCTTGCCCACGTCGCCGTAGCCGAACACGACGGCAACCTTGCCGCCGATCAGCACGTCAGTGGCCCGGTTGATGCCGTCGATGAGCGAGTGGCGGCAGCCGTACTTGTTGTCGAACTTCGACTTGGTGACCGAGTCGTTGACGTTGATCGCCGGGAAGAGCAGCTTGCCCTGCTGGTGCATCTCGTAGAGACGGTGCACCCCGGTGGTGGTCTCCTCGGTGACGCCCTTGATGCCGGCCGCGACCTTGCTCCAGCGGCCCTTGTCCTCCGCGAGAGAGGTGTGCAGCAGGCCGAGGATGACCGCGTACTCCTCGGAGTCGGCGGTGTCCACCGCGGGGACCGCACCCAGGCCCTCGAACTCGGCGCCCTTGTGCACGAGCAGCGTGGCGTCGCCGCCGTCGTCGAGGATCATGTTGGGCGCCTCGCCGTCCGGCCACAGCAGGACCTGCTCGGTGCACCACCAGTACTCCTCCAGGGTCTCGCCCTTCCAGGCGTAGACCGGGATGCCGGACGGGTTCTCCGGCGTGCCCTCGGGGCCGACCGCGATGGCGGCGGCCGCGTGGTCCTGGGTCGAGAAGATGTTGCAGCTGGCCCAGCGCACCTGCGCGCCGAGCGCGGCCAGGGTCTCGATCAGCACCGCGGTCTGGATCGTCATGTGCAGGGAGCCGGTGATCCGCGCGCCCCGCAGGGGCTGCGACGCGGCGAACTCACGGCGGATCGCCATCAGACCGGGCATCTCGTGCTCGGCGAGCTGGATCTCTTTGCGCCCGAAGGCCGCCAGGGAAAGATCGGCCACCTTGAAGTCGCCTTCGGCGACGGTCTTCGGGCGGTTTGCCTGGTCGGTCCGCGGCGGCAGCGTGCTGGTCATGCAGTCTCCTGGTCTGTGGGCCGGATCTGGATCTGGGCCCGTGGCGGCCGCGCTGATCGACCAGACGCGACCCAGGGCCCAAAGCGGCGCGACCTCTCACGGTACGCGGCAGCACTCAAGGAACGCTCACCGCCCTTTGGACAGCGCACGGGGCGGTGAGATTGCTCTCACCGCCCCGCACTTCCCCCCGGTTTGGTTCCCCCGCATGGGGCTCGGACTCAATGCCAAACCCTGCGTAGCCAGAACATTACCCTGTGCAGTCACAATGTCAAGACGAATCCGGACAAGTCCGCGTTTTCCGGGTTGCGGTTTTCGTCGTTGGCGCGGTCAGGGCGTCGCGGCCTGGAAGACGTCGCCCTCGCCGCTCACGGCGAGCTCACGGCGCGTCGCGGGGGCGAACGCCGCCTGGCCCGCGGCGAGCGTCACAGGCACCACGCCGTCGTCGATCCGCACCGCGCCGCGCACGCACAGCACGATCCGCGGCCCGCCACCGGGCAGCCGGACCGCCGCGGCGCCGCCGCCCGGACCGACGAGCGCCCGGTGCAGGGTGAAGTCCTCGACCGGCACCGGCCACGTGACGAGGCCGGGCGCGACGTCCACCGGCCGGGTGACCGGGTCGTCGAGCACCTCGAAGCGCAGCACCCGCAGCAGCTCCTCGACGTCCACGTGCTTCGGGGTGAGCCCGCCCCGCAGCACGTTGTCCGACGCCGCCATGATCTCCACGCCGACGCCGCGCAGGTAGGCGTGCAGGTTGCCGGCCGGCATCCAGACCGCCTCGCCCTGGCGCAGCCGGACCCGGTTGAGCAGCATCGCGACGATGACGCCGGCGTCGCCCGGATACCGCTCGGCGAGCTCCACGGCCAGGGAATACGCCCCGCCGCGGGCGGCGCAGGCCGCCACGACCTCCTCGACGAGCCGCGCGTCCGGCTTGCCGAGCAGGCCGCGCACCGCGTCGTGCAGCGCGGCGGCCTTGTCGTCCTGGCGCAGCGCGCCGACCGTCTCCTCCAGGCCGGCGACGCCGAGCGCGGCGAGGTCGGCGGCGGTGACGGCCGGGTCACGGAAGCCGCACAGCGCGTCGAAGTCGGTGAGCGCCACCAGCATCTCCGGCTTGTGCCACCCGTCCACATAGGACGGGTGGCCGGCGGCGTGCGCCGCCCGGGCCTGGGCCAGGGTCGGATGCGCCTGCAGCGACAGCGGCTGGGCGGCCGCGAGGACCTTCAGCAGGAACGGCAGCCGAGGCCCGAACCGCTCGACCCCCGACGCCCCGAGCAGCCCCTCGGGGTCGGCGGCGATCGCGTCGACCAGCGACGTGCCGCTCACCGCCAGCCGGGACGGGGCCGCCGGGTGCGCGCCCATCCACAGCTCCGCCTCCGGCTCGGCCGTCGGCGCCGGGCGCCCCTGCAGGCGGGCGATCGCGGTCAGCGACCCCCACGCGTACTTGCGGATCGGGCTCTCGAGCAGCTCCACGCTAGTGCGCCTCCGCGGTGTCCGGCAGGTCCGTCTTCGCGGGCTTCCCTGCCTGGTAGATGTCCGGCTCCAGGTAGATGATCGTGGCGATAGGCACCGCCGCCCGGATCCGGGACTCGGCGGCGTCGATGCCACGGGCCACCTCGGCCGCGGTCTCGTCGTGCCGGACCGCGATCTTCGCCGCGACCAGCAGCTCGTCGGGGCCGAGGTGCACGGTGCGCATGTGGATCAGCGACTCGACCTCGGGCCCGGCGACGATCGCGGCCTTGATCTGCGCGATCTGCTCCGGGGACGCGGCCTCGCCGACGAGCAGGCCCTTCATCTCCACCGCGAGGATCGCGGCGACCACGATGAGCAGCACGCCGATCGCGGCGGTGCCGATGCCGTCCCAGATGCCGTCGCCGGTGATCAGGGTCAGGCTGACGCCGAACAGCGCGAAGACCAGGCCGACCAGGGCGGCGAGGTCCTCCAGCAGGATGACCGGCAGCTCCGGCTCCTTCGCCCGCTGGATGAACTGCCACCAGCTGACGCCGTCGCCCTTGACCTTCTTGGTCTCCAGGATCGCGGTGCGGAAGGACAGGCTCTCCATGACGATCGCCGCGACGAGCACGGTGACCGGGACCCACTGCCACTTGTCGATCGGCGCGGGGTGACCGATCTTGTGCCAGGCCTCGTACAGCGCGAAGATCCCGCCGACGAAGAACAGCACGACCGCGACGACGAACGCGTAGACATAGCGCTCGCGGCCGTAGCCGAACGGGTGCTCGGCGTCAGCGCGCCGCTTGGACTGGCGGCCGCCGAACAGCAGCAGGCCCTGGTTGCCGGAGTCGGCGACGGAGTGGATCGCCTCGGCCAGCATCGACGACGACCCGGTGAGCAGGAACGCCACGAACTTGGTGACAGCGATGCCGAGGTTCGCGAACAAAGCCGCGACAACGGCCTTCGTACCACCCTCTGTGCTCATGGACTGACCAGCTCCTTCATCTCGGACACGGCGGGCACGGCCATGGGGTCGAAGCCGTGCGCGAGTCCAAGATAGATCGAAGCGAAGTCGGGCACCGCGACGAGAGACGCAAGTCGCTCCAGCGCCGAGCCGCCCTCGGCGGTGATGAGGCTCACCCGCACGCCGCGGCGCTCGGCGAGCTGCTGGACCGCCTCGGCCCGCTTCTCCTCCACCGCAGAAGGCTCGCCGTCGGCCTCTTCCTCGTCCTCGGCGAGGCCGCCGTCGCGGAGCAGGACCAGCCGCAGCCGGGTCACCGAGTCGTCACTGTCGGCAGGGTCGGCGAAGATGTCCCGGCCGGCCTCGGCCAGCCCGCCGTAGACGCCGTCGAGCAGACCGACCCGGCCGCGGCCCGCCTCACCGAGCGCGCCGGCGACTGCCGGGTAGCGGGCGTTGGCGGCCAGGACGTCGCCGAAGCGGCGGGCCGCGACGTTCGCCAGGGGTGAGGAGCCCCACACGATCGGCACGGACAGCGCCAGGTCCAGGGCGAGGCTCTTGCCCGGGTTGACGAACGACTCGAGGGTCATGCGGCACCGATCGGCGTCGGCGTCGAGCCGGGCGGCGGTCTCCGCGAAGTCCGCCTCGTTGACCTTGACCAGGCCGAGCTGCCGGCCGGCCAGGAGCACCGGCACGGCCAGGCCCCACAGGCTGGCGCGGGCCGGGGCGCGGCGCGGCACCGGGATGAACGGCGCCCGGAAGCGGTCGGCGAGCGCGTGCAGCTGCGTGTCCGGGGCGCCGATCGCGACGAGCCGGGCACCGCGACGGCCCGCGGCCTCGGCGGCCGCGAGGGCCTCCGGGGAGCGGCCGGACGCGGAGACGGCGATGACGACGTCGGCGGCGCCGACCCAGCCCGGGATGCCGGCGCTGCGGTGCGCGAGCACCGGCACCGGGCAGCGGGGGCCCGCCACCGTCTCCAGGATGTCGCCGGTGCGGGCGGCGGTGCCGACCCCGGCGACGACGACGGCGCGGGGGCGGCCCTCGTCGGCCAGGGCGCTCAGGTCGGTCTCGGCCGCCAGGGCGGCCGACTCGCGGACCTGGGCGCCGGCCGACGCGGTGGCCCGCAGCATGCCGCCCGGGTCGTTGCGCTCCAGGGCCGCGGCGTCGTCGAGCAGCGACAGGTCGATCTCCCGGTGCCCGCGGACGCCGGCGGTGCCCTCCAGGGGGTTCATGCGGCACCGCCCTCGGGCAGTTTGGCCTCGGGGAGCTCAGCCTCGGGGAGCTTGGCCTCGTCGAGCAGCAGCACGGGGATGCCGTCCCGGATCTCGAAGATCCGCCCGCAGGAAGTGCAGGTCAGCGTCTGCGCTGCGGCGTCGAGGGTCAGCTCGGCGTGGTGCTCGTCCGGACAACGCAGGATGGAAAGCAGGGCGGGGTCGACGGACACGTCTGTTCCAACTCCTTCTAGCGGCGATCGTCAGCGGCGGATGACGTCAAGCATTTCATCGCGCAGGGCTGCCATCCGCTCCGCGGTCGGCGCCTCAACGTTAAGCCGCAGGAGCGGCTCCGTGTTGGATGGCCGCACACTGACCCAGCTGCCGTCGGGAAAGTCCAGCGTGATCCCGTCGAGGCGGTCGACCGGCACCGGGTAGGCGGCCTCGATCTCGGCCATCTTCGCGACCGGGTCGGTGACCGTGGAATTGATCTCCCCGGAGTCCGCGTAGCGCACGTAGTCCTTGGTCAGCGCCGACAGCGGGGCCGCCTGACCGCCGAGCATCGCCAGGGTGTGCATGGCGGCGAGCATGCCGGTGTCGGCGCCCCAGAAGTCGCTGAAGTAGTAGTGCGCGGAGTGCTCGCCGCCGAAGACGGCGCCGGTCGTGGCCATCTCCGCCTTGATGAACGAGTGCCCGACGCGGGTGCGGACCGGCACGCCGCCGTGCTCGCGCACGATCTCCGGCACGGCCCGGGAGGTGATGAGGTTGTGGATGATCGTGGCGCCGGGCGCCTTCGCCAGCTCCCGCACCGCCACCATCGCGGTGATCGTCGAGGGGGACACGGCCTCGCCGCGCTCGTCGATGACGAAGCACCGGTCGGCGTCGCCGTCGAAGGCGAGGCCCAGGTCGGCGCCGGTCTCGCGAACCTTCGCCTGCAGGTCCACCAGGTTCGCCGGCTCCAGGGGGTTGGCCTCGTGGTTGGGGAACGAGCCGTCCAGCTCGAAGTACAGCGGGATGATCGTCAGCGGCAGGCCCTGGCCGAGCACCGCCGGCACGGTGTAGCCGCCCATGCCGTTGCCGGCGTCCACGACGACGGTCAGCGGCCGGATGCCGGTGAGGTCGACCAGGTTGCGCAGGTAGGCCGCGTAGGCGTCCAGCATGCCGCGCTGCTCGATGCCGCCCTGCCGCCCGCCGGCCGGCGGCTCGCCCCGGCCCTCGAGGATCGCCTGGGCGCGCTCGCGGATCTCGGTCAGGCCGGAGTCCTGCCCGACCGGCTTCGCGCCCTGCTTGCACAGCTTGATGCCGTTGTACTGGGCCGGGTTGTGACTCGCCGTGAACATGGCGCCGGGCAGGTCGAGCGTGCCGGAGGCGAAGTACAGCAGGTCCGTGGACCCGAGTCCCGATTCGATCACGTCGGCGCCCTCGGCTCGTACCCCCGCCGCAAACGCCGAAGCAAGTGCCGGACCCGACTCACGCATGTCGTGCGCCGTCACCACGCGCTCGACGAACTCGCCGCGGCTGCGCAGCGTCTGCACGAATGCCCTGCCGAGCGCCTCGGCGACCGGCTCGTTGAGCTGGTCGGGCACCGTCCCCCGCACGTCGTAGGCCTTGACGATCCGGCTCAGGTCGATCACAGTCCGCGCTCCTGTCGTGGTCGCTGTCCTACGCCGAAGCCTAGTGCGGTGACGTTCCGCATACGTGTCAGTCCGGAGTTGCCGGTGTTAGTTCACGTCACAGGTGTGGTACAGCATGAGCGTGGCCGAGGAAGGTAACTCCAAGAGGGCGATCATCGCCGCGTTCGCCGCCAATCTCGGCATCGCCGTCAGCAAGTTCGTCGCGTTCCTGTTCACGGGGTCCTCGGCGCTGCTGGCCGAGGCCGTGCACTCGGTCGCCGACACCGCCAACCAGCTGCTGCTGCTCATCGGCGGCCGGCGGGCCGAGCGGGAGGCCTCGTCGCTGCACCCGTTCGGATACCAACGGTTCCGCTACTTCTACGGCTTCCTGGTGACCCTTGTCATCTTCCTCGTCGGCGGCGTCTTCGCCCTCTTCGAGGGATGGGAGAAACTGCACGCCCCGGAGCCGGTCGAGTCGCCGATCTGGGCGTTCGTGGTGCTCGGCGTCTCGATCGTGCTGGAGTCCTTCTCGCTGCGCACCGCGGTGCACGAGGCCCAGCCGTCCCGGCGCGGGCTGCCGTGGCTGCGGTTCATCCGGACCACCCGCTCCCCGGAGCTGCCGGTCGTCCTCGCCGAGGACTTCGGGGCGCTCACCGGCCTGGCCTTCGCCACCGTCGGGATCACCCTCGCCGTCGTCACCGGCGACGGGCGGTGGGACGCGATCGGGACCGTCGCCATCGGCGTGCTGCTGGTCGTCATCTCGATCACCCTGTCGCTGCGGATGCGCAGCCTGCTGATCGGCGAGTCCGCCGACCAGGACACGCTGCAGCGGATCGAGGCGGCGATCGAGGCGGAGCCCCTCGCCGAGCGGATGATCCACCTGCGGACCATGCACCTGGGCCCCGACCAGCTGCTGATCGCGGCGAAGGTCGCCTTCGCCGCCGACGAGACCGTGGCGCACGTCGCCGCGGCGATCAACGGAGCCGAGGCCAGGATCCGCGAGTCGCTGGACTACGAATGCTTCGTCTTCCTGGAGCCCGACGTCTGGGACCAGCGGCTGCACGAGACGCAGGACCGGCCGCCGGGCTCCGCCGCTAAAGCTGCAGACCCGTCAGGACCATGACCCGCTCGTCGGTGTAGTCGGCCATGGCGCTGGCGAGGCCCTCGCGGCCGACGCCGCTGGCCTTGGCGCCGCCGTAGGGCATCTGGTCGGCGCGGTAGCTGGGGACGTCGCCGACGATGATGCCGCCCACGTCCAGGACGCGGTGCGCCTCGAAGGCCCGGTCGAGGCGGCGGGTGAAGACGCCCGCCTGCAGCCCGAACTGCGAGTCGTTGACCGCGGCGAGGCCGGCCGCGTCGGACTGGACCCGCTCCAGGACCAGGACCGGGCCGAAGACCTCCTCGGCGACGACCTTCGCGCCGGCGGGCACGCCGGTCAGCACGGTCGGCGCGTAGGCGGAGCCGTCGCGGGTGCCGCCGGTCAGCAGCTTCGCGCCGGCCGAGACGGCCTCGGTGACCCAGGACTCGACCCGCTCCGCGGCGCCCTGGCTGATCAGCGGGCCGACGTCGGTGGCGTCCTCCCACGGCGAGCCGGTCACCTGCGCCTCGACCGCCGCGACCAGCTTGTCGCTGAGGACGTCGAAGTGCCGGTCGTGCACATACACCCGCTGCACCGCGATGCAGCTCTGCCCGGCCTGGTAGTTGGAGAACGTGGCGATGCGGGTCGCGGCCCAGTCCAGGTCGTCCCAGTCCTCGCAGACCAGGACCGCGGCGTTGCCGCCGAGCTCCAGGGTGACGTGCTTGCGGGGCACCGACTCGCGGATCTGCCAGCCGACCGGGCCGGAGCCGGTGAAGGACACCACCGGCAGGCGCGGGTCGGCGACCAGTGCCGGGGCGCGGTCGTTGGGGATCGGCACGACCGACCACATGCCGGCGGGCAGGTCGGTCTCGGCGAGGATCTCCCCGAGCAGCAGGGCGCTGAGCGGGGTCGCCGGCGCGGGCTTCAGCACGATCGGCGCACCGACGGCGATCGCCGGGGCGACCTTGTGCGCGACCAGGTTCAGCGGGAAGTTGAACGGGGCGATGCCCAGCACCGGACCCTTCGGCACCCGCTTGACCAGGGCGATCCTGCCGGTCGCGGCGGGGTCGGTGTCGAGGCGCTGCACGGCGCCGGAGAAGCGGCGGGCCTCCTCGGCGGCCCAGCGGAACGTCGACACCGCCCGGCCGACCTCACCGCGGGACCACTTCAGCGGCTTGCCGTTCTCCCCGGTGATCAGCTGGGCGATCTCCTCGGCGCGTTCCTTGAGCCGGGCGCTGACATGGTCCAGGGCCGCCGCGCGGACGCTCGCCGGGAGTGCGGCGGCCTCGTGGCGCACCGCGTCGGCTGCCGCGACGGCCTCCTCGACCTGCGCCGGGGTGGCGTTGGACGTGCTGCCGACCACGCGGCCGTCGAACGGGTGGCGGATCTCGACGGCGTCGTCGCTGGTCGCCGGTCGGCCGGCGATGTAGAACGGGGTCACAACCGCCAGACTACGCCGCCGCAGGCCCGTTCACGACGCGGAAACAGTTGCTCAAAGGGTTGTGCGCTGCGGAATCGGTGGAAGGATGTGGCTGCCGGCACTCAAAGGAGTGGACAATGACCAAGCAACTGCAGAACTTCATCGACGGCGCCCACGTGGAGCCCGCCGACGGCCGTTATTCGGACCTGATCGACCCGTCGACCGGTGAGGTGTTCGCCTCCGCACCGGTTTCGGGTGAGGCCGACGTCGACCGCGCGGTGAAGGCGGCCAGCAAGGCGTTCGAGACGTGGCGGGACGCCACCCCCGCGGAGCGGCAGCGGGCGCTGCTGAAGCTCGCCGACGCCATGGAGGACCGCGCGGCCGAGCTCATCGACGCCGAGTGCCAGAACACGGGCAAGCCGCGCGCGCTGACCACCAGCGACGAGCTGCCCCCGGCGGTCGACCAGGTCCGGTTCTTCGCCGGCGCCGCCCGCGTCCTGGAGGGCAAGTCCGCCGGGGAGTACATGAAGGGCCACACCAGTTACGTGCGCCGCGAGCCGATCGGCGTCTGCGCGCAGGTGACCCCGTGGAACTACCCGCTGATGATGGCCATCTGGAAGATCGCGCCGGCCCTCGCCGCCGGCAACACCGTCGTGCTCAAGCCGTCCGACACCACCCCGGTGTCGTCGCTGCTGCTGGCCGAGCTGGCCGCGGAGTTCCTGCCGCCGGGCGTGCTCAACGTGGTCACCGGCGACCGGGACACCGGCCGGGCCCTGGTGTCGCACCCGATCCCGCAGTTCGTGTCGATCACCGGCTCGGTGCGCGCGGGCCGCGAGGTCGCCGGCGCCGCCGCGCCCATGCTCAAGCGCACCCACCTGGAGCTCGGCGGCAAAGCGCCGGTCGTGGTCTTCGACGACGCGGACCTGGAGGCGGCCGCCGAGGCGATCGCGGTCGCCGGCTACTTCAACGCCGGGCAGGACTGCACCGCGGCGACCCGCGTGCTGGCCGGCCCCGGCATCTACGACGACTTCGTGGCCGCGATCGCCGAGCAGGCCGCCGCGACGAAGACCGGCGCGCCCGACGACGAGGACGTGCTCTACGGCCCGCTGAACAACGCCAACCAGCTGGCCCGGGTGGCCGGCTTCGTCGACCGGCTGCCCGACCACGCGAAGCTCAACGCGGGCGGCGCACGGGTCGGCGACCGGGGCTACTTCTACTCCCCCACCGTCGTCTCCGGCCTGCGCCAGGAGGACGAGATCATCCAGGACGAGGTCTTCGGCCCGGTCATCACCGTGCAGCGCTTCACCGACGAGGACGAGGCGGTCCGCTGGGCCAACGGGGTGGAATACGGGCTGTCCTCCTCGGTCTGGACGAAGGACCACGGCCGGGCGATGCGGATGACCCGCCGGCTCGACTTCGGCTGCGTGTGGGTCAACGCCCACATCCCGATCGTCGCCGAGATGCCGCACGGCGGCTTCAAGTCCTCCGGCTACGGCAAGGACCTGTCGATGTACGGGCTGGAGGACTACACCCGGATCAAGCACGTCATGCACAACATCGACTTGTGATGGGCGCCTCCGAGGACATCCACAAACGCCGCACGGCAGCGGTCGCCCGCGGCGTCAGCAGCATGATCTCGTCCTATGTGGACCACGCGGCGGGCGGCACGCTGACCGACGTCGACGGTCGCGAGTGGATCGACCTGGCCGCCGGCATCGCCGTCACCAACGTCGGCAACGCCTCGCCGAAGGTGGTGGAGGCGGTGCGGCGCCAGGTCGAGCGCTTCACCCACACCTGCTTCATGATCGCGCCGTACGAGAGCTACGTCGCCGTGTGCGAGCAGCTGAACGCATTGACCCCGGGCGCGTTCGAGAAGCGCTCGGCGCTGTTCAACTCCGGTGCCGAAGCGGTCGAGAACGCGGTGAAGATCGCCCGGCACGCCACCGGGCGGCAGGCGGTCGTGGTGTTCGACCACGCCTACCACGGCCGCACCAACCTCACGATGGCGCTGACCGCGAAGGCGATGCCCTACAAGCACGGCTTCGGCCCGTTCGCCGGGGAGATCTACCGGGTGCCGATGTCATACCCGTTCCGCGACGGGCTGTCCGGCCCCGACGCGGCCGCCCTCGCGATCGGGATGATCGAGAAGCAGGTCGGCGCCGACCAGGTCGCCGCCGTGCTCATCGAGCCGATCCAGGGCGAGGGCGGCTTCATCGTGCCCGCGCCCGGGTTCCTGCCGTCGATCGCGGCATGGGCGCGCTCATCCGGTGCGCTGTTCGTGGCCGACGAGATCCAGACCGGCTTCTGCCGCACCGGCGAGTGGTTCGCCTCCACCCACGAGGCGGTGGAGCCCGACCTGGTCACCACCGCGAAGGGCATCGCCGGCGGCCTGCCCCTCGCCGCGGTGACCGGCCGGGCCGAGCTGATGGACGCGGTGCACGTCGGTGGTCTCGGCGGCACGTACGGCGGCAACCCGATCGCCTGCGCGGCCGCGCTCGCCTCGATCGAGACGATGCGGGAGCTGGACCTGGCCGCGGCCGCGCGACGGATCGAGTCGGTCATGCGACCACGGCTGGAATCCCTCGCGGCGGCACACCCGCACATCGGCGAGGTCCGCGGCCGGGGCGCGATGCTGGCCCTGGAGATCGTCGCGCCGGGCGCCCCGGAACGGGTGCCGGGACGCGGCGCGCCGCCCGGAGCCACCCCCGACCCGGCCAGGACCGCGGCCATCCAGAAAGCAGCGCACGAGGCCGGCCTGCTGCTGCTCACCTGCGGCACCTACGGCAACGTGATCCGCTTCCTGCCGCCGCTGGTCATGGACGACGCCACCCTGGGCCGCGCCCTGGACGCGCTGGAGTCCGCGCTCTGAGTGCAGTGCCCCGGTCGCACAGGCCGGGGCACTGGCGGATCAAGCGTGACCGGGGTCACTATGGGGCATGAGGAATCCCTGGTTGGCACTGCGCGCCGGCGCCGACCCGCGGGAGCGGACCCGGCAGATGGGTGCCGCCCACGACGCATTCCTCGCCGGCGCCGGCACCGTCACCGACGTGCGCAGCGTGGTGGCCGACTCCTGGCGGCGCAGCGCCGCGGCGCACCTGGACCCCGACGCCGCCGCACCCGTGGACCTCGACTCCCTGGAGGAGTACCGGGCGACCCACCCGCTGCGGCACACCCTGCCGCTGTTCCGGGACCTGCTCGGCAGCATCGCCGAGGACGGCGACCATCTCATGGCGATCTGCGACGCGCGCGGGCGGCTGCTGTGGGTCGAGGGGCACAGCGCCGTGCTGCGCAAGGCCGAGGCGATGAACTTCGTCGCCGGGGCGCACTGGGACGAGGCGCACGCCGGCACCAACGCGCCCGGCACCGCCGTCGCCGTCGACCACGCGGTGCAGATCTTCGCGACCGAGCACTTCAGCCGCCGGGCGCAGCCGTGGACGTGCTCCGCGGCGCCGATCCACGACCCGCACACCGGGCTGCTGCTCGGCGCGGTCGACGTCACCGGCGGCGACCACCTCGCCAACCCGCACAGCCTCGCCCTGGTGCAGGCCACCGCCCGGGCCGCCGAGGCCCACCTGGCCACGCTGCCGCCGCCGCGGGCGGGACGCTTCGTCACACTCGGGCGGCACGAAGGGCTGCTGACCGCGCACAGCAAGACCCTGAAACTCGGCCGGCGGCACAGCGAACTGCTGGTCCTGCTGCTGCAGCATCCCGAGGGCCTCACCGGCGACCAGCTCGGCCTGGAGCTCTACGGTGACGAGCTCAACCCGGTGACCGTGCGGGCCGAGCTGTCCCGGCTGCGCCGGATCCTCGGGCCGCTGCTGTCGTCGCGGCCCTACCGCCTCCAGGAGCCCGTGACCGCGGACTTCCAGGACGTCGCCGCCCTGCTGCGGCGCGGCGAGGTCGCGGCGGCGCTGCGGGTGTACAGCGGCCCGCTGCTCCCCGGCTCCGACGCCCCCGGAATCGTCCGGCTGCGGCGGCTCGTGGAGAGCCAGCTGCGGGCGGCGGTCCGCGCGTCGCACGACCCGGCGCTGCTGGAGGACTGGACCAGGTCCAGCTGGGGCGCCGAGGACCTGTGGATGTGGGAGGCCCTGGCGCAGGCGCTGCCGCCCGGCTCTCCGCGCGCGGCGATGGCCCTGGACCGGATCCAGCAGCTCGCCGACGAGTACGCGCCACCGGACGCAACGTGGTTGCAACGTCCCCGTAATTAACGTCCGGGCATGACCCGTTACGCAGCACCCGGCCAGGACGGGGCCCTCGTCACCTTCCAGCCCCGGTACGACCACTGGATCGGCGGCGAGTACGTCAAACCCGTCCGCGGTCAGTACTTCGAGAATCCCACTCCCGTGACCGGCGAGACCTTCTGCGAGATCGCCCGGGGCACCGCGGAGGACGTCGAGCTCGCCCTCGACGCGGCGCACGGCGCCGCCGACGCGTGGGGGCGCACCTCCGTCGCCGACCGCGCCAACATCCTCAACCGGATCGCCGACCGGATGGAGGCGAACCTCGAACTCCTCGCCGTCGCCGAGACCTGGGAGAACGGCAAGCCGATCCGGGAGACCCTTGCCGCCGACATCCCCCTGGCGATCGACCACTTCCGCTACTTCGCCGGCGCCATCCGTGCCCAGGAGGGCAGCCTCGGCGAGCTCGACGACGACACCGTCGCGTACCACTTCCACGAGCCGCTCGGCGTGGTCGCGCAGATCATCCCGTGGAACTTCCCGATCCTGATGGCGACGTGGAAGCTGGCGCCCGCCCTGGCCGCCGGCAACGCCGTCGTGCTCAAGCCCGCCGAGCAGACCCCGGCCTCGATCCACGTCCTCATGGGGCTCATCGCCGACCTGCTCCCACCGGGCGTGGTCAACATCGTCAACGGCTTCGGCGTCGAGGCCGGCAAGCCCCTGGCCAGCAGCCCGCGGGTCGCCAAGGTCGCCTTCACCGGCGAGACCACGACCGGGCGGCTGATCATGCAATACGCCTCCGAGAACATCAAACCCGTGACCCTGGAGCTCGGCGGCAAGTCGCCGAACATCTTCTTCGACGACGTCAGCTCGGCGCAGGACGCGTTCCTCGACAAGGCCCTCGAAGGCTTCGCCATGTTCGCGCTCAACCAGGGCGAAGTCTGCACCTGCCCGTCGCGGGCTCTCGTGCAGCAGGGGCACTACGCGGACTTCATGGCCGCCGCCGTCGACCGGGTCAACGCCATCACGCAGGGCCACCCCCTGGACACCGGCACGATGATCGGCGCGCAGGCGTCCAACGACCAGCTGGAGAAGATCCTGTCGTACCTCGACATCGGCCGGCAGGAGGGCGCCAAGGTCCTCACCGGCGGCGAGCGGGCCGACCTCGGCGGGGAGCTCGCCGGCGGCTACTACGTGCAGCCGACCGTCTTCGAGGGCGACAACGCGATGCGGATCTTCCAGGAGGAGATCTTCGGGCCCGTGGTGTCGGTGACCTCGTTCGCCGACTTCGCCGACGCCATCAAGATCGCCAATGACACGTTGTACGGGCTGGGCGCCGGCGTCTGGACCCGCGACACGAACACCGCCTACCGGGCGGGCCGCGCCATCCAGGCCGGCCGGGTGTGGACCAACTGCTACCACGCGTACCCGGCGCACGCCGCGTTCGGCGGGTACAAGCAGTCCGGCATCGGCCGGGAGAACCACAAGATGATGCTGGAGCACTACCAGCAGACCAAGAACCTCCTGGTCAGCTACTCGCCGAACAAGCTCGGGTTCTTCTAGCCATGACCCCAGGCCAGTCCCGTGTCGAGGTCACCCCCGCGGCGGCCGCCGTCATCCGGTCGCTGCGGGGCGCCCACGGGCCGCTGATGTTCCACCAGTCCGGCGGCTGCTGCGACGGCAGCTCCCCCATGTGCTACCTGGAGGGCGAGTTCCGCACCGGCGCGTCCGACGTACTGCTGGAGTCGCTGCGCATCGACGGCGTCGACGAGCCCGTCACGTTCTGGATGTCGCGGTCACAGTTCGCGCTGTGGCGCCACACGCACCTGACCGTCGACGTCGTGCCCGGCCGCGGCTCCGGCTTCTCCCTGGAGGCACCGGAGGGCGTCCGTTTCCTGATCCGCTCGCGGCTGCTGACCGAGGACGAGCTAGCGGCCCTCGAGTAGGGGCTGACGGGGGTCCCACGCGTCGCCGCGGCGACGGCGGGCGATGGCGGACAGGGCCTCGAGCACGACCCGGTTGGCGAGGTACGCGGTGATCTCGGCGTGGTCGTACGGTGGTGACACCTCGACCACGTCGACACCGACGACCGGCAGCTCGTAGCAGCAGCGCCGGACCGCGTCGAGCAGCTGCCGCGAGGTGAGGCCGCCGGGCTCGGGGGTGCCGGTGCCCGGGGCCATGCCGGGATCGACGACGTCGACGTCCACGGACAGGAAGACACCGTCGCAGTCGTCGACCGCGATCGTGAACGCCTCCGTCAGGCACTCGTCGAGCCCACGGGCGACGATCTCCGTCATCTCGTACGACCGCATCCGCTGCTGCGCCATCCAGTCGAGCGTGGCCGGGCCCGGCCAGTACCCACGCAGGCCCAGCTGCAGGAAGCGGTCGCCGCGCACGGCACCGGACTCGATGAGGCGGCGCATCGGCTGGCCGTGGCCGACCAGGGAGCCGAACTCGGTGTCGCCGGTGTCGGCGTGGGCGTCGAAATGGACCAGGGAGACCCGGCCGTAGCCGAGCTGGCGGGCCACGCCGGTGGCGTCGGGCCAGGCGATGGTGTGGTCGCCGCCGAGGATCACCGGGATCGCGCCGGTGGACGCCACGGCGTACACCGCGTCCTCAAGGGAAGCGATCGCGCCGGCGGCGTCGCCGGAGAACATCTCGACGTCGCCGGCGTCGAAGACCCGCAGGTCCTGCAGCGGGTCGACGCGCAGGGCGAGCGACGGCCGGGAGCCGTCGTGAGCCAGGTAGCAGGCCTGCCGGATGGCGCCGGGGCCGAAGCGGGTGCCGGGGCGGTGCGAGGTGCCGCCGTCGAACGGCGCGCCGATGATGACCACGTCCGCTTCCGGGAGCTCCGCGAGGTCGCAGGGCGGCACGCCCAGGAACGTGATGTCGGGGCCGTACATGGGCCCGTATCTGGTCATTTTTCCTGGATACCCCACGGCGAGCCGTATGCGGTGAGCAACTCCAGGAACGGCTTCGGCGGCAGCGCCTCCGGGCCGAGCACACCGCGGCCCTGCCAGGCCCCGCTCGCCAGGAGCTCCAGGGCCACCACCGGGTTGATCGCGGTCTGCCAGACGACGGCCTGGGAGCCGTACTCGGCCATCGACCAGGCGTTGTCCACGACGTGGTACAGGTAGGTGCTGCGCGCAGCGCCGTCCTTGCCGATCCCGGTGACCAAGGTGCCCGCGCAGGTCTTGCCGTGCATCCGGTCGCCGAGGCCGGCCGGGTCGGGCAGGCAGGCGGCGACCACGTCCCGCGGCGCGACCTCGACGCCGCCGACCTTCACCTTCCGGGTCGAGTCGAGGCCGAGCTTGTGCAGCGTCTTGAGCACGTCGATGAACTCGTCGCCGAGGCCGTACTTGAACGTGACCCGGTTGCTGGCGACCCAGCGCGGGATGAGCAGGACCTCTTCGTGCTCGACGTTGACGCACTCGACCGGGCCGATGCCCTCCGGAAAGTCGAACACCTCCGGCTCGGAGAACGGCGCCGTGGTGTACCAGCCGCGCTCCCGCTCCCAGATGACCGGCGGGTTCAGGCACTCCTCGATCGTCGTCCAGATGGAGAAGGACGGCGCGAAGTCGTAGCCCTCGACGACGAGGTTCGCGCCGTCGCGGACGCCGATCTCGTGCACCTCGGAAAAGAGCTCGTCGGCGGCGTACCGGGCGAAGACGTCGGACAGGCCCGGCTCGACGCCGATCCCGACGAGGGCGAGCCGGTCGGAGACCTCCCACTGCCCGGCGGCGGCGAACTGCTCGTCGCCGAGCTTCACGCCGGTCTCCTCATAGGGCCGTTCGGCGTGCGGCTTCGACAGCGACATGGCCATGTCGAGGTAGTGCGCGCCGGCCGCGAAGGCCCCGTCGAAGATCGGCATGACGAACCGCGGGTCGACGGCGTTGAGCACGTACGTGATGCGGTGTTCCCGGCACAATCCTTCGACGGCGGCCGCGGAGGAGGCGTCGACCTGGACCGCGGTGAACCGCGGGTCCGTCACAGCCGCCTGGGCCCGCGGAAGCGAGTAGTCGGCGACGACGCAGGCCTCGAAGAAGTCGCGGCGGGCAAGGATACGCACGGCGGCGGAGCCGACGCCGCCGGCGCCGACGATGAGCAGGCGCATACGTCAGGCCTTCCGGCGCATGTTGGGGATCTGGCCGATGAGCACGACCAGGAAGGAGATCACGAACATGGCGGTGCCGATCACGTTGATCTGCGGCGGGATGCCCCGCTGCGAGGCGCCCCAGACGAACATGGGGAACGTGACGACGCTGCCGGAGTTGAAGTTGGTGACGATGAAGTCGTCGAAGGACAGCGAGAACGACAGCAGTGCCGCCGCCACGATGCCGGGCATGACCAGCGGCAGCGTGACCCGCATGAAGGTCTGCGTCTCGTTCGCGTAGAGGTCCATCGCGGCCTCCTGCAGCCGCGGGTCGAGGCCGGCGAGCCGGGCCTTGACGGTGACGACCACGAACGACAGGCAGAACATGACGTGGGCGATGACGATCGTCCAGAAGCCGAGCTGCACGCCCGTGGCGACGAACAGCGCCAGCAGCGAGGAGCCCATGACGATCTCGGGGGTCGCCATCGGCAGGAAGATCAGCGTGTTGGTCGCGGCCCGGCCGCGGAACGTGTGGCGGGCCAGAGCGAACGACATCAGCGTGCCGAGGATGACGGCGCCGAGCGTGGCGAGCGCGGCGATGGCGATGCTGAGCCAGAACGCGTGCCCGATGCCGGCGGTGCCGAACGGGTCGGCCCAGTGCGCCCAGGTGAACTTGTAGTTCTCCAGCGAGTAGGGCGCGTTGCGGCCGGCGTCGCGGAACGACATCGCGGCGACGACGCCGATCGGGACGAACAGGTACAGCAGCACGATCAGGCCGATCGCCATGACCCAGCGGTCGGCGACGTAGCGGCGTAGGCGATGCAGCATCAGAGCACCTCATCCGTTCCGGCGCGCCGCACGTAGACGAAGACCAGGACCAGGATCGCCGCCATGAGCGTGAACGACAGCGCGGCGGCGCTCGGGTAGTCGCCGACCCTCAGGAACTTCGACTGGATGACGTTGCCGATCATGTACTGGCGGTTGGTGCCCAGCAGCTGCGCGTTGATGTAGTCGCCGGCCGCGGGGATGAACGTGAGCAGCGTGCCGGCGACGACCCCGGGCATCGACAGCGGCAGCGCGACCTTGGTGAAGCGGGCGACCGGCCGGGCGTAGAGGTCACCGGCGGCCTCGAGCAGCCGCGGGTCGAGCTTCTCCAGGCTGGCGTACAGGGGCAGCACCATGAACGGCAGGAAGTTGTAGACCAGGCCGGCGATGACGGCCGGGGTGGTGGCGAGGAGCCGGCCGTCGGGCAGCGGCACGTGCAGCGCGTTGAGCGTCGTCACGACCCAGCCGTTGTCCGACAGGATGACCTTCCAGGCCAGGGTGCGGATCAGGAAGCTGGTGAAGAACGGGGCGATCACGCAGATCAGCAGCAGGTTCTTCCACCGCCCGCCCTTGAGCGCGATCGCGTACGCGAGGGGGTAGCCCAGCAGCAGGCAGATGGCGGTGGTGACGGCCGCGTAGCCGAGCGAACGCATGAAGTGCGGGAAGTATTCGCTCGCGGCGTCGGCGTAGTTGCTGAACTGCCACGTCATCGCGTAGCCCTCTTCGAGGGACCCGCTCGGATCGTAGAGGCTGGTGGCGAAGAGCTGGATCGCCGGCACCGCGAAGAACAGGATCAGCCACAGGCCGCCGGGGAGCAGCAGCAGATAGGGCAGCCAGCGCTTCCTCGGCTTCTCCAGTTTCGCGGGTGTACCGGTGGATCCTCCGACATGACCCAGAGCGCTCATGCCGCCACCTCCGCTTCGCTCCGGCGTCGGCATGAGCCAAACCTGCACCCCTGATTCGCAGCTCCTACGCTGCGCTCCGGGCCGCTCATGCCCGCCACCTCCGCTTCGCTCCGGCGTCGGCATGGGCCAAACCTGCACCCCTGATCCGCAGCTCCTACGCTGCGCTCCGGGCCGCTCATGCCAATGCCTCGGCGTCGACCACCGGTGCCACCGTCTGCCCTTCGGGACGCGGGAGCAGGAACGCGTGCTCGGGCCGCCAGTGCACGGTCACTTCGCTGGCCACCGCCTGCGGGGCGGCGACGCCGGAGTTGGGCACGAACACCGTGAGCTCGTCGGCCCAGGCGGGGCGCACCAGGTATTGCGTGCTGACGCCGACATACGAGGAGTCGGTGACGATGCCGGTGACGGACTGGTGCCCTGCCGGCACCTTGTCCAGTCCGGCCGCCAGGTGCATCTTCTCCGGCCGCACCCCGAGCCACACCGAGCCGGTGTCCGCACGGGTGCGGGCCGCGGGCAGCGAGAAGCGGGCGCCGTGCGCCTCGACGAGGACGTCGTCGCCGGACCGGCCGGTGACCGTCGCCGCGAAGAGGTTGGACTGGCCGAGGAAGTTGGCGACGAAGGCGGTGCCGGGGTAGTCGTACATCTCCACCGGGCTGCCGAGCTGCTCGATCTTCCCGGCGTTCATGACCGCGACCGTGTCGGCCATGGTCATGGCCTCCTCCTGGTCGTGGGTCACGTGCACGAAGGTGATGCCGACCTCGGTCTGGATCCGCTTGAGCTCGACCTGCATCTGCCGGCGCAGCTTGAGGTCCAGCGCGCCGAGCGGCTCGTCGAGCAGCAGCACCTGCGGGTGGTTGATCAGCGCCCGGGCCAGGGCGACCCGCTGCTGCTGGCCGCCGGACAGCTGGGCCGGCTTGCGCTTGCCGAAGCCCTGCAGGTCGACCAGGTGGAGCATCCGCTCCACCTGGTCGGCGACACCCTTGACGCCGCGCCGGCGCAGGCCGAACGCGACGTTGTCGGAGATGTTCAGGTGCGGGAAGAGCGCGTAGCTCTGGAACACCGTGTTGACGGGACGCTTGTAGGGCCGAAGCCGGGTCACGTCCTGATCGCCGAGCAGGATACGGCCGGTCGTCGGCTCCTCGAGCCCGGCGATCATCCGCAGGGTCGTGGTCTTGCCGCAGCCGGAGGCGCCGAGGAGGGCGAAGAACGACCCCTGGGGCACCGTCAGGCTGAGATCGTCGACGGCCGTGAAGGCGCCGAACGACTTCGTCACGCCGACCAGGTTGAGGTCGGCACCGCTCTCACCGTATGTCTGCTCGGACATGGATCAGGCTCCCGAGATCGCTTCGAACTTCGCCGAGAACTTCTTGTCCTCTTCCTCGGTCAGCGCCTTGAAGCTCTTGGTCTTGGCGAGGGTGGCGGCGTCCGGGAAGATCAGCGGGTTGCTGGCCAGGTCCGGGTCGAGCTTCTGCATCTCGTCCTGCGCGCCCTGGACGGGGCAGATGTAGTTGACGTATGCCGCCAGCTCCGCCGCGACCTTCGGGTCGTAGTAGTAGTCGATGAGCTGCTCGACGTTGCCCTTGTGGGTCGCCGTCGACGGGATCAGGATGTTGTCCGACCACAGCATCAGGCCCGACTCGGGCGTGACGAACTTGACGTCCTCGTTCTCGGCGCTGAGCTGGATGACGTCGCCGGACCACGCGATGCAGGCGGCGAGGTCGCCCTTGTTCAGGTCTTCCTTGTAGTCGTTGCCGGTGAACTTGCGGATCTGGCCGGAGTCGACGGCCTTCTTCAGCTTGTCCAGCGCGGCGTCGAACTCGGCGTCCGTCACGGTGCCCGGGTCCTTGCCCTGCGACATGAGGATCAGCCCGACGGTGTCGCGCATCTCGGAGAGCACCGCGACCTTGCCCTTGAGGTCGGCGCGGGTGAGCAGCTCGTCGATGGTGCGGACCTCCTTGGTCACCTTCGCGTTGTAGGCGAGGCCGGTCAGGCCGGACTGCCACGGCGCGGCGTGGTTCATGTCCTTGTCCCACGGCCGGTTGCGCAGGGTCGCGAGGGCGTTCTTGGTGAAGTTCGGCGTCTTGGTGTTGTCGAACTGCTGGACCCAGCCGAGCCCGACGACGCGGGAGGCCATCCAGTCGGTGAGCACCATGATGTCGCGGTCGATCGACTGGCACGCCTGCAGCTGGTTGCGCACCTTGCCGAAGAACTCGTTGTTGTCGTTGACGTCCTCGTTGTACGTGACGGCGATGCCGGTCTTCGCGGTGAACGCGTCGAGGGTCGGCCGCTTCGTCTCGTCCTTCTCGTCGACGTCGACATACAGGGGCCAGTTGGAGAAGTTGAGCTTCTTCTCGGTCGCGGAGACGTCGGTGGCGGTGCACGCCGCCTTCTCCGCCTCGGTCTTCTTCGCCGGCTTGGTGCCACACGCGGCGAGGGCACCGCCCGTCGCGACGAAGGCACCACCGGCGAACAGTCCGCGCATCAGGGTCCGGCGCGACAGGCCGGTGGCATTGAGGACGGCGGCCGCTTCAGGAGAGAGCGGCGGGCGAGAGGGGTTTCGCACGAGGGCTCCTACGGATCTCGGGCCGGAACCTTGGGGGGCGGTAACCGACGACCGATCCTGACACGAGGTGCCATCACAGACAAGGGATTCCGTTGTCACGATCGAGCCGCACAACGAAAAGCGCCATATGGTCAAACTGAGGTTACGGTCGTCACCCCCGCGAAATACGGGTCCGAACGACGACCGCTTCCGACGGGATCACGAATCCGCAGATCTCTCGTTACCAGGCTATGGAATTAGTTGCCAACAGCGGGGTCTTGGGCAAGAATCCACACGTGACCGAGCCCGTCCTCGACGACGTCAACAAGCGAATCATCGAGCAGCTGCAGCGCGATGGTCGCATGTCCTATGCCGCCCTGGCCAAGGTCGTCGGCCTGTCAGAGGCGGCGGTCCGGCAGCGGGTGCAGCGTCTGCTGGACACCGGCGTCATGCAGATCGTGGCGGTGACCGACCCGCTGACCTTGGGATTCGCCCGCCAGGTGATGATTGGGCTGAAGGTCGAAGGGGACCTCCGCCCGGTCGCCAAGGCCCTCGCCGCGGTGCCGGAGATCGACTACGTGGTGATCTGCGCCGGCGGCTACGACCTGCTCGTCGAGCTCGTCTGCACCGACGACGAGCACCTGCTCAACCTTCTCAACGACACGATCCGGAGCATCCCTGGCGTCACCGCCACGGAGACCTTCGTCTATCTCAAGCTCGCCAAGCAGACCTATGCGTGGGGGACCCGATGACCGATCAGCAGCCCGACGCCGCGCGCCTCGACCAGGCCGCGCGCGATCACCTCTGGATGCACTTCACCCGCCTGTCGGCGTACGCCGAGGCGCCCATCCCGGTGATCGTCCGCGGTGACGGCCCCTACATCTACGACAGCAACGGCAAGCGCTACCTCGACGGCCTGTCCGGGCTGTTCGTGGTGCAGACCGGCCACGGCCGGCACGAGCTCGCCGACGCCGCCGCCAAGCAGGCCTCCGAGCTGGCGTATTTCCCGCTGTGGTCCTATGGGCACCCGAAGGCGATCGAGCTCGCCGACCGGCTCGCCGACCTCACCCCCGGCGACCTGAACCGGGTCTTCTTCACCACCGGCGGCTCCGAGGCCGTGGAGAGCGCGTGGAAGCTGGCCCGCTCCTACTTCAAGCGCACCGGCAAGCCGATGAAGACCAAGGTGCTGTCCCGCTCGATCGCCTACCACGGCACGTCGATGGGCGCCCTGTCGATCACCGGCATCCCGGTGCTCAAGCAGGAGTTCGAGCCCCTGGTCCCGGGCGCGTTCCGGGTGCCGAACACGAACTTCTACCGCCGGCCCGACCAGTCGATGACCGAGGAGCAGTTCGGCATCTGGGCCGCGGACCGCATCGCCGAGGCGATCGAGTTCGAAGGTCCGGAGACCGTCGCCGCCGTCTACCTGGAGCCCGTGCAGAACGCCGGCGGCTGCTTCCCGCCCCCGCCCGGCTACTTCCAGCGGGTCCGCGAGATCTGCGACCGCTATGACGTCCTGCTCGTCTCCGACGAGGTCATCTGCGCGTTCGGCCGGCTCGGTGAATACTTCGGCGCCAAGCGGTTCGGCTACCAGCCGGACATCATCACCGTCGCGAAGGGCCTCACCTCCGGCTACGTGCCGCTCGGCGCGATGCTCGCCTCCGACCGGCTGGCCGAGCCGTTCCTGGAGGGCGCCAACTGGTTCGCCCACGGCATCACCTACGGCGGTCACCCCGTCGGCGCCGCGGTCGCCATGGCCAACCTCGACATCTTCGAGCGCGAGGACCTCAACGGGCACGTGCGGGCCAACTCGCCGCTGTTCCGGTCCTACCTGGAGCGCCTGTACGACCTGCCGATCGTCGGCGACGTGCGCGGCGACGGCTACTTCTTCGGCATCGAGCTGGTGAAGGACAAGGCGACCAAGGAGACCTTCAACGACGAGGAGTCCGAGGCGCTGCTGCGCGGCTTTCTGTCCAAGGCCCTCTTCGACGCCGGGCTCTACTGCCGCGCCGACGACCGCGGCGACCCGGTGATCCAGCTGGCGCCGCCGCTGAACTGCGGCGAGAGCCACTTCATCGAGATCGAGCAGATCCTGCGTTCGGTGCTGACCGAGGCATGGGCGCGCCTCTAGCTCCTGAGCCGGGCCGCACCCGGGTCCGCCGCCTGCCCGAGCTGCAGGTGGACGATCCGGCCGTGCTGCACGGCATCCTCGACGCGGGGACGGTCGCCCAGGTCGCGATCGTCCATGATGGACAGCCGTATGCGATCCCGGTCGCGTACGGCCGGTCCGGCTCGTCGGTCCTCTTCCACGGCTCCACCGGCAGCAGGCTGTTCCGTACCCTGGCCGCCGGATCGCCGTGCTGCTTCTCGGTGACCCTGCTCGACGGGCTGGTCCTGGCCCGCAGCGCGTTCGAGACCTCCATGCACTACCGCTCCGTGATGGCCCTCGGCGCGTGCACGGTGGTCGAGGACAAGCTGCCGGCGCTGCACATCATCAGCGAGCACATCACTCCCGGGCGATGGGCGGTCGTCCGGCCGCCGTCACGCAAGGAGCTGGCCGCCACCCTGGTCCTCGCACTCCCCCTGACCGAAGTGTCGGTGAAGGTGAGCGACGGGCCGCCGAGCACTTCCCCCGAGGACGCGGGGTTCGACGTGTGGACCGGGGTAGTGCCCTTCCGCGTTGAACGCGGCGAACCGATCGAGTGCGAGGAGGAGCTGTCGTGAGTTTCTGGATGTCCGCGCTCCCTCCGGTTCCGCCGCGCGCCTCGTTACCCGGCGACGCCGATGCCGATGTCGTCATCGTCGGCGCCGGGTACACGGGGCTGTGGACGGCGTACTACCTCGCCAAGGCCGACCCCTCGCTGCGGATCGTGGTCCTCGAGGCCGAGACCGCGGGGTTCGGGGCGAGCGGCCGCAACGGGGGCTGGTGCTCGGCACTGTTCCCCAAGTCCGTCCCCGCGCTCGCCCGCACCCACGGGCTGCCCGCCGCCCTGGCCTTGAACGCCGCGATGGAGTCCACTGTGGACGAGGTCGGGCGGGTCGCGGCGCTCGAAGGCATCGACTGCGACTACGCCAAGGGCGGCACCGTGGTCCTGGCGCGGTCGGCGGTACAGCTGGATCGCGCGAGGCACGAGGCCGCCGAGGCGCAGGAGCTCGGGATCGACCTTCGGCTGTTGTCCTCGGCCGAGGCGTCCGAGCGGGTCGGCGCCAGTGACGTGCTCGGCGGCACGTACACGCCGCACTGCGCGGCGATCCAACCGGCGAAGCTGGTGCGGGGACTGGCTGCCGCCGTCGAACGGCTCGGGGTGCGCGTCTACGAGCGGACCCCGGTCACGTCCATCACGTCCGGGCGCGCCGACACTCCACACGGGACGGTCCGGGCGGCGATCGTGGTGCGGGCCACCGAGGGGTTCACGCCCCGGCTGCCGGGGCTGCGCCGGGCGATCGCGCCGGTCTACTCGCTGATGATCGCGACGGAGCCGCTGCCGGCGTCGTTCTGGGAGCAAGCCGGGCTGGCGCACCGCGAGACGTTCTCCGACCACCGGCACCTCATCATCTACGGCCAGCGCACCGCCGACGACCGGCTCGCGTTCGGGGGGCGGGGCGCCCCGTACCACTTCGGGTCCGCGGTCGCGCCGTCGTTCGACGCGTCGCCGCGGGTGTTCGCGGAGCTGCGCCGGGTCCTGGTCGAGCTTTTCCCGGCACTCGGCTCCGTGGAGATCGGTCACACGTGGGGCGGGCCGCTCGGCATCGCCCGGGACTGGATGGCGTCCGTCGGCCTCGACCCCGCCACGGGGCTCGCCTGGGCCGGCGGTTATGTCGGCGATGGCGTCGGTACGTCCAACCTCGCTGGGCGTACCCTCGCCGACCTGATCCGCAAACAGGACTCCGCGCTGGTCAGTCTGCCGTGGGTGGGGCACCGCTCGCCGAGGTGGGAGCCGGAGCCGTTGCGGTGGCTGGGCGTGAACACCAGCCTGCGGGTGATGACCGGTGCCGACGCCTCGGAGTCGCGGACGGGCCGGCCGTCGCGCCGGGCCGCGCTGATGGCCCGGGTGCTGGGAGGCTGACGTGCGGTGGCTCTTACGGCTCCAGGTCCTCGGGCGCCACGCCGAGGAGGTTGGCGACCTGCTCCAGGATCACGTCGTGGACGAGGTCGGCGAGGTCGTCGTGGTCGGCGGCCCGGAACTCCAGCGGCCGGCGATACAGCACGATCCGCGGCGGCACGCCATGGCGCCCGGGGCGGCCCGGCAGCAGCCTCGCCAGGGGCACCTCGCCGTCCTCCAGGACGTCGGAGTCGTAGACATTCAGGTCGGGTGGGACGTCCTCGACCGCGAACTCGACGCCGGCCAACTCGTTGGCGAAGCGCTGCTCCAGCTGCTCGACGGAGTCCAGGACCAGGTCGTCGAACATCTCGGCGCGGGTGCGGGACATCGGCAGGGAGGCGGGCACCAGCCGGCCGCGCAGCCCCCGACCGTGCCGGTCGCGGCCACGCCGTCCCGGTCCGCTGCGTCGTCGATCGGGGCTCGCCACGCTGTCAGCGTAGCGCCACAACCATCACGGCAGCGTTTCGGCGCCACCTCGCGATCGTCCATGCCACTTCGGGGGGCCGTTCGTCAACCGGACGGGCGTGTCGGCGTGGTCACCACGGCGTGTCGAAAGGCTTCGGGGTTGGGCTCAGGCCCACGGGGCGATACGGTTCGGCCGTGAGGACCCCACGTCGATGCTCGCGCAACGGATGCCCCCGACAGCCCGTTGCGACGTTGACGTACATTTATGCCGAATCGACCGCAGTTGTCGGTCCACTGGCCGCATTCGCCGAGCCGCACTCCTATGACCTGTGCGAATCCCACGCGCGCGGCCTGACCGCACCCCGAGGCTGGGACCTGGTCCGGCACGAGGGTGAATACGGTCCGCCGCCGCCGTCCAACGACGACCTGGTCGCGCTCGCCGAGGCGGTCCGCGAGGCGGCCCGGCCCGCGCCGCACAAGGAGGACCCGGGCAACTACCCGCACCAGCAGGGCCGCCGCGGTCACCTGCGGGTCATCCCACCAGACGCATGAGGGGTCCCGGCTGTGCGGCCGGAACCCCTCACAAAACCTGCGACCTGCTAGGCAGCGCGACGTTTGAGCTTGCGACGCTCCCGTTCCGAGAGCCCACCCCAAATCCCGAAGCGCTCGTCGTGCCCCAGCGCGTACTCCAGGCAGTCCGCCCGGACCTCGCATCGCGAGCAGATGCGCTTGGCCTCGCGGGTGGACCCACCCTTCTCCGGAAAGAATGCCTCCGGGTCGGTCTGCGAGCACAAAGCGCGTTCTTGCCACTCCGGAGCGTTACCCAGCAGGTCGGCCACGACTGGTCGGCCGTCCATCAGCGTGCCTCCTTCTTGCGCACCGGCGGCGAAGCCGGCGCAACCCCCCACGCGGAAGGCGCATGTCCTACAAGGTTGCTGTTCCTCGGCGCGGTGTTCTTTATGTCCGAAAGATGGCCAACTTTCGGTCACCCCCTCGAACATCCCCCGTGAAATTACACGCGTGTAATGCGTGCGTCGTCAAGCCGAACCTGATAAATAGGCCCGCTCGGGCGATCGCTTGCACCCCGTGCCGTACCCATACCGAGCAAGCCCCGCCGGAGGTAACGGGCGACACGCCGGACGCGCCGGAAGACTCTCGGCGAGTTTGCTCAAGCGGTCCGGGTCCCGGCCGAAATACGCCGATGTGCGGGGAAACCTGGAGTTCGGCACGACGGTGGCTCGACTCGCGGTACCGTCGTGATCAGGCGGCTGCTGCTCGGCGCCGCGGTGAGCGTCGTGCTGTTCATGGTCGGGATCGTCGGCCTGGGCTGGAAGCCCTACGTGGTCACGTCGGAGTCGATGTCGCCGACACTGCACGCCGGGGACCTGATCCTCGTCGATCCGAAGGCGACATCCCTTGCTGTGTACGAGATTGTCACCTACACCGACCCGCGCGGGCTGGTCACGCACCGGGTCGTCGGCCAGTCCGACGACGGCACGTTCACCGTCAAGGGCGACGCCAACCTGCGACCCGA
This sequence comes from Dactylosporangium sp. NPDC049525, assembly GCF_040676755.1. Taxonomy (NCBI): domain Bacteria; kingdom Bacillati; phylum Actinomycetota; class Actinomycetes; order Micromonosporales; family Micromonosporaceae; genus Dactylosporangium; species Dactylosporangium sp. NPDC049525. Next base: position 149,400 of record NZ_JBFAPO010000005.1, on the reverse strand, counting down.
CGCGCGCCCGATCGAGCGAAGACAGGTGGTCGGGCCGGTCCGTCTCGTCCTGCCGCACGTCGGCTGGCCCGTCGTCCAGGTCCGCACCCACCCGTTCAAGGTCGCCGGTGGCGCGCTGATCCTCGCGGTCGTCTGGCCACGCCGGCGGCTGCTGCGGATCGCCGTGCTCGGCGGCCTCGTCGCGGTCGTGGCGATGGTGCCCACGACCGGCGCGCTGCCCACTGCGGCGGCTGAATTTCACCCGCCGGCGCTCACCCCGGGCCTCCTACGTCCTGGCGGCGACCTCACCATAGGTGGTGGTGCGCTGGCGCACAGGACGGCCGGCGGCCTTCCCGATCGCCTCCAGCTCCTCCCGGGTGCGCGCGGAGCCGTGCTCCGAGCCAGCCATCCGGGAGATGGTCTCCTCCATCAGGGTGCCGCCGATGTCGTTGGCGCCGCCATTGAGCATCGCCACCGTGCCCTCGTCGCCGAGCTTCACCCATGAGCACTGGATGTTGTCGATCCTCTTGTGGAGCAGGATCCGGGCCATCGCGTGCACGGCCCGGTTGTCGCGCCACGTCGGGCCCGGGCGGGCGATGCCGGCGAGGTAGATCGGCGCGCTGTGATGGACGAACGGCAGCGCCACGAACTCCGTGAATCCGCCGGTGCGGTCCTGGATGCCGGCGAGGACCCGGAAGTGGCCGAGCCAGTGGCCGGGGTGGTCGACGTGGCCGTACATCATGGTGGAGCTCGACCGGATGCCCAGCTCGTGCGCCGTGGTCACCACCTCGACCCACGCCGATGTCGGCAGCTTGCCCTTGGTCAGCACCCAGCGGACCTCGTCGTCGAGGATCTCCGCGGCGGTGCCCGGGATCGTGTCCAGGCCCGCGTCCTTCAGCTGGCTCAGCCAGTCGCGGATCGACACGCCGGCCTTCGACGCGGCCGTCACGATCTCCATCGGGCTGAACGCGTGGACGTGCATGCCCGGGACCCTGGCCTTGATCGCGCGGACCAGCTCGGCGTAGGCGCCGACGGGCAGCTTCGGGTCGATGCCGCCCTGCATGCAGACCTCGCCGGCGCCGGCCTGCCAGGCCTCCTCGGCGCGGTCAGCGACCTCCTCGTAGGACAGGCGGTAGGCGTCCGCGTCGCGTTCCCGCTGGGCGAACGCGCAGAACCGGCAGCCGACGTAGCAGACGTTGGAGAAGTTGATGTTGCGGTTGATCACGTAGGTGATGTCGTCGCCGACCGCCTCGCGGCGCAGGTCGTCGGCGATCCGGGCGAGCACCTCCAGGCCGGCGCCGTCCACATTGAACAGTGCCAGGGCCTCGGCCTCGTGCTCCGGCAGCAGCAGGCTCCCGGGGTCGGACTCGGCCCGCTTGAGTCCACTGTGGACGTCGCTGTCGAGGCGCTTGACCGGCACGCTGGTGACCCTGGTGGCGACCTCCTGCCAGTCGCCGTAGACCGCGTCGAAGTCGCCGCGGCGGTCGTCCGTGCGCCCGTCGGTGTCGATGGTCTCGTGCAGGTCGGTGCGGCCGCTGCTCTCAATGCCGCCGTCGGGCTCCTGCCAGGGCAGGCCGGCCGGGATGGCGCCTTCCTTTGCCAGGCCGGTTTCCGGGTCCATGAGCGCCTCGACGTGGGCGACGAGCCGGGCGTCGAGCCAGGGGACGCCCTTCTTCGCGTACTCCGGGTAGATGGTGAGGCGCTCTTTGAGGGTGAATCCGTTTTGCTCCGATTTTTCGGACAAATCGGCAATTGCCGGCCAAGGGCGTTCGGGGTTGACGTGGTCCGGGGTGACGGGTGAGACGCCGCCCCAGTCGTCGATGCCGGCGCGCAGCAGCAGGCCGTGCTCGTCGTCGATGAGGTTCGGCGGGGCCTGGATCCTGGCCTTCGGGCCGAGCACGAGCCGCGCCACCGCCACCGTCGCGGCCAGCTCGTGCAGCTCCGCGTCCGGCATGCCGCGCATCGCCGTGTCCGGCTTCGCGCGGAAGTTCTGGACGATGACCTCCTGGATGTGGCCGAACTCGCGCATGGCTTTGCGGATCGCGAACAGCGACTCGGCGCGCTCCTCGATCGTCTCGCCGATGCCGATCAGGATGCCGGTGGTGAACGGCACCCCGACCCGGCCGGCGTCCTCCAGGACCCGCAGCCGCACCGCGGGCTCCTTGTCCGGCGAGCCGTAGTGCGCGCCGCCCGGCTCCGACCACAGGCGGGTGGCGGTCGTCTCCAGCATCATGCCCATGCTCGGCGCGACCGGCTTCAACCGCTGCAGCTCCGCCCACGACAGCACCCCGGGGTTCAGGTGCGGCAGCAGGCCGGTCTGCTCCAGCACCGCGATCGCGCAGGCCCGCAGGTAGTCCAGGGTCGAGTCGTAGCCGCGCTCGTCGAGCCAGCGCTTCGCCTGCTCCCAGCGGTCCTCCGGCCGGTCGCCGAGGGTGAACAGCGCCTCCTTGCAGCCCTGCGCCGCACCCTCCCGGGCGATGGCGAGGACCTCGTCGATCTCCAGGTATTCGCTGGGCAGCCGGTGCGGCACCGTCGCGAACGTGCAGTAATGACACCGGTCCCGGCACAGCCGGGTCAGCGGGATGAAAACCTTCCTGGAATACGTGACGACGCCCGGCCTTCCGGCGTCGGCGAGACCCGCGTCGCGGACCGCACCCGCGATGGCGAGCAGGTCGTCGAGGGCCTGATCCCGGGCGGTGAGCAGCACGGCGGCCTCGGTCACGTCGAGGGCACGGCCGTCCGCCGCGCGGCGCAGCGCCCGGCGCATGGCGTTGCTCTCGGTACCTCTGACTACAGACGTCACGCATTGCAGCCTAGGCCGCCGCCGGGCCGATCCGCCCGCACACCCGATGTGACGGTTCTCCTTACGACCGTGGGCACCCGTGACGTTCCACGGGTGCCCACGGTTTTGCCGTTCCGGTCGTGCCGCAGCGCCGCCTTGCCTTGGCGCTGGTCCTGCCCTTGTCTCAGCGCTGTCCTGCCTCGTCTCAGCGCTGTCGTGCCGTCTCAGCGCTGGCTTGCCTCGGTGCTGGTCAGGACTTCGGCGGGATCACCTGGGTGCGCTGGGTGTCGTCGCCGTCGTCGTCGGTGCCGTGCTGGGTGGCGTGCTCAGTGCCGTGCTCAGTGGCCGGCGCCGTGAACGCCGTGGTCGCGTCGGGGTCGTCCTGGCTGGCGGGGGCGGTCTGGGTGACCGGGGTGAACACCGTGGTGGCATCCGGGTCGGCCGCCGCCGGGTGTGCCTCGGTGGCGTCCGCGTCAGCCGGAGCGGCCTGGTCCGTGGTCTGTGCCTCGGTCGCCTGCGTCGCGGTCACCGGGGTGTACGCGGCGGTGGCATCCGGGTCGGCGTCGGCCTTCGCGATGCTGACCGGGGCCGCCTGGGTCTCCGACTCCGCGTCGACGTCCGCCGGGGTCCCGGCCGGTGCGGCCGTCTCCGCCGGGAACGCGCCGGTCTTGCCGAACGGTGAGGCGGCGCCGTCGCCGGTGTCCTCGGCCGGCTGCTGTGCCGCCGGTGCGCCCGTCGCGGCGCCTGAGGTCGGGTGGGTCGAGGACCCGCCCGGCCAGCCCGCCGACGCAAAACCACCCGGAGGCGTCACCCCGCCGTCGGCGGTGGAACCGGATCCGGTGACGGCTTCGGTGGAGGCTTCGGCCGGGGGCGCCGAGACCGGCGGGATGGCCGGGGGCGCCGAAACCGGCTGGGTGGCCGCGGGCGCGGTGTAGGTCGCGAACGGCGAGCTCAGCGGCGGCGTCGACGCGGGCGCCGCGGACACCGGCTCGGCCGGCTCGGCCGTGGCGGGCTGCTGGGTGTACGCGGGAGCACCCGACGCGGGCGCCGGGAACGCGGGAGCACCCGACGCCGGTGCCGTGTACGCGGGCGCGCCGGACGCCGCCGGGTTGTAGGCGGGCGCGGCCGCCTGCGGGTTGTATCCCGGTGCGGCCGCAGCCTGCTGGTTGTAGCCGGCCGCGGGGGCACCGGAGGCGGGCGCCCCCGAGGGCTGGGCGGCGGGGTAGTTGATCGGCTGCGTGGCGTAGGCCTGCTGCCCCGCGGCGGGGACGACCTGTCCCGTGCCGGTCGTCGCCGGGTTGCTCCAGCCACCGGTCACCGGCTGCTGGTAGGCGGCCGGCTGCTGCTGGTACCCCTGCTGCGGGGTCTGGCCGGTCTGCTGCTGATAGCCGGGGTGCTGCGCGTACTGCTGCTGCTGCGGATACGGGTAGCCCTGCTGCCCATACGGATACGCGGGCTGGCCGTAGACACCCGGTGCCGGCTTCGGGGGCGCGTAGGCGCCGAGGTAGATCCGGATGACCAGGAACAGGCCGAGGCCGAGGAGCGCGAGAGCGGCGAGACGGGTCAGGAACACCGCGAACACGGGGCCCATCGGCGCCTGCTCGACGCGCAGGTCGCCGATCAGGCTGGCAAGCAGCATGACGAGACCGAAGAGGGAGGCCACCGCGTACTCGATCAGCGCGATGAGGACGATGACCTTCGCCTTCGGCACGACCGGGTCGAGGTGGGTCGCGAGCAGCACCGCAAGGATCGGCAGCGCCGCCGTCTCGATCGAGACGAACGCGCTGAACGCGCCGCCGGCGTTGCTCAGGAACTCACCGGTGAGCGTGGTCAGCAGCGCGATGAACCCGGCGAGCAGGAACGCCGCCGCGACACCGAGCAGCACGAACGCCGCCACCTCGCGATACGGCATGGTGAGCGCACGGGCCTTCTTCACGTCGACCGGCGCCGCCACCGGAGCCGGGGCGGGAGCACCCTGCGGCTGGGGCTGGGGCTGGTAGGACGAGGTGGCCGGTCCGCTGGCGTAGGCCGGGTGCGGCGCCGCCGAGGAGGTCGGATCGGGTGGCTGGGTGCTCACTGGCTCTCCCCAAGATCTAGCGGTCACGCGACAGGTCACGCGCAGCCTAGCCCTCGAACGGAAAATCCGCGTGCGTGGACGGCGCCGCCCCCGCGGCCCCCGGTCGGCAGCGGAACTGTCATACCCGTGGGGCAGGATGGGTGACATGCGGATCGTGGTTCTGGCCGGTGGGATCGGCGGCGCGCGCTTCCTTCTCGGGGTGCGCGCGGTGGGGCAGGAGTTGGGCGCGGAGGTCACCGCGGTGGTCAACGTCGGCGACGACGTGACCCTGCACGGGTTGCGGATCTGCCCCGACCTCGACAGCGTCATGTATACGCTCGGCGGCGGCGCCGACCCGGAGCGTGGCTGGGGCCGCGTCGGTGAGACGTGGACCGTCAAGGAGGAGCTCGCCGCCTATGGCGCGGAGCCGACCTGGTTCGGGCTCGGCGACAAGGACATCGCGACCCACCTGGTCCGCACCCGGATGCTCGACGCGGGCTATCCGCTGTCCGCCGTCACCGAGGCGCTCTGCGACCGCTGGAAGCCCGGCATCCGGATGCTCCCGGCCAGCGACGAGCGCGTCGAGACGCACGCGGTCGTCGAGGTCGACGGCGCCAGCCGCGCGATCCACTTCCAGGAGTGGTGGATCCGTCACCGGGCAGAGATCCCGACCTCCCGGTTCGTGTTCGTGGGCGCCGAGACGGCGAAGCCCGCCGCAGGGGTGCTGGAGGCCCTCGCCGCCGCAGACGTCGTGCTGGTCGCCCCGAGCAACCCGATCGTCTCCGTCGCGCCGATCCTGGCCGTCCCCGCGATCCGCGAGGCGGTCGCCACCGGCAAGGCCCCGGTCGTCGGGGTGTCCCCGATCATCGGCACCGCCCCGGTGCGCGGCATGGCCGACAAGTGCCTCGCGGTGATGGACGTCGAGTGCAGCCCCGCCGGGGTCGGTGGCCTGTTCGGCGCCCGCTCGACCGGCGGTGTCCTGGACGGCTGGCTGGTCGACGAGACCGACGCCGGCGTCGAGGTGCCGGGCCTGACCGTGCGCGCCCGCCCGCTGTGGATGACCGACGTGCCCGCGACCTCGGCGATCGTCCGGGAGGCGCTGTCCCTGGCAGGCGTGGCATGACCGCCCCCCAGCACGGCGGAGCGGCCAGCGGCGTGAGCGGCGGCGTGAGCGGCGGCGTGGCCGGCATGAGCGGCGGTCCGGAGGCCGGCGGAGGTGGCGGGGTGAACGGCGCGACGAACGGCGGAAGGCGAGGGGTGAGCGACCCGGGGGCCGGCGGAGGTGGTGGGGTGAGCGCGGCGCTGCCCGTCGGGTTCGAGGTGCGGGCGGTCACGGGCATCGGCGAGGTCCGGCCCGGCGACGACCTGGCCGCGCTGATCGCGACCGCCGCGCCGTGGCTGGTCGACGGCGACATCCTCGTCGTCACCAGCAAGGTCGTCAGCAAGGCCGAGGGGCAGCTGGTCGACGTGCCACTCGACGAGCCGGCCCGCGAGGCCGCCCGCGAGGCGGTCCTGCGCGCCGAGACGTCCCGGGTCGTCGCCCGCCGCGGCGCGACGCAGATCGTGCAGACGCACCACGGGTTCGTGCTCGCGTCCGCCGGCATCGACGCGTCCAATGTGGAGCCGACCCGGCTCGTGCTGCTGCCCAAGGATCCCGACGCCTCGGCCCGCTGGCTGCGCGACGAGCTGCTGGAGCGCTTCGGCCTGCGGGTCGCCGTCGTCGTCACCGACACCATGGGCCGCCCGTGGCGGATGGGCCTGACCGACGTCGCGATCGGCGCCGCCGGCATCGACGCCATGACCGACTACCGCGGCGTGCTCGACCCGTATGGCAACGAGCTGCAGCTGACCCAGATGGCCGTGATCGACGAGCTCGCTGGCGCCGCCGACCTGGTCAAGGGCAAGACCGGCCAGGTCCCGGTCGCGGTCGTGCGTGGCCTGCCCGTCCGCCCCGATGGCCACGGCGGCGGCGCGGCCGCCCTGATCCGCGGCGCCGACGCCGACCTGTTCTCCCTTGGCACCGCCGAGGCCGTCGCCAAGGGACTGCGCGCCGCGGCCGACATCCGCGACGCCCCGGCGATCCCCTTCCCTCAGCTCCCGACCCACGTCCTTCCCCTCGCATCCCCAGCGCCGGCGGCTTCGGCTTCGGCGGCTGCTGTTGCTTCGGGGGCGGGGCGGTTGCTGCTGGTCTGGGCGCCGGAGGGAGACCTGCGGCGGGCGTTGGAGGCCGGCATGGAGGTGCAGCGGATCAGGGCCGGGCTCGCCGCCGACGGGGTCGCGTCCAGTTGGCTGGAGGTGGACCAGGTCGACCTCTCCGGAGTCGAGGTCCCGGAAGGTGGCGTGCCCCTCGGCGTGCTCGCCATCGGTCGCGGTAGCCTGCCGTCACTATGACGACGTTGCACGATGACGCACTCGCGGTGCTGACCCAGTGGACGGCTCCCACCGACGAGGCTGAGGAGACCCGGCGGCGGTTCATCGAGTTCGTCCTCCGGGACCCGTCGACCGTGTGGAGGGAGCATCCTGGCGCCCATGTCACGGCGAGCGCCCTGGTCGTCGACTCGACCGCCGAGCGGGTGCTGCTGTGCCTGCACGGCCGGATCAAGCGCTGGGTTCAGCTCGGCGGCCACTGCGAGCCCGGCGACGCGAGCGTTGCGGCCGCCGCTCTTCGTGAGGCGACCGAGGAGTCGGGCATCGCCGGCCTGCGGATCAGCGAGGCCCCGATCGACCTCGACGTCCACCACGTCCAATGCGCCGGCGTCCCGTCGTTGCACTACGACATCCGGTATGCCGCCATCGCTCCGGCCGGCGCGGTCGAAACGGTGAGCACCGAGTCCGCGGCGCTGGGCTGGTTCGCCCCCGACGACCTGCCGACCCCGCTCGCCGGCGCCACCGAGCCGCTCGTCGCACCTGCCCTTGCCTGGGCCAGGCGCACCTGACCCAGACCTGAGCGCCGACCGCTTTCAGGCGTTCACACCGCGCGTCACCTCGCCGAACCACGCCAGGTGAAGCAATAGCCGACAACCCGGTGGATTACTGGTCGCCGGCGAACAGGGATCCACCGGGTTGTGGTGTTGCTCCATGCCGCAACGCCCTCCCCGACCTCGCCGATGCTTCGGGTCGTCGCGTTCTCCATCGGCGCCCTGCGACCACAGACCGCGCAACAACCGGCACGCCGCGCCACAGGCGCGCCGGGACAGGCACGCCGCGGCGCGAGAGTGTGGGGCGCGGGGGCGCGGGTCAGAGGAGTTCGACGGAGCCGCGTTCCTTCAGGCTGTCGACGAGCTTCTTGACGTCCTGGGCACGGGAGCGGGGGCACACCAGCAGCGCGTCCGGGGTGTCGACGATGATCAGGTCGCTGACGCCGACGACGGCGACCAGGCGGCCCGACTGAGGGACGACCACAACGCGCTCCGCGTCCTGCATGAGGACGCCGGAGGGAGCCGCTGGGTCGAGGTTGACGACCACGTTGCCGGCGGTGTCGGTCTCGAGGAGTTCGCCGAGGGTGTGGAAGTCGCCGACGTCGTTCCAGCCGAACTGGCCGGGGACGGTCCCGACGAGGCCGGCGACGCCGGCGCCCTCCATGACGCCGAAGTCGACGGAGATCTTGGTGAGGTCGGGCCAGATCTCGGCGAGGATCTCTTCGCGGTCGGGGGTGTCCCACGCCTCGGCGATGCGGATCAGGCCGTCGTAGAGGGAGGGCTGCTGGCGGGCGAGCTCGTCGAGGAAGACGTCGACGCGCCAGACGAACATGCCGGCGTTCCACAGGTATTCGCCGGAGTCGACGTAGGACTGGGCGAGCGGGAGGGCGGGCTTCTCCTCGAAGGAGGCGACCTTGCACACGTCGCCGGTGCCGGTGGGCTCGCCGACGTGGAGGTAGCCGTAGCCGGTCTCGGGGTGGGTCGGGGTGATGCCGATGGTCATCAGCAGCCCGTCCTCGGCACCGCGGATCGCCGCCCGCAGCACAGAGGTGAACGCGGGGACGTCGCGGACCAGCTGGTCGGCGGCGAAGGCGCCCATGACGGCGTGCGGGTCGCGGCGGGCGATGACCGCCGCGGCGAGGCCGATGGCGGCGCACGAGTCGCGCGGGGTGGGCTCGACGAGGATGTTGCCCTCGGGGAGGCCGGGAAGTTGCCGGGCCACGGCCGCCGCGTGCGCCACCCCGGTGACCACGAACGTGGTTTCCGGTGTGGCGAGATCACTCAGCCGCCCGTAGGTCGCCTGGAGCAGCGACAACGGGGTGCCGGTGAGCGCGTGGAGGAACTTGGGATGACCGGCTCGCGACAACGGCCAGAGCCGTGTGCCACTGCCTCCTGCTGGGATAACCGCGTAGAACACAGCCTCATCATGCCCAGGCGTGGGCGCATTCCAGCAACTCGACGGTGTCATGTCCACTACGAATATCGCCTGATCTGGTTTCAGAAGGTGACGCGAAATGATTAAAGGCGCGGACTGGCGGCTCTCGACCAGGCGGCGAGGTGCACCTCGGCGCTCGACTCCCAGGTGAATTCCTTGGCGCGGGCGGCGCCGGCTTTGGCCAGGGCGTTGCGGCGTTCGTCGTCGTCCAGCAGCGCGGTGAGGTCGCGGGCGATCTCGTCGGTGCCGGGGCCGGTGTAGGCCACGGCGTCGCCGCCGACCTCGGGCAGCGACAGGCGTGGCGTGGTGAGCACGGGCGCGCCGCAGGCCATGGCCTCCAGGATCGGCAGGCCGAAGCCCTCGCCGAAGGAGGGGTACGCGGCGACGACGGCGCCGCCGAGGAAGCCGGGCAGATCCGCGTAGCGCAGGTAGCCGGGGCGCAGGAGGCGCAGGTGGCTGGGGACCTCGACGAGGGCGCCGTCGATCTCGTCGTCGTGACCCTGGCCGCCGGCGATGACGAGGGCGGGCGGGTCGGGCCGGTCGCGGGCGGCGGAGATCCAGCCGCGGATGAGGCTTGGCACGTTCTTGCGGGGCTCCTTGGCGCCGAGGAACGCAATGTACTCGGTCGTGCCCAGGCCGAGGCGGGCCCGGACGCGGGCCTTCTCGTCCTCGGTCGGCGCGTGGAACGCGTCCGGGTCGACGCCGTGGTAGGCGACGTCAATGCGGGTCGGGTCGGCGTCCAGGAGACGGATCAGCTCGTCGCGGGTGGCCTTGCTGGGGACGATGACCCGGCTGGCACGGCGCAGTGACGTCTTGATCGCGGAGCGGAAGAACGTGCGGCGGGACTTGTCGTAGTGCTCCGGCTCGGTGAAGAAGGTGGCGTCGTGGACGGTGACGGTGACCGGGCAGCCGGCGCGCAGCGGGCACGTGTAAAAGGGCGAGTGCAGCACCTGGGCGCCGACCTGCTGGGCGAGCATCGGCAGGCCGGTCTGCTCCCAGGCGAGGCGGGCCGGGCGGTGCGCCGCGGCGGCCGGTGCGGCCATGATCCGGGCACCGGACAGTAACCGTCCGTAACGCTCGGCGTCGGTGCGCTGGCAGACCACGGCGAGGTCCGCGTCGAGCGCGGCCAAGGCGCCAAGCAGGCCGTCAACGTAGCGTCCGACACCGCCTCGGTCGGCTGGGACACTCGTGGCGTCAACGAGCACACGGGGCGGACGGCCGGGGGTCACTGGGCGTCTCCTTCGAACACGGCTTGCCGCGCGCAACGAGCGTCACGCGATACGTCAGGCAAAGCCTACGCCCGATCCCCGGGTGATCGATGTCCACGACGCGACTCGCGATCGAGGAAACCGAGGATTCAGCTCAGCGGCATCGGGATGTCGCCCGGAGCGCCGACGTCGTAACTGCCTGCACCGCGGATGTCGTACCGACCGTCACGAAACACCGCGGGGTCGGCCCGGCCGTCGCCGTCGTACTGGGCGGAAACCGGCACCCCGGCGGCGCCGAAACGGATCGCGGGCTGGCCGTCGACGGTGAACTGCTGGGTGGCCGCGGACCAGGTCGCCGCGTCGATCGTGCCGTTGCCGTCATAGTCGGCGGGTGCGGCGAGCTGGCCGGGTGCGCCGACCTTGAACTCGCGCAGCGCGTAGATCGCCCACAGACCGGTCGACGGGCGCCAGATGGCGGCCTCGGCGCGCCCGTCGCCGGTGTAGTCGGCCGGGACGGGCACGTCGCCGGGCAGGCCGAGCTGCACCTCGCCGATGCCCTTGATGTACCAGACACCGGTCGTGGGGCGGAAAACTGCCAGCTCGGCCGTGCCGTCGCCGTCGAAGTCGGCCGGGGCGGGCACGTCGCCGGGCAGGCCCCACTGGACGGTCTTGCGGCCCTCGCCGGTCAGCAGCATGCTCCAGTTGCCGGTGGTCGGCGACCAGGTCGCGACGTCGGCCTTGCCGTCGCCGTTGTAGTCGGCGGCGACCGGGATCTCGTTCGGGCCGCTGGTGAAGACCGGTTCGGGCACGCCCTGCAGCCGCACGGTGCCGTCGCTGGGCCGGTACACGGCGAGCAGCGTCCGCACGACCTCCGGCTTGACCAGGTCACCGAGCAGCGTGCCGGCGCGGTCACGGATCCAGGGCAGCGCGGCGACACCCTTGGCGCCGGGGCACTCGGTCGGGTTGGTCTGCTGGTGCGGGAAGACGCGGGGCACCGTGACGGTGGTGCCGGCGGGGTACCGCGACGTCGAACCGCCCCCGGTGAGGCTGACGCTGCCACGCGGGTCGATGGCCTGCTGCAGTGAAAGTTTCCACGCGGTGTACTGCGCGGTGGCCTCCTGCACGACCTGTGGCACGTTGGCGTAGCGGAAGTCGCCGATCATCGCCACGCCCGCGGTGCCGGTGTTGAACCCGCCCGCCTGGGCGCCGACGACGGGGCGGGACAGCCCGCCGGAGCGGCCCTCCCAGAGCCGGCCGAAGCGGTCCACGAGCACGTTGTAGCCGATGTCGCCCCAGCCGCGGCTGACCGTCTGGTACTGGTAGATCGACCGGAGGATCTTCGGCACCTCCTCCGGGCTGTACTCGTTGCCCGTGGCGGTGTGGTGCAGGGCGACGGCCTTCACGTACGGGGCGTACTGCGGCCGCCAGTCCATCTGCTGCTCGTTGGCGCCCCAGGCGGCCCGGCGCAGGATGGTGGGCATGAAGGGCCGCAGCCCGACGGGCTGGCTTTCCACCACGGGCGCGGGGGTCGGCGCGGTGTCGCCGGGCGCGTCGGTGGGGTCGATGAGGTCGGCGGCGATGTCGTGCGGCGCGGGCCCGCCGGTGGTGGTGACGGCCAGCTCCACGCCGTCGGCCTTGCCGGTCCAGACCAGCTCGGCGCCGCCGCGCTGGGCGGCGCGGCCGGGGGCGACATCGCGGTCCGCCTCGCCGGCGTCGACGGTGCGCCAGGGACTCCAGGCACCGCCGAGGACATGGTGACGCACGGCGACGGAGACGGCACCGATCCGGCCGGTCTCCCGCCATGTGACGCCGACGGCGCTGAACGGCGACGTGGACTGGCGGGCGACGGTGAGCGTGCGGGTCTTCGCGCCGCGCCGGTACCCCTCAGGCACGCCGGACGGCACGCCCGCCTGGGCAGCGACACCGTCGGCGGGGCGCTCGAAGCTGCCCAGCGGGATACGCGTGACCTGCGGGGTGACGCCCGTGCTGCCGGCCGCCTTCGCGGCGGGGTTGGCCCACTGGATCGGCTCGGCGAGATCCGGGGCGGGCGGCAGGAACGGGATGCGGGGGTCGGCGGTGGCGCCCCCGGTGCTGAGCAGAGCGACGGCCACGCCGCCGACGGCGACCAGTTTGAGCCGCCGGTATCGTCGCATTGCCCATACCCCCATCGCACACCACCTAGCTAGACCCGATTGGAGATGCTATGGGAGGATTTTCCGGACATATGGGAAATACAATTCCTTCACTCTTTGCGGCAATTGTCGGGAAGGACCCGTCACTTCCGCTGCTGACGTTCTACGACGACGCCACCGGCGAACGGGTCGAACTGTCCGGCGCGACCCTCGGCAACTGGATCTCCAAGACGGCGAACCTCCTCGTCGACGGTTGCGGCCTGGGGCCCGGCGACACCGCCGGCGTGTGGCTCCCGCCGCACTGGCAGACCGCGGCCGTGCTGCTCGGCGCCTGGTCGGCCGGGGTTTCCGTGGCGTACGGGGAGCCGACCGCGGCCGGCATCGACGTCGAGTTCGCGTCCCTGCGGGCGATCGAGGCGGGCGTGCCGATCGGCCCGGCGGACCGGTTCGTCCTCGGGCTGGCCCCGATGGGCATGCCGCTGCGGGAGGTGCCGGCCGGCTGGGCCGACTACGTGATCTCGGCCCGCCAGCACGGCGACTACTTCCCCGGCGCGCCCGTCATCGCAGACACGGGCGCGCTGGTCGAGACCGACGGCTCGCTCGACGGCCACGCCACGCTGCTGGAGCGCGCCCGGGCCCGCGCCGCCGACCTCGGCATCACGGGGGGCCGGGTGCTCATCGACGCGGACGCCTACCCGTGTCCCCTCGACTGGCTGCTCGCGCCGCTGGTGGCCGGGGCGAGCGTGGTGCTCAGCGTGAACACCGACCTGTCGAAGCTGCCCGCCCGGGGTGGCTCCGAACAGGTCGATCTCACGGTCGGTCCTACGCTCTAGCCGCCCGGACCGCCTCGAAGTAGCGCAGCGACTCCGGGTTGGCCAGGGCGCCCTTCGCGGCGGCCTGGTCGACCGGTGTGCCGGTGAGGATCCGCTTCACCGGCACCTCGAGCTTCTTGCCCGACAGCGTCCGCGGCACCGCGTCGACCTGGAACACCTGGTCGGGCACGTGCCGCGGGGACAGCGCCGTGCGCAGCTCCCGTCCGATGGCGGCACGCAGCGCGTCGTCGAGCGTGCGTCCGGGGCGCAGCACCACGAACAGGAGCAGCTCGCCCGCCCCGCCTTCCGGGTCTTCGAGGTGTACGACCACCGAGTCGACGACCTCTTCGAGGCTCTCCACCACGGAGTAGAACTCGCTGGTCCCGAGCCGGACGCCGCCGCGGTTGAGGGTGGCGTCGGACCGGCCGGTGATCACGCAGGCGCCGGTGTCGTCGATGGTGATCCAGTCGCCGTGCCGCCACACGCCCGGGTAGACGCCGAAGTACGCCTCGGCGTACCGGGACCCGTCGGCGTCGCCCCAGAACCCGACCGGCATGCTCGGCATCGGCGCGGTGATGACCAGCTCGCCGAGCTCGCCGATGACGGGGGTGCCGTCGGCCGCGTACGCCTCGACCCGGGCGCCGAGCGCCCGGCAGGCGATCTCGCCGGCGTGGACGGGCAGCAGCGGCACGCCGCCCACGAACGCCGTGCAGACGTCGGTGCCCCCGGACGCGGAGGCGAGCAGCACGTCGGAGGAGACGGCCTCGTACACCCACTCGAAGCCCTCCGGCGGCAGCGGCGCACCGGTGGAGCCCACACCGCGCAGCGCCGACAGGTCGGCGAGCTCCCGCGGTACCACACCTGCTTTTCGGCAGGAGAGCAGGAACGGCGCCGAAGTGCCGAAGTAGGTGGTGCCGGACTCCGCCGCGACCCGCCAGAGCCAGCCGAGGTCGGGATGGGCGGGATTGCCGTCGACGAGGACGATCGCGGCGCCCACGGCCGGGCCGGACACCAGGTAGTTCCACATCATCCAGCCCGTGGTGGTGAACCAGAAGAACCGGTCGCCGGGCCCGAGGTCGTGGTGCAGGGCGAGCATCTTGAGGTGCTCGAGCAGGATCCCGCCGTGGCCGTGCACGATCGGCTTCGGCAGCCCCGTGGTGCCGGAGGAGTACAGCACGCAGAGCGGGTGGCCGAACGGCACCGGCGCGAAGGTCAGCGGCTCGTCCGAGACGTCCCAGACCTCGCCGTCGCCATGCAGGTACGGAATCTCGACGAACGCCTCCAGGGACGGCAGCGCCGCCCGGATCGCCGCGACCTCCGGCCGCCGGTCGACGGCCTTGTCGCCGTAGCGGTAGCCGTCGACGGCGACCAGGACCTTCGGCTCGATCTGCTGCCACCGGTCGACGACCGAGCGGGTGCCGAACTCCGGCGCGCAGCTGGAGAAGATCGCGCCGAGGCCGGCGGTGGCGAGCATGAGGACGAACGTCTCGGGGATGTTGGGCGCGTACGCCGCGACCCGGTCGCCTTCCCCGACCCCGAGCCGGCGCAGCGTCGCCTGCGCCCGGCGGACCTGCTCGCGCAGCTCGGCGGCGCTGAGCGTGACCGGCGCGCGGGTCTGCGAATACGCCAGGACGATCGGCTCGTCGTCGGCGACGCCGGGCATCCGCAGCACGTGCTCGGCGTAGTTGAGGCGGGCGCCGGGGAACCAGTCGGCGCCGGGCATCCGCGCGTCGGGCAGCGCCCCGGCCGGCGGCTGGTGCGCGACGACCTCGAAGTGATCCCAGATCGCCTGCCAGAACACCGCCGGATGGTCCACCGACCACTGCCACAGATGCTGGTAGTCCTCGAACTCCAGGCCCCGCTCGCTGGACAGCCACCGCAGGAACGCACCGATGCGGGTGCGGTCGCGGACGTCTGCCGGGGGTCGCCACAGCTCCTTCGCCATCCGACCATCTTCCTGCACGCCCGAACGATCGCTCAGTGTGGGCCGACGACATGTGCTGCCGGATTTCCGTGTGGCCGCCGTGGGGCGGCGCTCCGGTCGGAGCGCCGCCCCGCCCGTCCTCAACTCGTGGGGGTGGGTGCCGACCCCTTCTTCCCCGGGATGGTCCGGTCGGGTCCGACCGCCGGCCGCGGCTGCACGCCGACGTCGACGAAGGTGAACCTGCCGGCCTGCACGACCATGTCCGTGCCGGTCCTGGCCTCGCCCGCGTACCGGCCGGTCGCCTGGTCGAACAGCAGGCACTGTGGGCCGTCCGCCTGGCCGGAGACGCAGATCGCGTCGTACTGCCTGCCGTCGATCGTCGCCGTGGTCGCCTTCACCGACGGCAGGTCGATGATCGCCAGGTAGAGCGCGCCGCGCTGGGCCGCGGTCAGCAGTGGGTCGACGTAGTGGAAGATCTCGCGCACCTGCGTGAAGATCAGTCCGTCGGCGCCGCGGCCCGGGTACTCCTTCTGCGCCCAGTCCTTCCAGGTCGCCGCCAGCTGGTGCGCCTGATCGGCACCGGCCGGGAACGCCGCGACATAGGCGCCGTTGAAGTTGTGCAGGCCGGGTGGGGTGTCGCGGGAGAGCGCCGTGGCCTCGTCGATCTCCTTCTGTGACAGGCTGCGGTCGATCCCTCTCGGCGACTCGTCGGTACGGCGGATCCGCAGCGCCACGCCGGTCGTCACGTCCGTCCACGCCTCATGGATGTACCGGCCCTCACCGTCGGCGAGTGAGTAGGTCTTCACGTACAGGGTCTGGTCGGCGCCGATCGCCAGGGGGCCGCCGGTCTGCTTGGCGGCCAGCCTGGTCAGCGCCTCGACGGCCTGCGGGTGGCTGGCGCCCGCCTTGCCGGTGACGGCCGGGTTCATCGGAGCCTTGGTGCCGCGCGTGACCGGCAGGTCGGCGCCCGACGGCGACGGGCTGCCTGCCACGCTCTGTCCCGGCACGACGGCGTTCTCGTGTCGCGGGGTGGCCGTGTGTACGGCCGCCGCCCCGCCCCCGACCACGACCGCCACAGCAACGGCGGCACCGGCGGTCGCCAGCACCCATGGCCGGCGGCGCGGCCGCTCGGGGCTCTCGGCGCGGGCGACCTGCCAGCGGCGCTTGGCGAGGGCTCCGTCGCGCGGTTCGTCCAGGGCTGCGCGGAACTCCCGTACCGCGGCAAGATCATCGTTACTCATCGGTCCTCGTCCTCCAACGCCTTGCGCATCTTGGTCCGGGCCCGGTGCAGCGCCGACTGGACCGTGCCGACCGGCAGGTCCAGGGCCTCGGCGATCTCCGCGTAGGACAGTTCGGCGACCGCGAACAGCAGCAGCACGTCCCGCTGCCGCCGGGGCAGTTTCGCCAGGACCCGCGCCACCTTCCGGGACCGTCGCTGCGCGTCGGTGCGCTCCTCGGCGCGGGTCGCGTGACTCTCCTGCACCGGATCCACGCCCGTTCTCGCGAGGGCGCGGTAGCCGCGCACCTCGTCGCGGCGGTGCCGGTTGAGCACGTTCGTGGCGATGCCGAACAGCCACGGCAGCGGCGGCTGGTCCTGTGCATAGGCGTGGCGGCGCTCGTACGCGACGAGGAACGTCTGCGCGACGACATCCTCGGCCAGATCCGGCCCGACGCGACGCGCACAGTAGCGGTACAACGTCCGTGCGTGCCGGTCGTAGAGGGCCGTGAAGCCGTCCGCGATCAAGAGGTTGCCTTCCGGGTCCACACCTCTTCTTGTCCGGAGCCTCCCGCCGTGTTCCCCCTATTTCTGGCGGTGCTGCTGAATCGCCTCCCGGCGGGCCAGGCGGTGCTCGCGGCGGATCTCCGCCTCCCGCCAGCGGCCCTCGTTCTCCGGCGAGTCCGGCACGACCGGGCGCACCGGCCGCGGCTTGCCGTCGGCGTCGACGGCGACGAACACCAGGTATGCGGTCGCGACGACCACCGGCTCCGCCACCTCGTCCCACCGCTCCGCGACGAGACGGACCCCGACCTCCATGGACGTCGAACCGGTCCAGTTGACCTGCGCGTACGCGTGGACGAGATGGCCGACCCGCAGCGGCTCCAGGAACAGGATCTCGTCGATCGACGCCGTCACCGCCGGGCCACCGGTGTGCCGGGCCGCCGCCGCACCCGCCACGTCATCGATGAACTTCATGATCACGCCACCGTGGACCGTGCCGTAGAGATTCACGTCGACGGCGGTCATGATCCGGCTCAGCGTGACCCTCGAATACGCGGTCGGTCGGCCGGTGTGCTCCTGCATGACACAGACGGTACGGTGCGAACCATGCGACACGTGGGAAGCCTGATCGCGGGGATGTTGATCGCCCCGATCGCGTGGCTGCTGATCGCCCTCGGCCAGCAGAAATCCACCGAAACGGTGGCGAAGTGGGTGGAGCGCGGCGCCTTCGACAGCGTCGACCTCATCGCACCCGCCGCCTATCTCCTGGGCGCCGGCCTCATCCTGGGCCTCATCGCCACCCTGCGCATATCCCCGGTCGGCCCGATCGTGGCCGGCGTTGCGCTGCTCGGCACCTACGTGAGCCTCTTCATCGACCCGCTCGGCGCCCTCGACGGCCTGCCCGCGGACTACAAGCTGGCCGGCCTCACGATCAACCTGCAGCTGCCCATCGTGAACGGCACCACCGCCGTCCTCGGCCTGGCCCTGCTGGTCGCCGCGGCGAGCGTCAAGCGGTGGCGCGCGTGGCCCGCGGCGGCCCCGGTCGTCGTCGCCGGCGGCGAGCCGCTCGACCCGCACGAGTATCCGCTCGGGCAGGGCCCGAAGGCGCCACCGCAGTTCGCCACCAGGACCCCGTACTCGCCGCAGACCGCCGAGTTCCCGCCGGCGGGCGCCACGTCCGTCCTCCCGCCGTACGGCGCAACGGGCGGCCCCGTCGGCGCCGGTGCGGGCGGCGGGTCCGGTCCCGGAGCGACGTCGATCCTGCCGTCGTACGGCGCGGCCGCGGGCCCGGGTGGCTCGGCCGCAGGCCCGGGTGGTGCCGGGTTCGGTCAGGGGCTGGGCAGCGACGCTACGCAGCCGGTCTCGATGTCGCCGCACGCACGGCCGTCAGCCGGTTACCCGCCGGTGTCGTCCGCGCCGCCGGTGTCTTCGGCGCCTCCTGCGTCGTCCTTCGCGTCTCCGGTGTCGTCCGCGCCGCCGGCCTCGTCCGCTCCCCCGGCTTCGTCCGCTCCTCCGGCTTCGTCCGGACCGGCGGCTTTGTTTGCCAAGCCGGTGACCTCGGCGCCGCCGGCGTCGGGTTCCTACGCGCCGCCGGTCACGTCCGCACCGCCGGGTTCGTACGCGCCGCCCGTCACGTCCGCGCCGCCGGCAGGGTCGTTCCCGCCGGCAGGGGGTGCCGGGGGCGGGCGTCCCGGGCAGCCGCAGGCCGGGCAGGTGTCCGGTCCTGGCGCCGGATCCGGGTTCGGCGCGCAGCCGCCCGCGGCTGGACGACCCGGTGAGCAGGGTGGGCCGGCACCAGTGTCGGCACCCGGCAGCAGCGCCGCGCCGTCGTGGCTGACGCCGGACTCGACCGCCGCGCAGCCGCAGGCCGGCCGACCGGCGTCGCCTGCGGCGTCCGGGTCCGCGGGTGGTCCGGCCGTGCCGGCGACGCCGCCTGGGCCGTTCCCGCCGTCGCTCGGTGGCCGGGGCGGGCCACCGCCCGCTTCCACGCAGCCGCACGCTCCCGCCGCGCCGCACGCTCCCGGCACGCCGCCTGTTTCCACGACGCCGCCTGGGCCGTTCCCGCCCGGTGGGGCGCCAGGTCCGGGGGGCGCCACGCAGTTCAGGCCGGCCGCTGGGACGGGGCCCGCGCAGGCACCGCCGTTCGCGCCGCCCGGGCCGGCCCGTCCCGCGTCCGCACCACCGGCCGGCCAGCCAGCCGCGCCGCACTTCGCGGCACCGGCGTCCGGGCCGGCGTCCGCGCCGCCCGCACAGTCCGCACCGCACTTCGCCGCACCCGCGTCCGGTCCGGCGTCCGCACCGCCTGCGCCGCCCGCACCGCACTTCGCCGCACCCGCGTCTGGGCCTGCGTCCGCACCGCCTGCGCCGCAGTCCGGACAGCTGGCGTCCGCGCCGCCCGCACCGCAGTTCACGGCGCCCGCGTCCGGCCCGGCGTCCGCGCCGCCGGCACCGCCGTTCGCGTCGCCCGCGTCCGCGCCGCAGTTCACGGGCCCGGCGTCTGGGCCGCCGGCGCCTCAGTTCGCGCCGCCCGCGACCGGTCCCGCGTCAGCGCCGCCGGCATCGCAGTTCGCCGCGCCCGCGACCGGTCCCACGTCTGCGCCGCCGGCGCAGCAGTTCGCGTCGCCCGCGTCCGCGCCGCCGGCATCGCAGTTCGCCGCGCCTGCGACCGGTGCCGCGTCCGCGCCGCCGACGCAGCAGTTCGCATCGACCGGGTCGGGGCAGGCGGCTCCGCCGTTCGCCCCGCCGGTGGGTAACCGGCCGCAGTCCGGGCCGCCAGCGCCACATTCCGGGCCGCCCGCATCGCAGTCCGGGCTCCTCGCACCGCAGTCCGGGCCGGCGCCACATTCCGCACCGCCCGCACCACAGTCCGGGCCGCCGGCGCCACATTCGGCACCGCCCGCACCACAGTCCGGGCCGCCCGCATCGCAGTCCGGGCTCCTCGCACCGCAGTCCGGGCCGGCGCCGCATTCCGCACCGCCCGCACCGCAATCCGGGCCGCCGGCGCCACATTCGGCACCGCCCGCGCCGCAGTCCGGGCCGCCGGCGTCGCAGTCCGGGGCGGCCGCTGCGCCGGGGTTCGGGAGCCAGGCGGGCGGCGGGCAGGATGTTCCGCCGTTGCGGGCCGCTGGTGGTGCCGCCACGACCGGGGCCGCGGCGGGTACGCCGTGGTCCGGGGCGCCCGGTGGGTTGGCCGGCGAGACCGCGGGGCAGGACGCCACGGACGGCGGTGAGCTGCCGACGCGGCCGTTGACGTCGCCGACGTCGCCGCCTGCGCCGTACGGTGGCAGTGGGTCGCTGCGGCCCGCATCCGAGTCGGTCGCTCCCCCGCCCGGGATTCCGCAGACCAGGTATGGGCGGCCCAGTGCGAGTGAGGCCGCGACCGAGCCGTTCGGCGCCGCCCAGCAGGTGCCGCCGGCGGCACCTGTGGCACCCACGGCGCCGGTCGCCGGAGGCGGCGGGGCGTTGCCGTCGCGGGCGGCGCGCTCCGAGGTGGCGCAGGAGACGTCGATTCTGGCGGGGCCGTCGTTCGACGGGTTCAGCGCAGGGCGGCGGGGCGTGCGGGAAGAGGAGACCGAGGCGTTCCACCCGGGGCGGCAGTCTCCGGTGTCGTCGCGACCGCGGCACGCGGCGCAGAGCGAGACCGGTGAGCACCCGACCGTCGGCACCGGCCACAGCGGCACGGGCGACGGCGAGGGCACGCCGGGCCGGTTCACGCCGATGCGGGCCACCGACCCCGTCCAGGAACCCGACGAGGACCAGCAGGCAACGACCCGGCTCGGCCCCGTTGACCCGGACGTGACCACCCGGCTCGGCGCGCCCAGTGCCGCGGAGCAGGCGGAGCGCCGGGCGGCGTTCGCGCGAGGTGAGGCGGAACGGCGGGCCAGCGCGCAGGCCGAGCTTGACCGGCTCGCCGCCGAGCGGGGTGGTGCCGGTGCCGGTGGCGACGACGAACCGCCGACGTCGCCGTGGTCCGCACCGCCGCGCGACCGCACCTGAACCACCGCACCTGAACCACCGCACCAGAGCCGCAGCGCCAGAACCGCGGCGCCAGAACCGCGGCGCCGCATCGCGCACCATGAGGGCCGCTACCTGCGAGGGGGCGGCCCTCGGCGTACCGGCGGCAAAATGAGTGGCAGCGCTGTGGTGGAACAGGAGATGATGCGGGGGTGTGATTCGAGGGACGTGTCGAACGCCTGACCGGGGAACCGGCCGGGCCCTGTTCCCGTCCGCTCTCACACCCGCTGCGAGGCTCTCTTGCTACGCGCTGTCTCCCTGTCCAAACACTATGACGCCGAGCTGCTGTTCGAAGGCGTCGACCTCACCCTGAACGCCGGTGACCGGCTGGGGCTCGTCGGGCCCAACGGCGCCGGCAAGACCACGCTGCTGCGGATCCTGACCGGCGCCGAGAAGCCGACGAGCGGGCACGTCAGCCTCGCGCCGCGGCGGCGGATCGGGTATTTCGCGCAGCAGGTGCCGGATCCGGGTCTTTCCGTTCTTGAATTCCTGCGGGACGGCGAGGTCGACCGGCTCGCGCAGCGGATGCACGCGCTCGAGGGCCGCCTGGCGGACGACCTGACGCTGCTCGACGAGTACGGGCAGGTCCAGGACCGCTGGCTGGCCCTCGAGGGCTGGGCCGCGCCGCAGCGGCGGGCCGAGGTGCGGGAGCGGCTCGACATCGCCCACCTGCCCGACGACCTGCCGCTCGGCGACGTCAGCGGCGGCGAGCAGGCCCGGCTGATGCTCGCCCGGGTGCTGCTGTCGACCCCCGACGTGCTGATCCTCGACGAGCCGACGAACCACCTCGACGCGGCCGGCACGGCGTGGCTCGGGGAGTTCCTCGCGGCGTTCCGCGGCGCGGTCATGGTCGTCACGCACGACCGGGCGTTCCTCGACCGGACCGTGACCCGGATCGTCGAGCTCGACGGCATCCACACCCGGCCGCAGTGGTACGAGGGCGGCTACACCGACTACCGAGCCGAGAAGACCCGCCGCTGGCAGCGGCTCCTGCTCGACCATGAGGCGCAGGAGAAGTTCCGGCGGCGCCTGGAGGCCGACATCGCGACCACGAAGGACCAGGCCCGGGGCGTCGAGCAGACGGCGCGTTCGGGGCTCGGCTCCGACAAGCTCCGCCGGTACGCGAAGAAGGTCGCGAAGAAGGCGAAGGCCCGCGAGCGACGGCTGACCCGGCAGCTGACGTCGGCCCGCTGGATCGCCGAGCCGGCCACCCGTCCCCCGCTCGTCCTCGCATTCCCGTCACCGGACCCCGAGGACGCCGCGACGGATGGCTCGATCGACGCCTCGGTGGGCGGCTCAGTGGGCGGCCCGGTGAGCGGCCCGGCCGACACGTCGGTCATGACGGCCCGTGGCCTGACCGTGAAACTCGGCGCGCGGCGCATCCTCGACGACGTCGACCTGGACGTCCGCGGCCGCATCCTGGTCACCGGCCCGAACGGCGCGGGCAAGACGACGCTGCTGCGCGCCCTGTCCGGCGCCCTGCCCCTGGACGCGGGGACCGTCACGGCCGCCGCCGAGGTCGCCGTGCTCCCGCAGACCCACGACCACCTGCGCGGTGACGACCGCACGGTGCTCGGGTACTTCCGGTCCAGGGTTCCGGTGTACGTCGAGGAAGCCGAATCCCTGCTCGCGGCGCACCTGTTCGGCCCCGACGAGTGGGACCGCCGGGTGCGTGACCTCAGCGCCGGCGAGCTGCGCCGGCTGCTCCTCGCCGTCATCGTCAACAGCGGCGCTCAGATCCTCTTCCTCGACGAGCCCACCAACTACCTCGACTTCGAGGCGATCGACGTCGTCGAGGAGGCCCTCCGCGCGTACCACGGCACCATGGTGATGATCACGCACGATGCGTACTTCGCCCGGAACGTCGGCTTCGACCAGCGCTGGGAGGTCGGCGCCGGCCACGTCGCGGCGGCCTGACTCACGGAGCAGGGCGGCGGCGGGGTGGGCGCGGCAGGGCGGCGGCGGCCGCGGTGGCCAGGCAGACGGCGAGCACGACCGCGAGGCGTTGATGGGCGGCGGTCCAGTCGGGGCTGGCCACGAGGACGAACACCGCTGCCCAGCGCGGGGCGATCGCGAGCACGGCGACGACGACCAGCACGGTGGGCGCCGCGGCCGGGCTGGCGATGCCGCGCCGGGTGAGCCGCCAGGCGACGACGGCCGCAGCGACGGCGACCGCACCAACCGCCGCAGCCTCCAGCCCCAGGCCCGGTAGCGGCAGCGGGTCGGCGGTGCCCTCCTCCGCGCCGGCGACGGTGATGGCGACGGCCGCGGCCCACCACCCGGTCATGGCGGCGGCGGCCGCGACGGTCCGGACCGCGACGCCGTGCCACGCGGGCAAGGGCGCGGTCGCGGTGGTCGGCTTCGCGGGGTCGTCGAACAGGAACGCCAGGCCGACCGCGGCGCACGCCAGGCCGAGCCGGAGCAGGACGGCGAGGTTGTCGGCGCTGAGCGTCACCGTCATCACCGCGGGAACGGTGACGATCGCGAGGCCGGCCGCCATCGCACCGAGCAGCGGGGTCCAGCGGATCGCCCGGAGCGTCGGCCGCACCAGCGCCAGCCGCTTCACGGCAGGTCCACCCGTCCGCTCGCGCCGTGACCCACCCGCGGTCCGCCCAGGCGGCGCACCGGGGAAGGTGAAGAGGTCAGGTGGCGCATACAGTGCGCTCCCCGACGGGCGGTTCGGGGGCGATGGGCACACCGGCGAGGGTGGCGAAGCGGTCCGCCGGGGTGGCCGGGTCGGTCAGCTCCGTCCAGTGGGCGGCGACCAGGGCGCCGACCTCCGCGGGTGGGCGGCCCAGGGCGGCGAGGCCCGGGCCGGCGTCGCGGTCGGGGACCGACAGGTTCATGAAGGTGGTGAAGTCCACGAAGACCAGGCCGCCCCAGCTTGCGGCGTCCAGGTCGCGCAGGCCCTTGGCGGTCGCGGGGGTGGCCTGGCCGACGAGCCAGACGAGGAGGGCGCCGCGGGCGCCGCAGACGGTGCCGTTGGGGGTGAACGCGCTGCCGGTCATCAGGCGGTGCGCAACGCTAGCGGCGAAGGTGGCCTCGGAGGTGTCGTCGCCCCACCGCGTGCCGACCGGGATCACGGCCGGGGTGCCGGCGGCGGCCGCGGCGCGCTCCCAGGCGGCGTTGGCGCCGGTCTCGTCGGCGGCGACAACGGAGCCGGTCGGGTAGCCGTGGGCCCACACGCGCTGGCGGACGGCAAGGGGCGGGTCGGTGCCGGCGGCGGGCGGGACGGCGCGGCGGACGCCCTGGACGACCGCCTCCCAGCCGGTGATCCAGGCGGTGAAGTCGTCGAAGGGGCAGTAGGTGACGTCGCCGCGGCGGTGGCAGGTCTGCG
This sequence comes from Dactylosporangium sp. NPDC049525, assembly GCF_040676755.1. Classification (NCBI taxonomy): domain Bacteria; kingdom Bacillati; phylum Actinomycetota; class Actinomycetes; order Micromonosporales; family Micromonosporaceae; genus Dactylosporangium; species Dactylosporangium sp. NPDC049525. The sequence continues at coordinate 125,083 of NZ_JBFAPO010000005.1, read as the reverse complement.
TGGCGGCCGGGTTCTCGGTGGCGGTGACGGCGGCCCGGCGCAGGGCGTCGTCGGTGCGGAACTGCGCGGCGCCGGCCGTCGCGGTCACAACCGTGGCGAGGACCAGGGCGGCCACGACGGGACGGCCGCGGGCACCGGACCGGGCGACGGCGGCGACGGCGACGAGGGCGGCGAGGCCGGCGAGGTAGGCGAGGTGCCGCAGCGACGGGCGGTCGACCAGGTCGGCGGGCAGGGAGAAGGGCAGCTCGGTGAACATCACCGGCAGGAGCAGCCGCAGGGCGGTGTTGCCCCTGGCCGCGGCGACCAGGGCGACGAACGCGGCGACGGCGAACGCGAACATGGCGAGGGGGGCGACGAGCGCGGATCGCAGCAGCTTGGCGAGCAGGACGCCGATGGCGGCGAGGAGCAGCACGAAGGCCGGGGTCGCGGCGAGCTCGGCCGGGTCGGGGCGGCCGGCGGCGCCGGGGAGCAGGGCGAGGACGCCGACGCGGGCCGTGACGAGGGCGCCGACGGCGGCCGCGTAGGGCAGCGGGGCGAGCAGGAACGCGGCGGTGCGCCACGGGTCGGGCAGGACCAGGACCGAGTACAGCGCGTCGGTGTGGTGGCGGTGGGCCCGCAGCGCGTTGAGGTTGGCGACGACGAGGGCGCCGCCGCCGAGCAGGAAGATGCCGGGGATCTGCAGGTCGACGGCCTGGTCGTGGAGCACTGGATAGCGGTCGGTGGTGCCGGTGACAACGTCGTACACCCACGGGGAGACGAACAGCAGCAGCGCCGCGATCGTCAACGGGTGCCGCAGGAACCGCACGGACTCGACCCCGGCCAGCGCCAGCATCGCCCGGCGGCGGGGCACCCGGGCCGCGGGTGCGGTTGCTCGCGCGGCGACGGCGGTCGTCATGCGGCACCGCCGAGGTCGACGAGCATGAGGTAGCCGTCCTCGATGGTCGGCGGGAGCAGTTCCGCGCCGGGCGGCGGGTCGCCGACGTGACGGTGCAGGCCGGTGCCGGTGCGCCAGGAGGCGAGGGCGCCGGGCTCGCGGGCGGCGCTGGTCCAGACCCGGCCGGCGGCGAGCGCGGCGAGGTCGGCCGGGGTGCCGGTGAAGCGGACGGTGCCCCGGTCGATGACGACGACCTGGCGGCACAGCGACATGACATCCTCGGTCTGGTGGGTGGACAGCAGCACGGCGCGGTCCTCGCCGAGGTCGGCGAACAGCTCGCGGAAGCGCATCCGCTGCTGCGGGTCGAGGCCGACGGTCGGCTCGTCGAGGATGAGCAGGTCGGGGTCGCCGACGAGGGCGGCGGCGAGGGCGACCCGCTGGCGCATGCCGCCGGACAGCGCCCGGATGCGGGTGCGGCGCTGGTCGTCGAGGCCGACGGCGGACAGGACGCGGCGGACCTCGGCGTGGCGGTCGCCGCGGTGGGTGAGCTCCTTGAGGATCGCGACGTAGTCGACGAACTCGAACGCGGTGAAGCCGGGGTGGAAGCCGGGGTCCTGGGGCAGGTACCCGAGGCGGCGGCGGACGGCGAGCCGCCCGGGTGCGGTGAGCGGGTCGTGGCCGAGGACGCGCAGCGAGCCGGCGTCGGGGTTGAGGGCGGTGGCGAGGATCCGCAGGAGCGTGGTCTTGCCGGCGCCGTTGGGGCCGAGCAGGCCGGTGACGCCGGTGCCGAGGGTGAGCGTGACACCGTCGAGGGCGGCCTTCCGCCCGTAGCGCAGGACCAGGCCGTCGGCGCGCACGGCGACGTCGATCCCTGGTGCGGCCGCGTCGATGCTCATCGGAACCTCCTGGGGGTGGCCCGGGGGAACAGCCGGGACGTGTCGAACGCCGAGGCCCGCCGGGCGAGCACGGCGGTGGCGAGTAGGACGGCGATCGCGGTGCCGGACTGGCCCGCGACGGTGAAGAGCGCGCCGGTGGCGGCGAGGACGAGGCAGGCCCAGCCGGCGCCGACGGCGCAGGCCGCGGCGACGGTGCCGAACCTGGGGGCGAGCAGCAGGGTGAGCACGGTCAGCGCGAGGGACGGCAGGAACCAGCCGGCCGCACCGAGCCCGGCGCCGGGCAGGGCCAGGCTGGCCAGCGCGCACAGCACCGTGTTGGCGGAGACGACCGCGACGCAGCGCAGCAGGAGCAGCCGGAAGGACTGCATCGGCGCGACGAGGGCCATCTCATAGGTGGGGTCGATGCCGGGCCCGAACGACGCCGCGACCCCGGCGAGCGGCAGCAGGGGCGCCGCGGCGAGGAACACGACCGGGTCGGCGAGCCGGGCGATCGTGGCGGTCGTGGCGAGGGTCAGGGCGACCGCGACGAGCCACGACAGGTGCAGCGCCGGGGTCGCGGCGAGCAACCTGGCCGTGTGGTCGGGCACGCCGAGCGCCATCAGGAGCCGCTCGACCGGGCCGGGGACGGGTGCGTCGAGGGCGGCGTCGACGCGGGCCCAGCCGTCGTCGACCAGCCGTGGGTCGGCGGCGGCGGTGAGCCGGGCGCGGCAGCCGTCGCAGGCGCCGAGATGCGCCTCCACGGACCACAGCAGCGGCCCGGCGAGCCCACCACCGGCATACGCGTGCAGGTCGGAGTCCTGGAGGTGCCAGACGGCAGAACGTTTCATGCCAGCTCCTGCCGTAGTTGCCGGCGGGCCCGCATCGCCCGCGTCTTGACCGTGCCGGGCGGGATGCCGAGCAGCACCGCCGCCTCCGCGGTGGTGAGCCCGTCCAGGACGGTGGCCTGGATGACGGCCCGCAGCTCCGGGGAGAGCCGGGCCAGGGCACCGGCGAGGTCGCCGTGCTCGACGCCGTGCAGCACCTGCTCCTCGGCGGACGGCTCGTCCCGGCCGCGCAGGCGGGCGAGGAGGCGGCCGAGCCGGTGACCGGAGCTGCGCCGGCGCAGCGCGTCGATGAGGCGGCGCGAGCCGATCCGCCACAGCCAGCCGGCCACATCGCCCTCGGCCCGATACCGCGCCGCGCCACCGTGCCACAACTCCAGGAACGTCTCCTGGACGACGTCGTCGATCAGAGCGTCGTCGGCACACCTGTACCGCAGCCGCAACGTCAACCACACGGCGTGCCGCCGATAGAACGCCTCGAACGCCGCCCGGTCGCCGGCGGCGGCCAGCGCGAGCAGATCAGCGTCCTGCGGTGGGGGAATCACACCCCATCATCGGATCGGACGGCCCGATCGGTTCACGGGCGCGGCAGAAAACTACGGAGCGGCGTTGAGCAGGTCCACGGCGCTGTGCTGGCAGCTGTGGTTGGTGGCGGTCCGCGGTCCGGCCCAGTGGCTGCCGTAGGCGTCGATCGTGTCGCGGTCATTCGCATACGCACTGTCGGCGTTGCGCTGCAGATAGGTGTTGTACGCCCCGCCGGTGGCGCCGTTGAGCACGCCGAGCCCGCGGATCGCGGCGCCCTTGAACGACACCCCGTCGCCGGAGCAGGTGCTGCTCTCGTTGGGTTCGCGCAGGATGCCGCCCGGCGACAGGTAGCCGCTGGCGACCAGTGCGTCACCGATGCGCCGGGCGGTGGCCAGGGCGGCCGCGTCGCCGGTGAGCCGGTTGAGCTGGACCAGCGCGTTCATCAGGACGCCCTGGTTGTAGGTCCAGGTGACGGCGCCGTTGTTGCGGCAGGTGCTGAGGCTGATCCCGTCGTTGACGAGGTTCGAGCCGTTGAGCATGCCGGTGCCCTGGAACCAGGTCCAGCCGGCGACGGCTCGCCCGCGGTACACGGTGTCGCCCGGGATCCGCGCCGACAGGGCCGCGTTGAGCTGGATGTAGAGGCTGTTCTCGATCGCGTTCTTGACGGTCCGGTCGGTCTTCCACCAGACCCCGCCGCCACAGCGGGTGGTGTCCCAGTAGGCGAACATGTGATCGGCGCCGGCCCGGGCCGTGTTCAGGTAGCGGCTGTCGCCGGTCGCGTCGTAGGCGGCCACCCACGCCAGGGCCCACCAGCCGGTGTCGTCGAGGTACTCGTTGCGGAACTGGCCGAGCTTCGCGTTCACCTGCTTGTCGTAGGTGGTGGCGATGGCGTACCGGTAGCTGCCCATCCCCGACCGTCGGCTGTTGTCGATGACGGCGGTGAGCGCATTGGCGCTGGTCCACCAGTCGTTGTTGCCGAACAGGCCGGTGCCGAGGTTGTACTGCATCATCAGGGCGGTGGCGGCGGCGGTGCGCCGGTCCCACGCGTTCCAGGTGCTGCGGGCCCACCCGGTGCAGGTCAGTTCGGGCCGGTCGCCGGCCTTGCCGCAGGCGCGCAGCGCGCCGACGCCGTTCGCGGCCCAGTTGTCGACGTTGAACTGCGCGGTGCGCCGGCTGGTGGCGCCGGCGGCCACGACCCCGGCGCCGAGGCGGCTGTCGACCCAGGTGCGGCCGCCGTCGAAGGACCGGTCCAGCCACACCTCGTCGCCGGCCTTGCCGTTGTCGAGGCTCCCCCACGCCATGGCGTCGGTGTCGTTGACGTGCAAGGTGATGCGCCGCCCGTACAGGGTGCTGCTGACCGGCTGCCGGTCGGACGGGGCGAGCGCGGCGTCGCGGCCGTCGCAGTAGCGGTTGCAGATCGTCGTGGCGGCCGCGGCGGGCGACGGGATGAGCACGACGGCGGCCAGGGCCAGCACGGGGGCGGCGAGCAGGCGCAGGGACACAGTTCCCTCCCAGGGGAAGCGTGGCCCGGACCGCCATCCGGTTTTCATCGACGATCCTCCACGCGTCTCGGTTCTGTCAACTCTTGACACAACCGGAGCACGCCGACACACTCGCCACATTCGTGAATGTCCGGCACGGAGGAGTCCACGTTGCGCAAGCTCGCCATCGCCCTCGTGGGCTGCCTGATCGCGGTCACCGCCGCGGCCGCGCCCGCCGGGGCGGCCGTGACGACCAGGCCGATCAAGATCATGCCGCTCGGCGACTCGATCACCTGGGGCGAAGGCAGCCCGACCACCTCCAGCTACCGGGCCCCGCTGTTCAGCAGGCTCGTCGGCGGGGCCGGCTACGCCGTGGACTTCGTCGGCTCGCAGCGGTCCGGGTCGCTGCCGGACACCGACAACGAGGGCCACTCCGGCTGGCGGATCGACCAGATCGCGGCGAGCGTCGACGGCTGGCTCGCGACCTACCAGCCCGACGTGGTCCTGCTGCACATCGGCACCAACGACATGAACCAGAACTACCAGGTGGGCACGGCACCGCAGCGGCTCGGCGGGCTCATCGACCAGATCCTCGCGGCGCGCCCCACCGCCACCGTCGTCGTCGCGAAGATCGTGCCCGCGCTCGACGCCACCATCCAGGCCCGGATCAACGCGTTCAACGCGGCCGTCCCGGGGGTCGTGGCCGCCCGTGGCGCCAGGGCCAGGCTCGTCGACCTTTCGACCCTCGCCGCGTCCGACCTCAACGACACGCTGCACCCCAACGACGCCGGCTACGCGCGGATGGCGGTGCGCTGGTACACCGCGCTGGAACCGGTCCTCGGCGACGGCCGCGACTGGCCCCTGCTGCGGGCGCCGTTCGAGGCGAGCGACCCCGCGCCGACCTGGCTCGACAGCGCCGGCGCGACCGTCGGCGTCGGCGGCTACTGCTGCGCCCTGACCGCGATGGAGTCCTCACCCCGGACCGAGGGCGTGTCCCGCAGCGGCACCGCCGCGCTGATGTACTCCGGCAGCGACAACTCCGCCACCCAGTCGTACTCCTACCAGCGGATCTTCGCCGCGGACCTGCCGATCGGCCCGTCCAGCGTGCTGTCGTACTGGATCTACCCGCAGCAGGCGACCGGCACGTTCGTCGCGGTCGACCTGCAGTTCAGCGACGGCTCGGCGCTGCGCGACTCCGGCGCGGTGGACCAGTTCGGGGTCCGCGCCCACCCGAAGCTGCAGGGCGAGGGCGGCAGGCTCGTGGTCAACCAGTGGAACCTGGTGCGGGTCAACCTCGGCGCGCTCGCCGGGCGCACCGTCACCCGCGTCGACGTCGGCTTCGACCGCCCCACCGGCACCGGCCCGTTCCGCGGCTACGTCGACGACATCGCCGTCACCGACGAGGGCGGCGCGTACCCGGGCGCCAACCTCACCCGCGGCGCCACGGTCACCGGCAGCGCCGCGTGCGCCGCCACCGAGACCCCGGCGAAGGCGATCGACGGCGGGACCACCGGCAACAGCAAGTGGTGCAGCGGCGCCGCCGGCGCCTCCCTGCAGATCGACCTCGGCGCCGCCCGCACGCTGCGCCGGTTCGTGGTCCGGCACGCATCCGCCGGCGGCGAGGCCCAGGCGTTGAACACCCGCGCCTTCACCATCCAGGTCAGCGCCGACGCCGCGACGTGGACGACCGCGGTGACCGTCACCGCGAACACCGACGGCGTGACATCCCACCGGGTCACCGCGGTGACCGCCCGCTACGTGCGCCTGGTCGTCACCACCCCGACCCAGACCGCCGACGCCGCCACCAGGATCTACGAGGTCGAGGTGGAAGGCGCCTGAGCGGGGTCAGGGGCCGCCGTAGCCGGGACTGGTGTCGGCCTCGTCGTCGATGACGAACGACGGGCCGATCCGGTCGCACAGCACCTTCGGATCCAGCGGCTCCCAGCCAGTGCCGCCGACGGAACGCAGGTAGGTGCAACCGTCGCCCCACCAGCTGGGCTCGTACACCACGACGTCGACCCGCTCGCCGACGAACCGGAGCCGGACCTGGTCGGCGACGACGCCCGCCTCGTCGTCCAGGTCGGAGCCGCCCACCGTCAGCAGGACCAGCAGCCCGCCGTCGTCCTCGCGCCAGGCCCGCAGGTGGCCGCCGCGGCGCAGCTCGCCGCAGCCTGCCACGTGGACCGTGTAGGTGAAACCGTGCTCGTCGTGCACCAGTGTTGCAACCACGTCTGTCAATATTACGCGCGGTCGGGCACCCGGGGTCAGCGCATGCCGCGGTAGACGCCGCGCAGCCGGTCGAGACGCTGGCGCTGCTCGTAGGTGGCGCCGAGGGCGATGAGCAGCAGGCCGGTGCCGCCGAACAGCAGCAGGAGCATCCAGACGGGCAAGCCGATGCGCAGCAGCTCGTTGGCGGTGGCGATGATCGTCACCGCGGAGCCGACCGCGACCGGCGCCTTCTGCTGGCGGACGGCGCCGATCGCGACGGTGATGACCCCGGCGAGGATCAGCAGGACGCGGCGCAGCTCCGGGGAGTTCTCGTCGGCGACCGCGAGGGCGAGGCTCGGTGCGAAGCCGGCGACCAGCGCCGGGCCGTAGGCGAGCCAGCTGCCCAGTTCGGGACGGCGGCGGATCTCCAGCAGCCCGGTGATGAGCGCGAGGACCGCGAACGGCAGCGTGTACGCCTCGATCACGGCCACCTTGACCGTGATGAGCAGCAGCCAGATCGCGATCAGCTCGGCGACCGACGCGGCGATGATGAGCACGACGCGTTGCTGGCCGCTGCGGCCCTTGCGGGCGGCGGACAGGCCGAGGACCGCGCCGAGGGCGGTGAGGGCGGCCGCGGTGTGCGCGGCGGAGCCGATGGTGAGCAGGACGGCGATGACCGCGCCGGCGTAGCCGGCCGCCTCGACCGTCATGGCCTCCCGGTTGATGCTGTTGCTGGGCCGCAGGCGGGGCAGCGCGGCGCCGAGCACCAGCAGCATCGTCGCGACGATCAGCAGCGGGAACGCGCACTGCCGCAGCTCCAGGCCGGCGGCGAGCCCGGCGGCGAGGGCGAACCCTTGCGCCGTCGACGCGGCGACGTGCCAGCCGAGCATGCGGCCGTTGGGTGTGCGGCCCCAGATCCCGGCGACCGCGCCGACGACGACCGACCCGGCGAGCCAGGTGAGGGTCTGCTGCTTCGTGGCGAGGCTGCCGGCACCGCCCGCGCCGGCGGCCAGGACGGCGATGACGAAGACGAGCCGGCGGGCGTTGATGAGCATCCGGCCGTCGGAGCTGTCGGCCTCCGGCGGCACGGTCAGTGCCAGGCCGAGACCGGCGATCGTGGCGACCAGCAGCGCCGCCGTCGGCTGCCACGGCCACGACGCGTGCAGCGCGGCCGGGGCGATGAGCAGGGTCAGCGCCCCGCTGGGCACGACGATCGCGACGGCGCGGCCGGCCACGGCCTGCCCGGAACCGCCGAGACCGACCGCCATCAGCGCGCCGGCGATGGTGAGCAGCGCGGCGGCGAGCACGTGGGTGCCGTTGCCCGCGTAGCGGCCGAGGTCACCGAGGTCGGACGCGGTCTGCGCGGTGCCTGTCCACGGTTTCTGGATCCACTTGTACGGCCCGGCGAGCGCCGCGTAGACGGCCGGCGCCACGAACACGACGACGATGAGCGCGGGCAGCCCGGCCGCGGCGGCGACACCCAGGGTGTACCCGCGGGGCGCCCGGACCTGCCGCCAGCGGCCGGCGGTCGCGCCGGAGCTGTCGGGGCGGAACCCGGACGACGGCACCCATTCGACGCTGCGCTGCCAGGTGACCCGCAGCAGCTCGGCGAGAACCCCGAGCAGGGCCGCGATGGCGGCGTAGACGACCGCGCCGTCCCGCTGGACGACCAGCGCGACGACGGCCGTGGTGGTCGCGCCGCCGGCGACCCCGACGGTCACGTACGGCAGGTACCCGGATGCCTGCTGGGCGCCGGTCGCGGCGGCGGCGAGGCCGACGGCGCTGGTCGCGAGCGCGGCGATGAGCACGGTGCTGACGTGGCCGGGGTGCAGGCCGCCGGCGGCCGCCGCGGCGGCACCGGCGAAGGCGAACAGGGCGGCGGCGACACCCGATCCGCCGACGAACGTGAGCGGGCCGTCGAAGGGGTTGCCCCGGCGGATCGCGGTGGCTCTGGCGAACCCGGCGACGAACACGCCGCTGATCGCGAGCGCCACCAGGGTGCCGGCGGTCGCGCCGGGCCGCACGAGGCTCGCGCCGGCGGCGAACATGCCGGCGACGAGGGCCGCGCCGAGCCGCATGTAGGCGGCGCGCCAGCTCTTCCCGGTGGCGGCCCAGGCGCCGATCCCGGTCGCGGCGATCCAGCCGACGACCATCGGGGACTGCCAGCCGAGGCCGAGGCCGACGGGCGCGCCGATGGCGGCCAGGGCGGCCGCCGCGGAGGCGGTGTCGTCGCCGTAGGGCTGCGGCAGCGCGATCGCGGCCGCCCCGGCGAGCAGCAGCAGCGCGATCGGGACCTGCCAGCCGTAGGTGGCGAGCTGCTGCGCGTTGGCGAGCCAGTGCGCATCGAGGGCCGCCCGCCACGGCGGGTCGGCGGCGCGGATCACCCCGACGGCGCCGATGACGGACATGGTGCCCGCGTATACGCCGGTGCAGACGCCGACGGTGGCGGCGCCGGCGACCGGGCCGCGGCGCCAGTCGTCGGGCAGGCTGCGGGCGGCGACCGCGACCGCGAACACCAGCAGCGCGAGGGTGACGACCTCGATGCCGTCGGAGGCGAGGGACACGGCCCTGGCCACGGCGCCGATCCCGGCGATCGTCACGGCGGCGGCCGCGGCGTCGGCGCCGGTGATGTCGGCGCCGAACGTCTGCCGGTCGTCCATCCGCGGCGCCGCCCACAGCATCACCGCGGCGATCAGCATCAGCAGGCCGATCATCAGGTCGATGGTGGTGGCGCCGTCGGCGCGCAGCACCGCGATCGCGACCGCGACGGCGCCGGCGGTCGCGCCGATGAGCAGCGGCGGGCTCTGCGCGCCCCGGGCGACCTGGGTGATCGCGGCGTACCCGAGGGTCACGGCGAGCGCGAGGAAGCTCATCACGAGCACGACGGTCGCGCCGCCGGGCAGGTCGCCAAAGACGATCGCGGCACCGGCCGCGGCGGCACCGGGCAGCGCGAACAGGGCCCCGCCGGCGGCGGCGTCGGACACCCTGCGGGTGACGAAGTCGCCGTTCGCGTCGGCGCGGTGCGGCCGCGGCAGCAGCGCGACGGCCGCGCCGGCGATGGCGATGGCGACGAGGGTCAGGGCGGTCGCGGACGGCCGGGCGAGGCTGGCGGCGGCCGCGTACAGGCCGAGGACCAGGGCGGCGCCGAGGCAGACCCAGGCGGTGTGCGACTCGCGGACCCGCATGGCCAGGGCGCCGGCGATGACCGCACCGGCGACCGCGATGGCCGGGATCATCAGCCAGCTCAGGCCGAACGCGGCCGGCGCGATGAGCAGCGTCAGGGCGGCGCCGATGACCGCGACGTCGGCGCGGAAGCGCTCCGGCGGCGGGACGGTGACGACCGCGCCACCGCTCCACACGTCCCGGCGGGCGGCCCGGGGGTCCGTTCCGCCGGGGCGGGCACCGGACGGGGATTCGGGCGGGGATTCGGGGCGCGGGTCGTCCCAGACGCCGGTGTGCGGCCCGCTCTGCGCGCCACCCAGCGGGCCGGGCCACAGGCCGGGTGGCGGGGTCGGCTGCGGGCGGTCCTCGGCGGCGGACCGCCGGCCGAACATGCCGCCGAGGCGCGCGCCCGGCCACGAGCCGGAGCCGAGCGGCACGTCGACCGGCTCGGTGCGCCCGCTGAGCATGAGGACACCGGCCGCGGTCAGCAGCAGCACCGCGAGGACGGCCTGCCAGCCGTCGGTCCCGACGGCGGCGTCGACGCGCGTGCGGTACGCGGTGAGGTCCGCGTTCCACACCGGCCACGCCGCCCGCAGCGGCGCGACCAGCGCGGGCAGCACGGTGACGACCAGCAGCAGGGTGGTGGCGGCGGTTGCGACCGAGACGGCGTAGCGGGGGCCGCGGCGGGCGTCGGCGGGCAGGAACGGTACCCCCGCCGCGGCGAGTGCCACGGCGAGGGCGAGGAACAGCAGCGTGAAGCCGGGGAACGCGACGGCGCCGACCCTGGCGAACGCGGCGATGACGGCGACGGTGGCGATGCCGGCGGCGATGTCGGGCACCGCGCCGCGCCGCCAGGACAGCGAGCCGGCCACGCCGATCGCGGCGGCGACGAGGGTGACCGCGGCGGCGCGGACGGTCTCGCCGAGGGCCTCGGTGGTGGCGAGGGCGCCGGTGGCGAAGACGAGGGCCGCGCCGAACGTGATCGCGAACAGCAGCCAGGCCGCGTCCCGCATGAGGGTGTCGGCGAGCTGGTCGGTCTGCAGGGTGTGGGTGGGTTCGGCGCCGGCCGGGTACTCCTGCCCGTCCGGCCCGGTGACCGCGACGGGCTCGCGCTGCTCGAGGCGGCGCCGGACGGACTGGCCGAGGGCGATGCCGAAGCCGAGGTCGATGAGGGCCACCCCGGACAGCGCGAGGGACCAGCCCACCGGGCCGCGGATGACGTCGAAGGCGAGCAGCGGCAGGACCGGCTGCAGCGCGATGAGGGTGGCGTACCGCGACGCGATGAGGTGGCTCTGCATGCTGTACACGGCCGCGATGCCGGCCGTGGCGGCGCAGACGATGCCCATGTACAGGCTGGTCTCGAGCCGGTCGACGCCGAGCAGCCCTTCGGAGCGCAGGACGTAGCCGTCGAGCAGGACGAGCAGCAGCGCGACCGAGGCGACGGTCTCCGCGGTGGCGGTGAGGCCGCGGCGGACCAGCATCAGCGGCAGTGCGAGCGCGCCTGCGGTGATCAGCGCGAGCAGGACGACCCGCCCGACGGTGCCGATCGCGCCGAACGCGTCGGTGGTGAGCACGATCGCGGCGCCGGCGAGGAGCAGGCCGCCGAGGGCGAGGACCGACGCCTGCATGCTCGAGGTGGTCGCCTCGGGCTCGTCGACCGGGGCGTGCGGGCCGGGGCCGCCGCCCGACGGCCGGCGCATCTGCGGCAGCGCCGCGATCCGGGGGCGCAGCGGCGCCGCCACCTGCCTGCGGTCCGGCGCCGTCGACCCGGCCAGCGCCGCTTCCGGCTCCTGTGGCGCCCTCGGCGAGTACACCTGCTGCTCTTGTGGTGCTCTTCGCTCTTCGGTCTGTCGCGCGGCCGGCGGGGTGCTCTCGACCTTCGCGCCACGCCCGAGCCGGGGCCGCCGGGTGCGGCCGGACTGCTCCTGGTCGATGGACTGGCGGACCTTGCGGCGCAGGGAGTCGCGCTGCGCGGAGGCGTGGGCGAGCTGGCGGCGCAGCTTCTGGCTGTCGTCGGTCAGGTCGCGTTTCTTCTGCTCCAGCGACGCCACGGTGCGCTGGAACAGGGCGAGCGCGGCGGCGTCCGGATCGTGCGGGCGGCCGCAATCGCGGCAGCCGGTGGCCTCACTGGCCGGGCCACCGCACGCCGGGCACGGATACGTCTCCACGCGACTCCTCCCCACGGGCCGCAGCCGGGGGTGACCGCGCGTGCGGCCACCCCCGGCTGTTCACGCCCTACTGGGAAGAATGCCTTGTTTCGACGTGTCGCGAAAGCGAAGCGCCCGTTCGGGAGATTCCGTCGCTTAAGCGACGACGGGCTTTCCCATGCCGCGGTACTCCCAGCCGGCGGCGACCCAGACGGATTGGTCGAGACAGTTTCGCCCGTCAATGACCCGCTTGCCCGCGACGAGGTCGCTGAGCGTGTTGGGGTCCGCGTTGCGGAACTCCTCCCACTCCGTCAGCACGCAGACCAGGTCGGCGCCGGCGACGGCGTCGGTGAGGGTCTTGGCGTAGGTCACCTCGTCGACGTCGTTGCGGGCGTTGTCCATGCCCTCCGGGTCGTAGACGGTGACGTCGGCGCCGGAGCGGGACAGCTTGCGGACCACCGACAGGGCCGGCGAGTCGCGCACGTCGTCGGAGTTGGGCTTGAAGGTGGCGCCGAGCACGGTGATCCGGGTGCCGGCCAGGTCCGGGCCGGCCGGGCCGTAGCCGCGGCCGAGCAGCTCCGCGGACAGCTGCACGATCTTCTGCCGGCGGCGCTGGTTGATCAGGTCGACCTCGTGCAGGAAGCGCAGCGCCTCGCCGACGCCGAGCTCCTGGGCGCGGGCCTGGAACGCGCGGATGTCCTTGGGCAGGCAGCCGCCGCCGAAGCCGACGCCGGCGCGGAGGAACTTGTTGCCGATGCGGGCGTCGTAGCCGATCGAGCGGGCGAGCTGCGTCACATCGGCGCCGGCGGCCTCGCACACCTCGGCCATCGCGTTGATGAAGGAGATCTTGGTGGCGAGGAAGGCGTTGGCGGCGACCTTCACCAGCTCGGCCGTGGCGAAGTCGGTGACGACCACGGGGACCTCGCGGTCCTCGGTGAGCGCCAGGTCGAACACGCCCTTGTGGGCGGCGTAGAGCATGCCGGTGGCCCACTCGCTCTTCACGCCGAAGATGATCCGGTTGGGCCGCAGCACATCCTCGACGGCGACGCCCTCCTGCAGGAACTCGGGGCTCCACGCGACCTCGACGCCGAGCTCGGCGGGGGTGTGGCGGCGCACGAGCTGCTCGATCCACTCGGCGGTGCCGACCGGGACGGTCGACTTGCCGGCGATCAGCGCCTTGCGCTTGAGCAGCGGCGCGAGGTTGGTGACGGCGCTCTCGACGTGGGAGAGGTCGGCGGCCATGCCGTCGGGGCGCTGCGGGGTGCCCACACAGATGAAGTGGACGTCACCGAACTCGGCGACGTCCTCCCACGAGGTGGTGAAGCGCAGCCGGCCGGCCGACAGGTTCTTGCGGAGCAGCTCGTCGAGGCCGGGCTCGTGGATCGGCACGTCGCCGCCGGCCAGCTTGGCGATCTTCGCCTCGTCGACGTCGAAGCCGAGCACCTCGTAGCCCAGTTCGGCGAAGCAGATGGCGTAGGTCGCGCCAAGATAGCCGGTGCCGAGGAATGTCAGCCGCGGGCGGGGTGCGCCGGAGGGCGCGGCTGCTACGGGTGGGGTGCTCGGGTACGCGATGGTCACGCCTGTGTCTCCGCTCTGTTCCCGTTTCCGCAAACACCCGCATAGCGGACATTTGTGGCGTATAGGGCCGGGTGTTGCCGACGTTGCTCCGGCGAGAGTAGTCCCTCGCCGCCGACCGCGCCTTCGGCTCCGTGGTTACTCGTCGGTATGCTCACACTCGAAGGCACCTGAACGGCGGTTTAGGACATTTCTTCGAGGGGGCGTCGTGTTCGAGGTTTATCAACTGCCGGAGGAACATCTCGCGATCCGTGAGGCCGTGCGCGCGGTGTGTGACGGCAAAGTAGCGCCGAACGCCGCCGCGGCCGACGAGAACAGCGAGTTCCCGCAGGCCTCCTACGACGCCCTGCGGGCCGCCGACTTCCACGCCCCGCACATCCCCGAGGAGTACGGCGGCGCCGGCGCCGACGCCCTCGCGACCGCCATCGTCATCGAGGAGGTCGCCCGCGCCTGCGCGTCCTCGTCGCTGATCCCCGCCGTCAACAAGCTCGGCACGATGCCGCTGCTGATCGCCGGCTCCGCGGCCCTGCGGCAGCAGTACCTGCCCGCGGTCGCCACCGGCGCGGCCATGTTCTCCTACTGCCTGTCCGAGCCCGACGCCGGCAGCGACGCCGCCGGCATGAAGACCCGGGCCGTGCGCGACGGCGACTCCTGGGTGCTGAACGGCGTCAAGCGCTGGATCACCAACGCCGGCGTCAGCGAGTACTACACGGTGTTCGCGGTCACCGACCCGGCCGCCCGCTCCCGCGGCATCTCCGCCTTCGTCGTGGAGAAGTCCGACGAGGGGGTCAGCTTCGGCGCCCCGGAGAAGAAGCTCGGCATCAAGGGCTCCCCCACCCGCGAGGTGTACCTCGACAACGTCCGCATCCCCGCCGACCGCATGATCGGCGAGCCGGGTACCGGGTTCGGCACCGCCATGCAGACCCTGGACCACACCCGGGTGACGATCGCCGCCCAGGCCCTCGGCATCGCCCAGGGCGCCCTGGACTTCGCCCTCGGCTACGTGCAGGAGCGCAAGCAGTTCGGCAAGGCGATCGCCGACTTCCAGGGCATCCAGTTCATGCTCGCCGACATGGGCATGCAGCTGGAGGCCGCCCGCCAGCTCACCTACGCCGCCGCCGCTAAGTCCGAGCGTGGCGACAAGGACCTCACCTACTTCGGCGCGGCCGCGAAGTGCTTCGCCTCCGACGCCGCCATGAAGATCACCACCGACGCGGTGCAGCTGCTCGGCGGCTACGGCTACACGAAGGACTACCCGCTGGAGCGCATGATGCGCGACGCGAAGATCACCCAGATCTACGAAGGCACCAACCAGGTCCAGCGCATCGTCATGGCCAGGCAGCTGCTCAACGGATAACCTTATGCATTTTCGCAGCTCAGGACGCATTCGCCAGCGACCTTTACGTATCCGATGTCATTCTGGCGAAATCCTGGCCTCCAGCTGCATCATTGCAAGTATATCAATGTAGATCCTCCACTATGGACACGTAGTTGACCTCGACTGCATGTAGCGCACCGTTACGGTCGGACGGCCAGTCGACGAGCTAGTCGGTAGCATGGACGTATGAGCGCGGAGGCCGTTGGCAGACACATGCCTGCCATCATCACGCTCGACGACCTGGCCGCGATGATCTCTGCCGACACGCACGGCCGTCGGTATGAGACCAGTCCTGAGGGAGTGCTCTCCGTCGTGCCACCCCCCGACAGCGAGCACGCCGTTATTGCCACACGTCTGATGCTGTGGCTCGGCCTCGCCGGCTGGCCCGCCGAGCAGCTGATGCAGGCCGCCGGTATCCGCATCTCCGGTCCAGATGGCGACGGCGGCCGAATCCCCGACCTGACGGTGTGGTCACGACCTCAGCAGCATGCCGTATGGCTGGCCGTGACCGATCTTCTGCTCGTCATCGAGATCATGTCGCGTGGCTCCGAGGCAACCGACCGAGTCATTAAGGTCGACGAGTACGCGGCGGCGGGAATCCCGCAGTACTGGACCGTGGCCCGCGACTCGGCACAGACCGTGACCCTGTACACGCTGGGACCGACCAGTCAGTACGAACGAGCGGCACAGATGCCCCTCGCGTGGCTGCTCCAGACGCAACCCGGGGATCATCTTTCTCGAGTGTGACCACGAGCCCGCGCTGTGCAGTGCCCCACCTCCATCTCATACCTATTTCGCACATGGCACAGCGGTGTGTGAAGTAGGTATGAAGCCAAACTTTTCTCTTCAACTGGCTGCGCCGTCAGCTGGAGAGGCTGGTGCAAGGCAGCGAGCGCGCTCTGTGCGGGAGTCCGGCGGCGATGAGCTGATCCATCTACGGATCACGGGGACTGATCGACCGCCAAGACGTTGAGGTCCCACTGCCGGGCAGCCGTTGCCATTCATCCCGGCCGACCCGGTTCCAATTACACTGCGCGGCGGTGCGTCGTTCCTGATCAGCCGGCAGGATCCGCAGCTGCGGCAGCTGCGGCTCGACGAGTTCAACGGTTGGATCGCCGAGCAGCCCGCGGTGAAGTCCAGCGGGTACATCGCGTCGGTCTTCGACGTGCCGAACCTGGCGATCACCGTGCTGTGGTTCGGCGGCGACTCCGCGTTCCGGCAGCAGATCGCGGCCGAGGGCGCCCGGCGCGGTATCACGGTCCGGTTCGAGGCGCGCAAGCAGAGCCTGGCGCAGACCGAGGCGGCGGCGCGGGCGCTCGTCGGCCTCGTCTGCAGCGACACGGTGTTCCTCACCGCCATGCGCACCATCGTCAACGCGCAGCCCGGTGCGAGCCTGCGGGTGTACTGACCCGGCGAACCGAACGAACCGGCGCGGGGCGGTGCGGTGCGATCCGGCCGTCCCGGATCCGGCGTTCAACATCTCGGGCCCGTGGCAGCGTTGACAGTACGGGCAGCATCGACACGAGAGGCGCGCGGTTGACGTTCGAGGAGTTCCTGGCGGCCGAGCTGCCCGGGCTGACGCGGTTTGCGGGAGCGCTCACCGGTGACCGGGCGCTCGCCGAGGACGTGCTCGCCGACGCGTTGCTCGCGGTGGGCGGGCGGTGGAGCCGCATCGCCGGGATGGACCAGCCGCTGGCGTATGTGCGCCGGGCGGTCGTCAACACCTTCCTCTCCGAGCGGCGCAAGGCCGCCCGGCGGCGCACGGACCCCGTCGGCGACCACGCGCTGCTCGACCGGGCGGAGCCCGACCCCGGTGATGCCGTCGCCCGACGCGACCTCGTCGAACGGCTCCTCGCCGGGCTGCCGCCCCGGCAACGCGCCACCGTCGTCCTGCGGTACCTGCTCGACCAGACCGACGAGGAGATCGCCGAGGCGCTGGGGTGCTCCACGGGCACCGTGCGCTCCCACCTGTCGCTGGCCCGGTCCACCCTGCGGCTGGCCGCGAACGCCGAACGGAGCCTGTGACCATGGACGTCGAGGAACTGCGCGGCGCGCTGCTGCAGCACGCACCCGGGCCGGACGCTGTCCTGCTGCGGATGGCGGCGAAACGACAGGTTCGGCGCCGGTGGCGGCTCGCCGTGGGTGGGTCGGTCGCGGCCGCCATCGCCATCGCCGGGCTCGTCGCGGTGCTGGCCTGGCCGGGCGGGTCCGATCCGGCGCCCGCCACCCGGGCCGCCGGGTCCGCCACGCCCGCGGCGAGCGCCGCGGCGGCCGCCGACGGCTGCGTCGTCATGTCCCTGGCCGAGACGTTCGCGCAGGCCCGGCAGGCCGGTGCGTCGATCGTCCTCGCGCACGGCACGCTGACCGGGCGCGGCACCGCCGACCCGGAGGTCCAGGCCGAGATGGTGCTCGACACCGTGGAGACGCTCGCGGGGCCGCCGGTGGCCGAGCGCACCGCGGTGTGGGTGTCCACCGCCAGGGGGCCGGCCGGTCCGATCCCGGGGGCCGACGCCGGCTCGCTGTGGGCACCGGACGGGGCGCTGTTCGGCATCGTCTGGCCGCAGTCGGCCACCAACTGGCCGACCGGCACGACGCTGCGGGTCGCGCCGGTCGTCGACCGGCAGGTCATCCTCAGCAACGCCGGCTGCTGGGGCACCGAGGGCACGCCCTTCACCGGCAGCCTTGCGGAGGTGCCCGGCTCCGAGTCCTACGCCCGCGCGGCCCGGACCGGCTTCACCGCCGTCGCCCTGGACACCGTCCGGCGCGCGGCCGCGGGCTGACCGCACGGCACGTCACGCCGGCGACAACAGCCCCGGCCGCGGGCCGGCCGCACCGCACGTCACGCCGGCGACAACGCCCCGCCGCACGGCACGTCACGCCGGCGACAACAGCCCGGCCGGGGCCGTGGTGCGCAGCAGCCGCCAGCCGGCGACGGCGTGGAAGCCGAGCAGCGCGAAGACCCCCGCCGCGGCGGCCGGGGAGCCCGGGTCGGCCAGCATGACGACGGCGGCGCCAAGGCCGATGCCGCCGAGCAGCACGCACGCGGTACCGGTGACCCGGCCGAACGCAGGATCCCGGCGCATGGCCACGCCGAACAGGACGACCCCGGCCGGCATCACGAGCAGGCCGGTCAGCAGCAGCGCCTCGAACAGCCCCTGCGTCGCGTGCCACAGCTGGACCAGCGTCGCCTGGTCCGCCGTGGTCACGCCGGCGGCGTGGTACCGGTCGGAGAGCCCGCTGGTGACGGCGTGCGGGATCGCCCCGGCCGCAACGATCGTCAGGCCGACGAGGTGCAGCCCGGCGCCGAACAGCGCCGCCGCAGCGGCGGTGCGGCGCAACCGGTCCGCGAGGGCCAGGGCGAGCGGCACCCACAGCAGCAACGCCAGCAGGTACAGCCCGTTCTCGACCGTGCGGGCCACCCTGACCTCGGGGAACCGGGCGATCGCGCCGGCCGGCCCGTCCGGCTCGGGCCCGACGAGGATCCCCACGATCGCGAAGACCACCACGAGCAGCACCCCACCGGCGATCCCCGCCAGGCCGCCCCACCGGTCCGTGCGCTGATCCCGTACTTCCACCATGACGCTCTCCCACCTGCTGGTCCGAGTCGATCCGGCGACCAGGATGCGGTGGCGGCGGCGGGCGGCGCTGGTGCCGAAGGTCGGCGATCGCGGACATACTTTGGTCGGTGGCGGGGCTGAGCGGCGCTGCCGTACGGTGCGAGCGTGGTTGAGCCGCGCACCAGGCGCGACTGGGCCGTCGACGTGCTGGGATTCCTGCTGTGCGCCGGGTTCACCGCCGTGACCCTGCTCGACGGTCTCGACCGGCAGCTCGCGGCGGCACCGGTCTTCGTGGAGGCCGCCCTCGGCGGGCTGGCCGTCCTCGGGTGGTGGCTGCGCCGGCGGTGGCCGGTCGGGTTCGCGGTCGCCGCCGGGCTGCTCGGTGTCTACTCGGTGAGCGCCGCCGCGATCACGCTCCTCGGGCTGTTCGTCGTCGCGGTGCACCGGCGCTTCGCCGTCGCGTGCCTCGTGGCCGCCGGCTGCGGTGTGGTGTCCTTCCTCACCCCGCTGATCCGGCCGGACCTGCCGGGACCGAGCGTGGCGCAGGGCGTCCTCGGCGTCGCGTGCGTCGCCGCGGTGCTCGCCTGGGGCATGTACGTGCGGTCGCAGCGGCAGCTGGCCGCGTCCCGCCGCGCCCGGGACGCCGCCGCGCAGGAGCTGCGGGTCACGCAGGCCCGGCAGCTGGAGCGGGACCGCATCGCCCGGGAGATGCACGACGTCCTCGCGCACCGCATCTCCCTCGTCAGCCTGCACGCCGGCGCCCTGGAGCTGTGGCCGGACGCGCCGCCGGACGAGGTCGCGCGGGCCGCCGGGGTGATCCGCGAGAGTGCCCACCGCGCGCTGGAAGACCTGCGCGAGGTGCTCGGCGTGCTGCGTGCCGGTCACGGTGACGACGTACCGGAGCGCCCGCAGCCGACCCTCGCCGACCTGCCGCTGCTGGTCGACGAGTCGCGGCAGGCCGGGACCCGGGTGGTCCTCGACTGCCGGGTCGAGGACCTCGGCGCCGTGCCGGAGGCGATCGGGCGGACCGCGTACCGGGTGGTGCAGGAGGGGCTGACCAACGCCCGCAAGCACGCCCGCGACGCGGAGGTCAGCGTCGCCGTGCGGGGCACCACCGCCGACGGCCTCACCGTCGAGGTCAGCAACCCTTGCCCGCCCGGCGCCGCGACCGCCGTCCCGGGCGCCGGTGCCGGCCTCATCGGGCTCACCGAACGCGCCGGTCTCGTCGGCGGCCGCCTCGAACACGGCCGCACCGCGACCGGCCGGTTCCACCTGACCGCGTGGCTGCCGTGGCCGGCGTGACCCGCCCGGTCCGGGTCCTCGTCGTCGACGACGACGCCCTCGTCAGGGCCGGCCTGCGCATGATCCTCGGCCGCGCACCCGGCATCGACGTGGTCGGCGAGGCGGCCGACGGCGCCGAGGTGCCCGCCGCCGTCGACGCGTGCGCCCCCGACGTGGTGCTCATGGACATCCGGATGCCGAGGGTCGACGGCCTCGCCGCCACCGAA
The DNA here is from genome assembly GCF_040676755.1 of Dactylosporangium sp. NPDC049525. Classification (NCBI taxonomy): domain Bacteria; kingdom Bacillati; phylum Actinomycetota; class Actinomycetes; order Micromonosporales; family Micromonosporaceae; genus Dactylosporangium; species Dactylosporangium sp. NPDC049525. The sequence goes on along the minus strand of NZ_JBFAPO010000005.1, from coordinate 104,951 downwards.
CGGCTCCGCGCCCGGCCCGCCCCACCCGAGATCATCGTGCTCACCACGTTCGACGCCGACGAGTACGTGCTGCGCGCGCTGCGCGCCGGGGCGAGCGGCTTCCTGCTCAAGGACACCCCGCCGGCGGAGATCCTGCGGGCGGTGACCCGGGTCGCGGCCGGCGAGCCGATCCTCTCCCCCTCCGTCACCCGGCGCCTCATCGCCCACCTCGACGACCCCGGCGGCGGCGCCCGCCGGCACCACGCGCGGGCCGTGCTCGACCGGCTCAGCCCGCGGGAACGCGAGGTCGCCGACGCCGTCGGCCGGGGCAGCTCCAACGCGGAGATCGGCGCCGAACTGTTCATGGGCGTCGCCACGGTGAAGATGCACGTGTCGCGCATCCTCACCAAGCTCGACCTGAACAACCGCACCCAGCTCGCCATCCTCGTGCACGACGCCGCCTGACACCGGGCCGGCCGCTGCTGTCGCATCGGGTGCGACCGGGGCAGAGCCGGCGCACCGCGGTCAGGTGGCGGGGCCGTCGGGTGGCGGGCCGTCCCAGTGCCATCCGTCCAGCGCCTGGCTGAACTCGCCGCGGGCGCGCTCGGGCAGCAGGTCGGCGAAGAGGGCCTTGGGCAGCGGGCGCGGCTCGGCCGGGACGATGTCGATGACGAGCGGCCGGACCCGGGCCTTGCGGTACGCGGCGAGCTTGTGATGCCCGTCGAGCAGGTAACGGCCGGCGCCGCCGGGTGGGCCGACCGCGACCAGTGCCGGCCGGATCCCCTTGGCGATCCTGGCCCAGTGCTCCTCGATGGTGCCCATGCCCGGGGGCGGCCAGCGGTCGGTGGCGAGGATGGAGTCGTCCTCGTCGCGGTAGCCGGGGTACCAGCCGAACCAGTCCGCTTCGACCCGGTCGAACACCGTGACCTTCGGCGACATCGTCCGGGCCGACACCAGGTACCGCCCGTTGCAGAACAACCGCAGCAACGGCAGCAGCGGCTCGGCCCGCAGCCCGTGCACCCTGTCCGCCGGCGCCGGGCCGCGCCGGGCCCGCTCCACCCGTAGCCCGGGCTCCGAAAGCCAGTCGCGCAGGGCGCTCAGCTCCGCCGGTCGCGGCGCGTCCCATCCGGCGTTCCCGGCCCGCGCCGCCAGCTCACCCACGCTGCCGTGGCAGTCGTAGGCGTGCACCCAGACCGGCGCCCCGGACAGGTACAGCACGCTGGCCATCGCGTTGCCGAGCACCTCGACCACGCCGAGCCCGTCGGCGACGTCGACCGTCAGCGGCGCGGTGTGCGTCATCGCACCATGATGGACCACCGCCGCCTGCGGGCCGGCCCTCGGATCAAGGTACGTCGATCGGCGCGGCGCCCCTGAGCAGGTCGGCGGTGGCGGCGGCGAGGCGGGTGGCGGCGGCCGGGTCCAGGGTCGGCAGGTCGAGAGGTACCGGCCGGCCGCGGTCGATCGCGGTGAGCGGGGCCGCCGGTGGCGTGTCGATCCAGTCGACGACCGGCCGCACGGACTCGCTGACAGGGCGGGCCGCGACCGCCGCCAGCGCGCGGATCGTCAGGCGCAGCGGGGCGGGCAGCGGGCCCAGGTCGCCGCTGCGGGTGAAGCCCGGGTGGTAGAGCACGTAGCGCGCCCGGGAGCCCGAGGTCGCGGCGAAGTCCACACCCAGCAGGTCGTTGGCCCGGCCGGCCTGCAGTTGGGCGGTGATCATCCGGTACCGGTGGCGCAGCTGCAGATCGTCCCAGTGGATCGAACCCTTGGTGGTGCCGACGCCGGCCACGTTGACGATGACCGGGTTGGGTGACCGGTCCAGCGCGGGTCGCAGGCCGTGGCTGAGCAGGTGGCGGCTGAGGTAGTACAGCGCGAACGTCGCCTCCAGGTCGTCCACCGTGGACACCCGGTGCGGGGCCTGCCGGTTGGCGAACAGGGCCAGGGCGTCGACGACCGGCCAGCGGTCGAGGATCTCCGCGATCACGCGCCTGGTCTCGGCGATCGAGGTGAGGTCGGCCCGCAGGAACGTGACCGCGTCGCCCAGCGCCCGCCCCTTCGCCGGGTCGCTGCCGATCGCGACGACCTGGTCACCGCGGGCGAGGCGGGCGAGCACGAGGGCCCGGCCCATGCCGTTGGTACCACCACTGACAACCGTCACGCCCACGCTGTCCTCCTGGTTACGATCGGTGCGTACCCCCATCGTCGGTAACCGTCGCGAAACGCGGAAGAAGGCAGTTGCATGTCGGCAGCGAACACCGGTGTGCCCTCCATGCTCAGCCACCGCCTGCCCGACCCGGTCCCGGCGGCCGAATACGAGCAGTGCCCGGTCACCGACGTCCTGCGCCGGGTCGGCGACAAGTGGACAGTGCTCGTGGTGGTCCTGCTCGGGCAGCGGCCGTTCCGGTTCAACGAGCTGCACCGCGGCATCGAGGGGATCAGCCAGCGCATGCTGACCAGGACGTTGCGCGGTCTGGAGACCGACGGGCTGGTCCTGCGCACGGTGCATCCGACGGTGCCGCCGAGCGTGGAGTACCGGCTGACGCCGCTGGGCGAGAGCCTGCTCCGCCCGCTGTCGGCCCTCGCCGACTGGGCCGTGGTGCACCAGCCGCAGATCGCCGCGGCCCGGCGGTCAGTTCAGCCCTGACCGCGCGACCGCTCTTGGACGGCCCGGCGCTGCCCCATGGCGAAGGACTCTCGCGGTAGAGCGTGCGCCGGGACCGTCCAGAGCATCGTGGGCGGGCAGGTCAGTTCGCCGGGACGACGTCCGTCGGGCGGTCGACGTGGACCGGGACGCCGTAGTCGGACAGCTCGAGGGTGGCGCGGAAGGTGCCGGTGTCGAGGCGGCCCTTCGCCGTCGACTGCCAGGTGCCGGCGAGGGTCACCTTCGCGATCCGGCCGTCACCGTTGACGACGACGTCGCCGGCGGTGGTCGACGAGCCCAGGTTCGCCTGGGTCGCGTACTCGAAGTGCAGGGTGCCGTCGGGATTCTGCGTGACGGTCGCGTTCGCCTGCTGAAGGGCCTTGAACAGCGCCGCCGGGTCCGGGGCCGCCGCGCCGAGCACGGTGTCGGCCTCGCCGTAGAGGGACAGGTGCTCGTGCGTGCCCGGGTACTGGCCGTAGCGGCCGTAGGTCTCGCCGGGTCCTTTGTCCGGGGGCAGGGGCGTGAGCGGTGGTTCGCCGCCCATGTACCGGACGCCGTCGATCAGCAGTTCGACCATGACCGAGTCGTCCTGCGGGCAGCGGACGTAGCCGGTCGCGGCCAGCGGGTCGAAGGCACCTTCGCACGTGCGGGCCGCCGCCCCCGTCGCGGTGCCCGTGACCAGCTTCATCCGGTAGCTGATGTTGTCGCTGGCCGCGGCGGCCTTCGACAGCCGCAGCGAGGCCGGCGCCTCGGCCTGCACGGCGGGCTGGTCCCGGGTGGCGCGACCGCCGCCGGCGGTGAGGCCCACGGCGAGGACCCCGGCGAGGCCGGCGACGCCCAGGGCGTACCCGGTGCGGATCACCGCGGTGCGGCGGCGGTGCCGGCGGGTCGCCCGACCGACCACGGCGGCGCTGTCGACGGCGAGGTCCGCGACGTGCTCGCGCATGCCGGCGGCGAGCTGCTGTTCAAGGTCGATGCTCATCGCTGCGCTCCACTGGAGAGGGGAAAAGGCTGGAGGTCCCAGGTGGCCGTGAGCTCGCGGAGGCGGGACAGGCCCCGCGAGGCGGTGGACTTGACGGTGCCGACGGAGCAGCCGAGCACGTCGGCGGCCTCGGCCTCGCTGAGCTGCTCCCAGTACCGCAGCACCAGCACGGCACGCTGCCGCGGCGGCAACTGCGCGAGGGCCTGCATCAGTGCCTGCCGCAGCGCGACGGTGTCGGCGGCGTCGGGCTGGCCCTGCGGCTCCGCGTGCGTGAACACCTCGGGCCGCCGCCGGCGCAGCCGCCACTGGTCGACGGCGAGGTGATACATGGTCCGCCGCAGGTACCGTTCGCGGTCCTCGCGGACTCGGCCCCACGAGCGCATCAGCCGTTCGAGGGCGCCCTGCAACAGGTCCTCACCCGCCGCTCGGCTGCCGGTGAGCAGCACCGCCGTGGCGAGCAGCGCACTGCCACGCTCGGCGACGAGGGCGTCCAGCCCATCGAAGCTGCGTTTCCAGAACACGGGCTCTCCTTTCGTCGCGGTCAAGACGACGCCCGCGCCAGGAAGGTTGAGTGCCCCGCCGAGAAACCCCTAGCGCCCGTCAGGTAGGGTTGAGTTACCGACGCGGGGTGGAGCAGCTCGGTAGCTCGCTGGGCTCATAACCCAGAGGTCGCAGGTTCAAATCCTGTCCCCGCTACGACAGCACGGCGCGCGGCCCCTCGATCACGAGGGGCCGCGTTTTCAGTTTCCGGCCGGGTTCTCGAAGGACTGCCCGGGCCTGGGCGCGAAAAAGCTCACGTCACCCGCGGTGCGGATGCGTGAGCTTTCAGCCGTGGTTCAGCCGGTGGATCAGACGGGCCGGATGTTGGCGGCCTGGGGGCCCTTGGCGCCCTGGGTCACCTCGAACTCGACCCGCTGGTTCTCCTCGAGGCTGCGGAAGCCGCCCGTGGCGATGGCGGAGTAGTGCGCGAACAGGTCCGCGCCGCCGCCGTCCGGGGTGATGAATCCGAAGCCCTTTTCAGCGTTGAACCACTTCACGGTACCGACAGTCATGTGCTGCTCCTCGCAGGTTGATGGCGCCCACACCGTGTGGGCCCCGTGTCGCTGCGGCTGATTACCCTCATCCCAAGACAGGGCTGGAACGCAAAAAAGCGCCCAGGGTATCTGATACCCACCCAGGCGCTGGCAAAGTATGCGGAAACCAAAACTGCAACGCTTTGACTCTACCACGGCAAAAGCCGCCTACCGGCCAGAACGAGGGAACCGGACGAGGACTCATCCGCCCGGCGGGTGTACCGTGGCCCAGGAAGGTCCGGCCGTTTTCCATCCCTGGCGCCGAGCCCGCCGACGAAAGGTGGGCGCGGTGAACACGTCCTTTGGCCTGTTGAGCACATACCCGCCGACCCAGTGTGGCGTTGCCGCGTTCGCGGGGGCGCTCGGCACTGCGCTGTCCGCCGCGTCCGGCGTCGACCGGGTCGGTGTCGTGCGGGTCGTCGACTCGCCGACGTTCACGGACCGGCCCGAGGTGATCGCACACCTCCAGGCCAACGCGGCCGGTTCGGCCGAGGTCGCGGCCGCCGCGCTGGACCGGCACGACGTCGTGATCGTCAATCATGAGTACGGCATCTACGACGGCAACGACGGCGACGGCGTGCTCGAGCTGCTGCACCGCCTGCGTTCGCCCAGCATCATCGTGCTGCACACCGTGAAGCGCCGGCCGACCCCGCACCAGCAGTGGATCTTGGAGACCGTGGCGTCGCTCGCCGGTGCCGTGGTCATCACGACCGAGTCGGCCAGGACGCGCCTGCACGAGACGTACACGGTCGACCCGGCCAAGGTGCACGTCATCCCGCACGGCGCCCTGGTGCAGCCGGCGATCCGCACGGTCAGCTCCTCCGGTGAGCCCATGGTCCTCACCTGGGGCCTGCTCGGCCCCGGCAAGGGCGTCGAGTGGGCGATCGTCGGGATGCGCGAGGTCAGGCACCTGGCACCGCGCCCGCGGTATGTGATCTCCGGCCAGACGCACCCGAAGGTGCTCGCCGAGGAGGGCGAGTCCTACCGGCTGGGCCTGTACAAGAAGGTCCGGGCGTTCGGCGTGGCGGACCTCGTCAGGTTCGAGCGCTCCTACGCGGACCCGTCGGCGCTGGCCCGCCTGGTCGACCGCGCCGACGTGGTGCTCCTGCCGTATGACACGACCGAGCAGGTGTCCTCCGGCGTGCTGCACGAGGCGGTCGCGGCGGGCAAGCCCGTCATCGCGACCCCGTTCCCGCACGCGGTGGAGCTGCTCGGCACCGGCGCGGGCCTGCTCGTGCCGCACCGCGACGGCGCCGCGATCGGCGCCGCGCTCAAGCGGCTGCTCACCGACCCGGACCTGGTGGCGGGCATGCGCGCCGAGGCGCTGCGGCGCACCGCCGGCGCCGACTGGGACACCATCGCCACGCGCTACCTTGCCCTGGCGGCGGCCCTGCAGGACGCCACCTCCAAGGCCTGACGGCCCGCACCCACGGCACCGCCCTCCGGGGCGGTGCCGTGGGTGTTTCTTCCGTGAACGCTCCCGGAAATGCTACGGAGCTAGCGGCGCATCTGGATCCTTGACATGGGTCTATGGACGATCTGAGACTGGGAGCGTTCACGGAACAACACCCCAAAGGAGTTCCTGTGCGCCGAAGTCCCCGCCTTGCCGCCCTGTTGGGCACGCTCCTGCTGGGCACCGCCGCCCCAGCGCTGATCCCGGCCGCGCCCGCCGTCGCGGCCACCACCCTCACCATGCGCGGCGCGGACGTCTCGTCCCTGCAGCGCAGCCTCGACCTGGGCGCCAAGTACTACAACGCGGCCGGCACCGCCGCCGACCCGCTCGACGTGCTCAAGGGCGCGGGCGTCAACTACGCCCGGCTCCGCATCTGGAACAACCCCGCCAGCGGCTACAACAACCTCGCGAAGGTGCTGATCGACGCCAAGCGGGTCAAGGCCAAGGGTCTCGCGCTGATGGTCGACTTCCACTACTCCGACACGTGGGCCGACCCGGGCAAGCAGTACAAGCCGGCGGCGTGGGCGAGCCACGGCATCGCCGCGCTGCAGACCGACGTCTACAACTACACGTACCAGGTCTGCACCGCCCTCAAGAACCAGGGCACCACGCCGGACAGCGTGCAGATCGGCAACGAGATCAACGTCGGCATGCTGTGGAACGACGGCAAGGTGGTGAGCAACAACTTCACCAACCTCAGCCTGCTGCTCAAGGCCGGCTACAACGCGACCAAGGCGTGCAACAGCGGCACGAAGGTCATCATCCACACGGCCGACGCCGACAGCCAGGCCAACGCCCGCTGGTTCTACGACGGCATCACCGCCAAGGGCGTCGTCTGGGACATCACCGGGCTGTCGTACTACTGCATGTGGCACGGCACGCTGTCGAACCTGGGCACGGTCATCACCGACGTGCGGACCCGCTACGGCAAGCCGGTGGTCCTGGCGGAGACGGCGTACCCGTTCACCACCGCCAACGCCGACAGCCAGGCCAACTCGGTGAACAGCACGTGCTCCGGCTACCCGGCGACCTGGAGCGGGCAGGCGGCCAACTTCACCGCCGTGCAGAACACCGCCCGCAGCGCCGGCGCGGTCGGGGTCTTCTACTGGGAGCCCACCTGGTACGCCATCCCCGGCAACGGCTGGGACCCGGCGAACATCAACGGCACCGGCAACCAGTGGGACAACATGGCGGTCTTCAACTGGACCGGGCAGGTCAACCCGAACGTGGTCTGGACCCCGTAGCGGGCTGCAGGAACACGGCGGCGGTGGCGCGCTGGATCAGGGCCAGGTCGGTCTGGGCGGCCAGCGCGTCACCGGTTGTCGCCGGGTCCCGCAGCTCCACGAACGCCAGGTCGAGGTTGAGCTGCGCCAGGGTCGCCTGGGTCAGCGGGCCGGCGTGGCTGCCGCTGGGCGTGCGGACCCCGCCGACGAGCACGACCACCGTCGCCCGGTTGACGACCGCAGCCGCGACGGCGGGCACAGGCGTGACCACGGTCAGCCCGCGCACGTCGTCGAGCAGGCCGGCCAGGCCGATCGCCGCCGCACCGCCCGAGACGCCGATCGCCATGCCGGGCGTGACCAGCGCTGCCGCCTCGCTCAGCCCGGCCACCCGCCGCGCCACGTAGACGTCCCCGTCCGTCGGCGGCGTGATCACCGGCTCGGCCACGAGGATCGCGGTACGGGAGCTTCCACGCACCTGGTGCGGCGCCACCGCCCGCAGCGCCGTGCGCACCTCGGTGCGCACCGCCGTGCGGACGTCCGCCCGGACGGCGACCGCACCTCCGTGCACCCGGCGCACCAGGCCCTGGTCGGCGAGGGCCGACAGGTCGCGGCGGATGGTGGGGATGGACACCTCGAAGCGGTGGCTCAGCTCGCGGAGGCTGACGCCGCCCTGCTCGCGGGCATCGGCGAGGATCTGGGCACGGCGCAGGTCGCTGAGCACGTCACCCCTCCTCGATCACGGCGACGGCACCGGCCTCGACGGTGACGCCGTGCACCTCGACCGGGGCATCGCCGTGGTTTATCGCGAAGAGGAACGGCGGCCGGCGCACCACCTCGACGGTGTCCGGAAGGTCGGGACGGGCGTCCAGCCCGGCTCCGTCGTACACCTGCCGCAGCAGACGCCCGAGATCGCTTCCGGCGAGGCGGGTGGAGACATACCAGGCGGTGCCGCGCCCGTGGGCGTGTCGCGTGACGGCGGGGCGGCCGGGTGCCGGACCATCCACATAGGACAGCACCGGCGTCGCGCCGGTGAGGACCACGTCCTCCGCCCAGACGTCGCAGGTCGAGCCGTCGCTGAGCGCGACCCGCTCGCCCGCGCGCAGCGGCAGGAACTCCTCGACGGTGAGGCCGAGCAGGTCCCGCAGCGCACCCGGATAGGGCCCGTCGGGCACGGTGTCGTTGGCGTCGACGACGCCGGAGAAGTACGACACGAGCAGCGTCCCGCCGTCGGACACGTAGGCGTCGAGGTTCTTCGCCGCGGCCTCGGTCGTCAGGTACAGCGTCGGCACCACGACGAGGCGGTAGCGGTTGAGATCGGCCTCGGGGTGCACGAAGTCGACGGTCAGGTGGTCGCGCCACAACTGCCCGTAGTAGGCCTCGACCCGCTCCCGGAACCGCAGGTCGACCGACGGGCGCCACTCCAGCTCGAGAGCCCACCACGACTCCCAGTCCCAGACGACGGCGACGTCGGCCGCGACCCTGGTGCCGCGCAGCGCGCCGAGGCCGGCCAGGCGCCCGCCGAGCTCGGTGACCTCGCGCCAGATCCGGGTGCCGGTGCCGCCCTGCGGCAGCATCGCGGAGTGGAACTTCTCGGCGCCGAAGCGCGAGGCCCGCCACTGGAAGAACAGCACCCCGTCGGCGCCGCGGGCCACGTGCGACAGGCTATTGCGGGCCAGTTCGCCGGGGCGCTTGGCGATGTTGCGGGGCTGCCAGTTGACCGCGCTGGTCGAGTGCTCCATCAGCAGCCACGGCGCGCCGCCGGCGAGGCTGCGGGTGAGGTCCGCGCACATCGCCAGCTCCACGTGCCGGTCGTCGCGCTCCGAGGACAGGTAGTGGTCGTTGGCGACGATGTCGACCTCGCCCGCCCACTTCCAGTAGTCCAGCCATTTGCAGTTGGCGATCTGGAAGTTGGTGGTGATCGGCACGCCGGGCGAGTGCGCCCGCAGCACGTCGCGCTCGCGCCGGTAGTTGGCCAGGTGCGTGTCGGAGCAGAAGCGCAGGTAATCCAGCTGCTGGGCGGGGTTGACCGCGGTCGGCGCGACCCGCGGCGGCTCGATCTGCGCCCAGTCGCCGTAGCGCTGGCCCCAGAACGTGGTGCCCCAGGCGGTGTTGAGCGTCGCCAGGTCGCCGTGCCGGTCGCGCAGCCAGTCGCGGAAGGCGGCCGCGCACGTGTCGCAGTAGCAGTGCGCGTTGACCCCGGCGAACTCGTTGTGCACGTGCCACAGCGCGACGGCCGGGTGTGCGCCGTAGCGCCGGCCGAGCTGCTCGGCGACCGCGGTGGATGCCCGGGCGTAGTCGGGTGAGCTGGGGCAGAAGCTCTGCCGGCCGCCCTGGCCGAGGACGTGCCCGGCGCGGTCGACGAGCCGGGCGCCGGGGTGCAGGTGCGCGAACCAGGGCGGCGGCGCCGCGGTCGGGGTGGCCAGGTCGACCCGGATCCCGGCGCCGTGCAGCAGGTCGAGGGCGCGGTCGAGCCACTCGAACGTGTAACGGCCCTCGTCCGGCTCGATCAGCGCCCAGCTGAAGATCCCGATGCTGACGAGGTTGACCCCGGCGACCCGCATGAGCTCGACGTCCTGCGCCCAGATCTCCTCGGGCCACTGCTCCGGGGCGTAGTCACCGCCGTAGGCGATCGCGTCCAGCCCGCGTGGATACGGCCACCCTAATGGCCGCGGCTGCTCCGCTTGCGCCATCTGCTGCTCCCTACCGTGAACGTTCCCAGGCCCCGTTGTGGTCAAGTATCGCATGTTCTACCGGTCGAATTCAGGTAGGCGCAATGTCTTGACACCGTGCATAGCACGGCCAAAACTGTGAGCGCTCACGGTCGTTCACCCCCGTCATTTCGACGACGATCGCAGTTGGAGACCCTCATGAAGCCGAAGATCCGCGCATTCCTGCTCGCGGCCACGGCCGGCACGCTCCTGCTCTCCTCCGCCTGCGGCTCCGGTGGCGACGACGCCACCGAGGCCGGCGGCAAGGTCGAGCTGACCTTCTGGTCCTGGGTGCCCGGCATCGACAAGGTCGTGGCGCAGTGGAACACCGCCCACCCCGACATCCACGTCACGGTCAGCAAGCAGGCCCAGGGCGACGAGGAGGTCACGAAGGTCCTCACCGCCAACAAGGCCGGCAACCCGCCGGACCTCTTCCAGGCCGAGTACCAGGCGCTGCCGACCCTGGTCAGCAACGGCGCCGCGGCCGACCTCACCAAGTACGCCGGCGACGCCAAGTCGAAGTTCGCGCCCGGCGTGTGGAGCACGATCACGCTCGGCACCGACGCGGTCTACGCCATCCCGCAGGACTCCGGGCCGATGATGCTGTACTACCGCGCCGACCTGTTCAAGGACCTGGGCCTGCAGGTGCCCAAGACCTGGGAGGAGTTCGGGCAGGTCGCCAAGCAGGTGAGGCAGAAGGACCCGAAGCGCCGTCTCACCACGTTCTCCGCGGGCGACCCCGGCTGGTTCGCGGGCCTCGCCCAGCAGGCCGGCGCCCAGTGGTTCGGCGTCAGCGGCGACACCTGGTCGGTGCACGTCGACGACCCGGCGACGAAGAAGCTCGCCGACTACTGGAGCGGCCTGGTCGCCTCCGGTGACGTGGACAGCCAGCCGATGTACACCCCCGAATGGAACAAGGCCCTCAACGACGGCACCCTGATCGCCTGGCCGAGCGCGGTCTGGGGACCCGGCGTCCTGTCCGGCAACGCACCCGACACGGCGGGCAAGTGGGCCATCGCCGAACTGCCGCAGTGGGCCGCCGGCGAGCACAAGACCGGCAGCTGGGGCGGCTCGTCCACGGCCGTCGCGGCCAAGAGCAAGCACATCGCGCAGGCCACCCAGTTCGCCGTGTGGCTCAACACCGACCCCGCCGCCGTCACCGGCCTGATCACCGAGGGCGGCATCTACCCGGCCGCGACCGCCGCGCAGTCCGGCGGCGCCCTGGCCAAGCCGCCGGCGTTCTTCAGCAACCAGCCCGAGTTCTACACCCTCGCCCAGCAGTTCGCGGGCACCGCCGCCGGCGTGACGTGGGGCCCGAACGTCAATGTCACCTACGCCACGTACAAGGACGCCTTCGCCAAGGCCATCACGGGCAAGACCGCCTTCGGTCCGGCCGTGGACCAGATGCAGAAGGCCACCGTCGACGACCTGAAGAAGAACGGCTTCAAGGTCTCGGGATGACACGACGCTCGGTGCGTACGGCGCCCGCCCGGGTGCCGTACGCCTTCCTCAGCCCGGCCATCGTGCTCTTCGCCGTCTTCATGGTCGTGCCCATCGGGTACACCGTCTACCTGTCGCTGCGCCGGGTGAAGGTGTCCGGGCTGGGGCTCGGCGCGGCGGCCCGCAAGGAGTCCTTCGCCGGCCTGGCCAACTACCGGGCCGTGCTGGACGACGACGAGTTCTGGCGCAGCGCGCTGCGGGTGCTGATCTACGGCGGGCTGCTGGTGCCGACGATGCTCGGCCTCGCGCTGCTCTTCGCGCTGCTGCTGGACCTGCCCAGGGCCCGGGCGCGGCGCTTCTCCCGGATCGCGATCTTCCTGCCCTACGCGGTGCCGGCCGTGATCGCCAGCCTCATGTGGGGGTTCATCTACCTGCCGTCCGTCGGCCCCGGCCAGTGGCTGCTGGTCCAGGCCGGCGGCAACCCGGTGAACCTGCTCGGCCCCACCACGATCTACTTCTCGGTCGCGAACATCGCCGTGTGGGGCGGCACCGGGTTCAACATGATCGTGCTCTACACCGCGCTGCGGGCGGTCCCCACCGAGATGTACGAGGCGGCCCGCATCGACGGCGCGACCGAGGCGCAGATCGCCTGGCGGATCAAGATCCCGATGCTCACCCCGGCGCTCATCATGACCTTCGTCTTCTCCCTCATCGCCACCCTCCAGGTGTTCAGCGAGCCGACGACCCTGCGCCCGCTGACGAACGCCCTCCCGTCGAACTGGACCCCGCTGATGAAGATCTACCAGGACGCGTTCGCCCGCGACGACATCCACTCGGCGGCCGCCGCCTCGGTCGTACTCGCCCTGGTCACGCTGCTGTTCTCGTTCGGCTTCCTGCAACTGGTCCAGCGCCGCGCGTTCGGGGCCGAGCAATGAACCCCCGCCGTCCTGCGTGGCTGTCCACGGCCGTGCTGCTGATCGGGGCGCTCTACTGCCTGCTGCCGATCGTGTGGGTGATCACCGCCGCGTCGAAGACCAACGCGGAACTGTTCCACAGCTTCACCCTCGCCCCCGGCACCGCGCTGCTGGACAACATCGGCGAGCTGTCGAACTACCAGTCCGGCATGTACTGGCGGTGGATGCTGAACACGGCGTTGTACGCCGGCGTGGGCGCGCTGCTGTCGACCGCGGTGTCCGGGCTCACCGGGTATACCCTGGCGAAGTACCGGTTCCCGGGCCGCTCGACGGTCTTCAACGTCCTGCTCGCCGGGGTGCTGGTGCCGGCCGTGGTCCTCGCCATCCCGCAGTACCTGCTGCTGGCGAAGTTCCAGCTCACCGACAGCTACCTGTCGGTGCTGCTGCCCAGCGTGCTGAGCCCCTACGGCATCTACCTCGCCCGGATCTACGCCGCCGCGGCGGTGCCCGACTCGCTCATCCAGGCGGCCCGCACCGACGGCGCCGGCGACCTGCGGATCTTCGCCAGCATCGCGGTGCCGTCGATGGTCCCCGGCCTGGTCACGGTGTTCCTGTTCCAGTTCGTGGCGATCTGGAACAACTTCCTGCTGCCGTTCATCATGCTCACGTCCGACGATCGGTTCCCCGTCACCGTCGGGCTCTACACGATGCTCAACCAGGGCAACACCACGCCCGCGCTCTACACCCTGGTCGTCACCGGGGCGCTGCTGTCGATCCTGCCGCTGGTCGTGCTCTTCCTGACCCTGCAGCGGTACTGGCGGGTGGACCTGCTGTCCGGAGCAGTAAAAGGCTGACGCTGGTGCAGAATGTCGACGTGCCCGAACCACGTCGCCGCCCCGCCCGCCGTCCCACCATCAACGATGTGGCGGCGGCGGCCGGGGTGTCCCGGGGCACCGTGTCCCGGGTCCTCAACGGCGGCCACGACGTCAGCGACGCCGCCCAGGAGGCGGTCGAGAAGGCGATGCGCAAGACCGGCTACGTGGTCAACCAGCATGCCCGCAGCCTCGTCACGCAGCGCTCGCAGTCCGTCGCGTTCATCCTGTCCGAGCCGCAGGACCGGCTCTTCGAGGACCCGAACTTCAACGTCCTGCTGCACGGCTGCACCCAGGCGCTCGCCAAGCACGACATCACGCTGCTGCTGACCCTCGCCAGCAGCCTCGAGGACCGCAAGCGCCTCGGGCGGTACCTGACCGGCGGGCACGTCGACGGCGCCCTGCTCGTCTCCACGCACAGCGGCAACCCGCTCATCCCCGAGCTGCTCAGCCGCGGCCTGCCCGTCGTCGCCTGCGGCAAGCCCCTCGGTTACGAGCGGCAGGCGGCCTACGTGGCCGCCGACGACCGCGACGGCGCGAACCAGATGGTCACCTACCTGCGCTCCGTCGGCCGCCGCCGGATCGCCACGATCACCGGGCCCCTCGACACCCCCGGCGGCATCGAACGGCTCGCCGGCTACCGCGAGGCGCTCGGCGAGTCCGACCCGGCCCTGATCGCGCACGGCGACTACACCCGCGCCGGCGGTGAGGCGGCGATGCGCCGCCTCCTGGAGCAGGCCCCCGACCTCGACGCGGTCTTCGTCGCCTCCGACCTCATGGCCGCCGGCGCGATCACGTCGCTGCAACTGGCGGGCAAGCGGATCCCCGACGACGTCGCCGTGGGCGGCTTCGACGACAGCCAGGTCGCCCTGACGACCCAGCCGCCGCTGACCACGGTGCGCCAGTCCTACCCCCGCATCAGCGCCGAGATGGTCCGGCTCCTGCTGAGCCTCATCGACGGCGAGAGCCCCGCCGCCGTGATCGTCCCCACCGAGCTCGTCGTGCGTGAGTCCGCTTAGCTCTCCAGGATCCGCTTCAGCGCGACGAGGTCGGCCTGGACGGCGGCGCAGTCCCGGTCGAACTCCTCGTCGGTCATCTCCGGCCGGCGGCGCACGCTGAAGACGACCTCGCTGCCGTCGCCGTCGACCGTCACCCGCATCGGGTTGTAGAACGTCTGCCCCGACGGCACCGTCACGTGGTGGTCCAGGACGCCGAACGGGTTGTCGGGCGCCCAGTCGAGCAGGATCCGTCCCATGTCCGAGTCGGCGACCCACTGCCCGTCGACCAGCTCGACGGACTTGAGCAGGCCGGGCGCCCACGTGGGCAGGTTCACCGGGTTCGACGCGTAGGCGTAGACGTCCTCGGCCAAGCGGTCGATGTGGGTACTGACATGCCGCGACTCCATGACCCCATCGTCGCGCACGCGGGTGCCGGTTGTCAGACCCGCGCGGGCTCGGCGGCCATCCCGGCGCGGAGCTGCTCGATCGCCCGCCGCAGCAGCCGCGAGACGTGCATCTGCGACATGCCGAGCTCGGCCGCGATGCGCTCCTGGGTCATCTCGTCCGCGAACCGCCGTACCAGGATCTGCCGCGATTTCGGTGGCAGCGCGGCCACGAGCCGCCCGAGGACGCCGTTGGACAGCCGGTCGTCGACCCGGTCGAGGCGGGCGTCGAGGAAGCCGACCCGGTCCAGCAGCTCGGTGTCCTCGGCGGCGGAGCGGGGCGCGTTGAGCGAACCGAGCCGGAAGACCCGCGAGGCGTTGACCGCGTCCGCGAGCGTGCCGGCGTCCACCCGGAGGTGGGTGGCGAGCTCGACCCGGGTCGGGGTCCGGCCGCGCAGCTGCTCCAGGTGGCAGGTCGCCACCCGCAGGTCGGCGCCGAGCTGCTGCGCGCCGCGCGGCACCCGCAGGTCCCAGACGCTGTCGCGGAAGTGCCGCTTGAGCGCGCCGACGATCGAGGGCACCGCGTAGCCCACGAACGGCACGAGCCGGGCCGTGTCGAAGCCGTCGACCGCCCGCACCAGGGCCAGGGCGGCGACCTGGGTGAGGTCGTCGAGCTGCTCGCCGCGGCCCGCGTACCGCCTGGCCAGCCGGTGGGCCAGGGGCAGCATCGCCTCGACGGCGCGGTCGCGCAGCTCCGCCCGGTCGGGGTGCCCGGCAGGCAGCCGGTCGCGGGCGCGCAGCAGGTCCTCCACGGCCAGTGGCGTGGCGGTGGAACGGATGGTGGGTGTCGTGAGCAGGGTCATGAGGTTCACCGCCCCCTTCGGGGGCTCAGGTGTCGCGGGCGTGCAAGGCTCGAGGTGCGCGGGCGTGCCGGGCTTGAGGTGCGCGGGCGGGCAAGGGTCGAGGCGCACGGGCGGGCGGGGTCGGGGGTGCGCGGGTCAGCCGGCGTTCGCGGGCGCCGGGACGCGGCGGGCGGTGCGCGCCGCGTCGATGAGACGGCCGGCGAGCGCCTCGTACCGCTCGGCGACCGCGGGCCAGTGCACCGGCGGCCGGGCGGAGCGGGCCATCCGGGCGGCGACCGAGGGGTCGGTGAGGACCCGCCGGAGGGCCTTGGCGAGGGCCACCGGGTTCCGGTGCGCCACGAGCAGGCCGCGGCCGCCGCCGAGCAGCTCGATGGCGTGCGGGAACGTGGTGGCGACGACCGGTACACCGGCCGCCACCGCCTCGGCGAGCACCCCGGACGTGACCTGGTCCGCATCGTCGTAGGGCAGCACCACGACGTCCGCGGACCGGATGAGCCGGCCGAGCGCCGCCTCGTCGTGGTGGAACGCCTGGTAGTCCACGGCGTGCGCGACGCCGAGCTGCGCGCCGAGACGGTGCAGGCCCGCCCGGTACGCCTCGCCGTGCCGCTCCACGACCCTCGGATGGGTCTGCCCGGCAACGGTGAGCGTCGGCGCCGGGTCGAGGTCCTGGAGCTGGGCCAGCGCCCGCAGCGTCCACTCGACACCCTTGCCCGGGTCGAGCAGCCCCCAGGTCAGCAGGTGCGGCCGGTCGCGCCGCGGCGCGGGCGGTTGCCCGGTGACGTGGTCGGTGGTGCCGTGCGGGATCACCACGACCTTCGCCGGGTCGACCGTGTACCCCTGCAGGAGCCGGTCCTCGGCGGCGGCGCCCATCGTGACGACCGCGCCGGCGGCGGCCACGACCGCCTCCAGCAGCGACCGCTGCCCCGGGGTCGGCCGGGTCGGGACCGCGTGCAGGACCACGATCGAGGGGACGGTCAGGCGGCGCAGCAACGGCAGGACGTCGCCGCCGTCGGTGCCCGGGTACAGGCCGGGCTCGTGCTGGACGACGGCCACGTCGAACGCGTTGAGCGCCTCGGCGGCGCCCCGCCACCCGGCGCCCGGCCCCGCCGGCCAGGTGTGCACGACGCCCGGCACCGCGCGCTGGTCGTCGCCGGCGGTGGTCACCCGCACGATGCCGCCGGGGCGCCCGCTCTCGCTGAGCGCGGCGGCGAGGGCCGCGTTGAGCGCCGCCGAACCGCTGCGGGTGGGCGGGTGCGCGCTGAGGAATCCGTAGCTGATGGCCATCTGCCGAGCCTTCCGATGCCGCGGCCGGGCGCGCCGCCGGCGGCGGCGGTCGCTGGTTCCGCGCGGGGACCGTTCGGCTGCTGATCCGCCGTCGACGGGAAGTGCGTGCCGTCGTGCGCGTCGCGATGGCGGTCCCGGCGCACGGTCTGGGCGGGGCCTCGATCGGTGGGATCGCATCCGTCGACGACGGACTGTCGACCACCAAGGTTGGGCGGCACCCTCACTCTACGCGGTACGCGCCCGGACAGCGGAAACGCGATGTGACGGCGCTGGAACCTCGCGCCCCCCTGGGCGCCGTGACCTACTGATTGATGGTGGCGGAGAGGGCGGCGTCCTTCTCCGCCACCATCTTCCGCAGGGCGTCCTGGAAGTCGCGGACCTTGGCCAGCAGGGCGGGGTCGGCGACGGCGAGGATGCGGGCGGCCATCAGCCCGGCGTTGCGGGCGCCACCGATCGCCATCGTGGCGACGGGAATGCCGGCCGGCATCTGCACGATGGACATCAGCGAGTCCATGCCGTCGAGGTATTTCAGCGGTACGGGAACCCCGATGACCGGCAGCGGGGTGACGGAGGCGACCATGCCCGGCAGGTGCGCCGCCCCGCCCGCCCCGGCGATGATGACCTTCAGCCCGCGGGCGTCCGCCTCGCCGGCGTAGTCGAGCATGAGCCGTGGCGTGCGGTGCGCGGACACGACCCGCACCTCATAGGCGATGCCGAACTCGTCCAGGGCCTCGGCGGCCAGGCGCATGACCGGCCAGTCCGAGTCGCTGCCCATGATGATGCCGACGTCGGTCAATGCTCATACCCTTCTTCGAGGATGCGGGCGGCCCTGGCGGCGCGCCGGCGGCAGTCTTCCAGGTCGTCGCCGAGGACCGTCACGTGGCCGATCTTGCGGCCGGGGCGGACCTGCTTGCCGTAGAGGTGGACCTTGGCGCCCGGCTCCTCGGCGAAGAGGTGGTGCAGCCGCTCGTCGATCGACATGCCGCCGGGTGCGCCGCCGAGCACGTTGGCCATCACGACGGCGGGGGCGGTGAGCCGGGTGTCGCCCATCGGGTAGTCCAGCACGGCCCGCAGGTGCTGCTCGAACTGCGAGGTCCTGGCGCCCTCGATGGTCCAGTGCGCGGAGTTGTGGGGGCGCATCGCCAGCTCGTTGACGAGGATCCGGCCGTCGGTCGTCTCGAACAGCTCGACGGCGAGCACGCCGACCACGCCGAGGCGGGTGGCGATGTCGATGGCGAGCCGCTGCGCTTCGACGGCGAGGTCCTCGTCGAGGCCGGGGGCGGGCGCGAGCACCTCGACGCAAATGCCGTCCTTCTGGACGGTCTCCACGATCGGGTACGCGGCGACCTGGCCGAGCGGCGACCTGGCGACGACGGCGGCGAGCTCCCGCTTGAGCTCGACCTTCTCCTCGCCGATCAGGTCGTCGTGTGCGGGGATGTCGGCGATCGAGTGGGCGACGAACACGCCCCGGCCGTCGTAGCCGCCGGTGGCGGTCTTCACGATGATCGGCCAGCCGACCTCGTCGCCGAAGGCCTTGATGTCGCCGGCGGTCCATCTGGGTACGGGGATGCCCAGCTCGGCCAGGTGCGTGCGCATGTCGCGCTTGTTCTGGGCGTACCGCAGGGCGTCGGCGCCGGGCAGCAGGGTGATGCCCTCCGCGGCCAGGGTGCGGATGAGGTCGCCGGGCACGTGCTCGTGGTCGAAGGTGACCACGTCGCAGCCCTTCGCGAACTGCCGGACCGCGTCGAGGTCGTCGTGCCGGCCGATCGTGACGTCGGCGGCGACGAGCGCGGCGCCGTCGTCGGCGGAGACGGCGAGCACCCGCAGCGACTGGCCGAGGGCGATGGCGGCCTGGTGGGTCATGCGGGCCAGCTGGCCGCCGCCCACCATGCCCACGACGGGGAGTCCGGTTCGCGAGTCCATAGGCTGGTGAGCGTAGCTTTTCCGGCCGCGGCGCACCCTGTGCGGGGCGCCGCGGCCGATGCGGATCACACCGTGGGGCCCTGCTTGCGCAGTTCGTCCACCTGGGTCATGGCCTGGCGGAGCTCGGCCAGCCACGACTCGGCGTGCTGCCCGACCAGGGCGACGCACCAGGCCAGGGCCTCGGAGCGGGACCGGGCCACGCCGGAGTCGACGAGGGTGTCCAGGACCTGCCGCTCCGCCTGCCGCAGCCGGGTCATCACCGGCGCGGAGAACGTGGTGAACAGCTCCCGGGTCTCGCCGACCCGCACGCCCCACGCGACCTTGCGCTGGTAGCGCCGCTCCAGCTGCTGCGCGATGCCGATGCGCTGGTCGCGGGTGGTCTCCCGGAACCCGGCGATGCGGCCCTGCTCGGCGGCGGACCGGTCGGCGTCGCTCGCGTCGTCGGCCAGGGTGGGCTCGCTGAGCCGCCCGACGATGGTGATCTCGTCACGGTCGATGGTGATCTCGGCGGGCCCGGTGAACCAGCCCTCGGGCAGCGCGCCGCCGATCCAGGCGGGCGCGTCGGTGGCGGGCGGCGGCTGCTCGGCCCGCGGACGCCATTCTCCTCGTCGCATGTGCTTACTCCCTTGCTCGCGTATCGCTGATTACACGATTACACCGTTACAAGGACATGCCAAGGGAAGGCGTGTTCGCCTGGCGCTGAAACCCAGACCGGCGACGCTCGACCCAGACCGGGGGCGGTCAGCCCAGACCGGCGACCAGGTCCTCCAGCTCGGTCACGGGCGCGTCGCACACGAAGTTGCGGCAGATGTACGCGGTGGGCCTTCCGTCGCGCTGGACCCGGCTCTCCAGCAGCGGCACCCCCGGCGTGTCCGGCGGGCCGGCGACGACCACGGCGCCGGGCGGCGCGTGCCACCAGGCGGCGGCGACGAGAGGGTCGGTGCGGTCGCTGGTGGCGACCGCGATCTCGTACGGGCCGGACAGCAGCGCCTCGCCGACCGAGCAGGCGTAGCCGGTGAAGCGGCCGTGGGTCGCCGCGACCATCGCGACCGTGGCGAGGGCCCGCTCCGCCGCCTCCCTCCGGGTGACGTCCGCCGTCAGCGCCGAATACGTGACGAGGGCCGCCGCGATCGCGGACAGGCCGGACGGGGTCGCGTTGTCGGTCACGTCGCGCGGCCGGCTGACCAGCTGCTCCGCGTCGTCGGCGGTGTCGAAGAACCCGCCGTCCGGGTCCGCGAACCGTTCCAGGGCCACGTCCAGGAGCAGCTTCGCGAGGCGCAGCCACTCGCCGTCGCCGGTCGCCTGGTGCACCGCGCAGAACGCCTCCGCGACCGCGCCGTAGTCCTCCAGCACGCCGGCGGGGGCACCGACGACGCCGTCGCGGGACACCCGCCGCAGCCGCCCGTCGACGATGTGGGTGTCGGCCAGGTACCTGGCGGTGCCGACGGCGAGCTGGACGGCCTGCGGGTCGCCGTACACCTGGCCGAACTCGATCAGAGCGGTGATCGCCAACCCGTTCCACGCCGCGACGATCTTGCCGTCGCGGCTGGGCTGCGGCCTGGCGTCCCGGGCGGTTCGAAGGCGCCGCTTGATGTCCAGCCAGCGCTCCAGGTTGAGCGGGTCCTCGGGCAGCTGCAGCACCGAGGCGCCGTCCTCGAACGTGCCGTCCGCGGTGACCTCGAGCAGGTAGCGGGCCCAGGCGCCGTCGATCTCGCCGAGGACATCGTCGATCTGCGCCGGCGTCCACACGTAGGTGAGGCCCTCGACGCCGTCGGTGTCCGCGTCCAGCGCCGAGATGAACCCGTGCCCGTCGTGCAGGTCCTGCCGCAGGAAGTCGGCGATCTCCCCTGCCACCCGCCGCGCGGTGCCACCACCGGCGATCCGGTCCAGCTGCACGTACACCCGCAGCAGCAGCGCGTTGTCGTAGAGCATCTTCTCGAAGTGCGGCACCGTCCACGTGCCGTCCACCGCGTACCGCGCGAACCCGCCGGCGAGCTGGTCGTACATGCCGCCGCGGGCCATCCGCTCGCAGGTGAACCGCACGATGTCGAGCACCCCGTCGTCGTGGGTGCGCTGGTAGTGCCGCAGCAGGAACAGCAGGTTCATGTGCGGCGGGAACTTGGGCGCCCCACCGAACCCGCCGTGCTCCTTGTCGTACACCTTGACCAGGCTCTGCGCGGCGGCGTCGAGGACCCCCTCGTGCATCGGATTGGCCGGCGGTCTCGCGGCGACCTGCCGGATCGCGTCGACCACCTTCGCGCTCTGCTGGTGCACCGCCTCCCGCTGGTTCTTCCAGGCGTCGGACACCGCCGTGACGAGGCGCTGGAACGCGTCGCGCGGGAAGTAGGTGCCGCAGTAGAACGGCTCGCCGTCGGGCGTGGCGAACACCGTCATCGGCCAGCCACCCTGCCCGGTCATCGCCTGCGTCGCCGTCATGTACACCGCGTCGACGTCGGGCCGCTCCTCCCGGTCCACCTTGATCGGCACCGTCAGCTCGTTGACGAGCGCTGCGACGTCCTCATGCTCGAACGACTCGTGCGCCATCACATGACACCAGTGACACGCCGCGTACCCGACCGAGATGAGCACCGGCACATCCCGCCGCCGCGCCTCCTCGAACGCCTCCGGCGACCACTGCCACCAGTCGACGGGATTGTCCTTGTGCTGCTGCAGATACGGCGAAGTGGCGCCGGCAAGACGGTTGGCCATACCGTCAGCCTATGCCGGACCGTTCCGCCGGCCGTACCAGTGCCACAGGAGGTTCCCCGCCGCGGCGCATGCTTCGCAGCCCAGCGGCGTCACCTATGCGCTGTGGGACCCAGGGGTTCTGGCGCGGATCGTCTCCCAGGGCATGGTGGTGGCGATGCGGGTGAGGGAGGACGCCCAAGCAACGATCGTCTCGGGGTCGCCCGGGCCCTCGCACAGCAGGAACGAGCCCTCCATCCACCACGGCGGGGTGACGGTGAAGATGCCCGACTGGCCGGTGGTGTCCAGGGACGTGTGGGAGACGTAGGGCACCGGCGACGCGAGCGGCACCATCCACACGGTCTGCACCGGATCTGAGCGGCGGGGTTTGCGGCGGTACCGGTCGCCGGCCAGCACCGGCACGCCGTTCACGGCACCCCGGACGACGTCGAAGAGCTCGACCGACTGGGCGCCCTCCTGGACGCCGATCAGCTGCCGCGCGGACTGCGGGCCGGGGATCGCCACGGTGAGCGACGGCAGGAACTCCCAGCCCTGGCGGGCGGCCAGCCGCTTGCGGGTGCGGGTGGGCGGCAGGGCGGGCAGGCGCCGGTAGGCGTTGAGAACGACGGACAGGATGCCCATCTCGACGGCGAGGACCACCGTTGCCGTCACGTACTTGTTGACCTGCGGGATCAGCCGGCCGACGGCGACCATCATGACGAGGCCGCCGACGGCGGCGAAGATCCCGCCGACGACCGCGATCCGGCTGTCGAAGCGGGCGCCGAGCAGGCCGACGGTGACGCCGATGATCAGGAAGCCGATGACGGCCGCGACCGGGCCCGGCAGGCCGGTGCGGGACAGCCCGACGCCGATGGCGGCGACGAGGGCACCGCCGACGATGACCGCGAGGACCGCGATGACGCGGTCGCTGATGCCGACGCCGGCCGGTTCGCGGCCGACCTCGCGGCGGGCGGGCAGGATCCGGCGGCGGCGGGCGGTCAGTTCGGCTTCGAGGCGGTCGACGAAGGCCGTGTAGTCCGGCTTCTCGGCGCCGGTGACATCGACCGTGCGACCGTCGAGCGTGACCAGGCCCGCGGCGGTGGCCTTGGCGTCCTTGCGTGTCACGTACATCTCGTCGATCCACGAGAACGGGACGGCGTCGACGCTGCGGTTGCGGGTCCACACCAGGCCGTGCGCGTAGTGGTGGACGACGACGTGGGCGCCGAAGAGCCGGAAGAAGGCGTAGCCGGCCGCGGCCAGGCCGCCGATCGCCAGCAGCAGGACGAGCAGGGCGAGCACCTTGATCTGGAGGAACTCGACGAGCGAGACGACCCAGCCGACGCCCGCGGCGGCGCCGAAAAGGACGGCCGCGATGACGAGGCCGGTGGCGCACTCCACCAGTGGGTGGTCGCCCTTGTGCACGGCGACGAGGGCGCCGAGCTGCTGGCGCTGGGCGAGCGCCGCGACCCGTGGCGGCACGCGATACGTCGATGTGTCCATTGACTCCCCCGAGGCTGCTCGAACGATGAAGTCCGATCGACGCAGGAGACTACGCCACCGCGGTGCCCGCGCGCTGCCCCGTCGTGGCGTCGCCCCCGAACCGGCTTTGACTTCCCCGCCCGAGTCTGTCACTGTTCTAGAACAGTCACGACAGTTCTAGAACTCTTGGAGCCACGACACCATGGGTGATCTGCTGATCCGGCCGCATCGCACGCCCGATCGCGTGCAGCTGATGGACGATCCGGGACCGCTGGGCAGGTTCGGCGAATATGGCGGGCGCTATGTGCCCGAGTCGCTGATCGGCGCCTGCCGGCAGGTCGAGGAGGCGTTCCGGGCGGCGTGGGCCGACCCCGCGTTCCGCAACCAGCTGGCCGGCCTGCTCGCCACCCACGTCGGCCGGCCGACGCCGCTGACGCCGGCGGTGCGGTTGTCCGCCGAGCTCGGCGTGACGCTGCTGCTCAAGCGCGAGGACCTCACCCACACCGGCTCGCACAAAATCAACAACGTGATCGGCCAGGCGCTGCTGGCGACCCGGATGGGGCACAAGCGGCTGATCGCCGAGACCGGGGCGGGGCAGCACGGGGTGGCGACCGCGACCGCGGCGGCGATGTTCGGGCTGTCGGCGATCGTGTTCATGGGCGAGCGGGACATCGAGCGGCAGGCGCTCAACGTGTTCCGGATGCGGATGCTCGGCGCGGAGGTCGTGCCGGTGCGCACCGGGGCAAGGACGTTGAAGGACGCCACCAGCGAAGCGATGCGCCACTGGGTCGGCGCCACCGAGGACAGCTACTACTGCATGGGATCAGTGCTCGGTCCGATGCCCTATCCGTGGATGGTGCGCGAGTTCCAGCGGGTCATCGGTGACGAGGCCCGCCGCCAGTGCGCCACCGCCCTGCCGGCCGCCGTGCCCGACTATGTCGTCGCGTGCGTCGGCGGCGGGTCCAACGCGGCCGGGACGTTCGCCGGGTTCGTCGACACGACCGCGAAGCTGGTCGGGGTCGAGGCCGAGGGCGGCGCGGGCGCCACCCGGGGCACCCTCGGCGTGCTGCACGGGGTGCGTTCGATGTTCCTGCAGGACGACGACGGCCAGGTCCTGGAGGCCCACTCGATCGCGGCCGGGCTCGACTACCCCGGCATCGGCCCCGAGCACGTGCACCTGCGCGACCTCGGCCGGGCCCGGTATGTGACGGTCGGCGACACCGAGGTGGTCGACGCGGTCGTCCGGCTCGCCCGCACCGAAGGCATCGTGGCGGCGCTCGAGTCCGCGCACGCGGTCGCGTGGGTGATCCGCGCCGCCACCGACGGCACGCTGCCCGCCGGCTCGACCGTGATGCTGACCCTGTCCGGCCGCGGCGACAAGGACATCTCCGCGCTGAAGGAGCTGCTGTGAAACTGCCGGGCGACCACAAGGTCCTGATGCCCTATCTCACCGGTGGCGCGGTCGCCGGCTGGACCGACCACCTGCGGGCGCTGGTCGACGCCGGTGCCGACGCGATCGAGATCGGCCTGCCGTTCTCCGACCCGACGCTCGACGGCGCCACGATCCAGGAGGCCACCCACGCGGCGCTGACCCGGGGTGCGACGCTGCGCGGCATCCTGACCCGCGTCTCGGAGGTCGCGGGCACCGTGCCGCTCATTGCCAGCACGTATGCCAACCTCGTCGTCCGCGACGGCGCGGCCGCCTTCTGCGCGACCCTGCGGGACGCGGGCTTCGACGGGCTGATCGTGCCCGACCTGCCCCTGGAGGAGTGCGCCGAGGCCGAGAATCTGGATCTTGATCTGGTGCTGCTGGCGTCGCCGGCCACCCCGGACGAGCGCCTCGACGAGATCGCCCGCCGTAGCCGCGGCTTTGTCTACGCGGTCACGGTCATGGGCACGACCGGGGAGCGCGACACCCTCGCCGCGTCCGCGGCGGATCTGGCTCGGCGGCTCACCGACCGCTGCGACCTGCCGGTGTTGCTAGGATTCGGCATCTCCACTCCGGCGCAGGCCGCGCAGGCCGCCCAGCTCGCCGACGGTGTCGTCATCGGCGCCGCGATCATGCGCCGGGTGCTCGACGGTGCCACACCGGCCGAGCTCGGGGCATATCTCCGGTCGATCCGGGAGGCCATAGACGAAGGGTGAGCCGATCAGCCCCGAGCCGCGGTATCGCAGCATCGCCGCCGACCTGGCCGAGAAGATCCGCGCCGGCCACTACGCGCCGGGCGACGCCCTGCCCGCGCAACGGGACCTCAGCCACAGCTATGGCGTGACCCTGATGACGCTGCGGCAGGCGCTGCGGCACCTCAGCGACGAAGGGCTGATCGTCCAGCAGGCGGGCAAGGGCACCTATGTGTCGCCGCCGCACCTCGCGTATCGGCTCGGGTCGCTCCGCAGCCTCGCCGATGACCTGCGCGACCAGGGGCACGAGGTGCACACCAGGGTCCTGGACAACACCTTGCGCCGCCCGCCGTCGACGGTCGCCGTCCAGCTGGGGGCGCCGGCGCTGCGGCTCGAGCGGGTCCGGGAGTTCGCCGGCCGGCCCGCCGTGCATCAGGTGTCGTGGGTCCGCAAGCCGTTCGGAAACCGGCTGCGTTCGGTCGACTTCGCCAACAAGTCCCTGTATGCGGCGCTCGCCGACGCCGGGGTCGCGGTCGCCAGGGCGGCCGAGACGATCCGCCCCGACGTGCTGGACGAGACCCTCGCCGGGCACCTGCGGGCACCGGTGGGCACGCCGGTCTTCGTCAGCGACCGGACCACGTATTCCCTGGACGACACCACCATCGTCATCGACCGGGCCGTGATCCTGGGCGACACGATGGAGATCCGGGCCGCCCGCGCGGCGACCGGGCTGTCGCTCACCTGGTCGGGCTCCCAGCCGTAAGCCCGGTCGGGCTCCCAGCCGTAAGCCGTGCCGAGGCCGGTGTTCGCGGTCGGCGGCGTCGCGTCCGGTTCCCTTGCGTGCGCTCAGATCGAGGCCGCGTGACGACGCGAGCCTGAGCGCCTGGGTCAGACGTGACCGCGGAGCGACTCGTCGTAGATGACGGCGGGCGGGGTGTCGAGCAGGTCGTGGGCCGCGCGGCTGAACGTGCTCGCGTCCCGGCGCCGGCGCAGCTCGACCGTCACTGCGTCGCAGGACGCGCCGCCTTCCAGCGCCGAGACCGCGCCCGCCGGGAGCAGGAACACCGCCTCGCGGGCGCCGACGGCCTTGTCGGCGGGGCGGACCGCGATGCCGACGACGGCGGCGTTGACCACGACCTGCCCGCGCGAGAGGGTCGCCCGCTCGCCGACGCGGATGTCGTGGGCGTCCGCGGTCCGCTCGTCGATGAGCAGTTGCGCGTCCGACGTCGGGTACGCCCCCGACCGCAGCTCCGACCAGCGCAGGCCCGGCCGGTTCGCGGCGGTCAGGACGGTCGAGCCGTTGAGCACGCCGCGGGAGGTGACGACGGTGACGCCGTACAGGGTGGTGCCGCACTCCACGGCGGCCGCCTGCGGCAGCGACGCGAGCCGGTCCACCTGCCGCGGGGTGAACCTGCCGACGAGCCGCACGTCGGCGTCGCCGGGCAGGTCCGCGAACTGGGCCGAGCTTCCGTAACGGTCGAGGACCACGAACGCCGCGACCGCGAGTGCCCCGACCACGAAGACGGCGACGACCGTTCGCTCCCCGCGCATGCCGCAGACGGTACCGGACCCGTCACCCACTGTCGGGGCGCCACGCAGGTGGTCAGGCGGCGCGGCCCAGGTATCGCAGGAGCGTGACCGCCGGGCCGTCCTCGGCGGTGGCCGGCAGCGCGGGCGCGTAAGCACCGTACGCCCGCAGCGGCTCGACCAGCTCCCGCGCGACCGGCAGCAGCCGCTCCGCGAGGGCGTCCGACAGCGGCGAGGGCTGCCCGGTCGCGACGGCGACGTCCCAGGCGTGGACGGCGGCGTCCAGCCCGCACGCCCCGGCGCCGAGCCAACCGGCCATCTTGCCCTGCGGCAGCGGCGTGGGCGCCTCGGTGGCGTCGGCAGCGACGGTCGCCCAGGCCGCGGCGGACGCCCGCATCGTCTCCTCGACGAACGCCACGAACGCGGCGAGGTCCCCGTCGAGCTCCCCCGACGGCGCGAACGGGTCGAACGCCGGCCAGCCCTCCCCGGTGACCGCCGCGGCGAAGCCGAGCTGGTCGCCCGCCGCGTGCTGCAGGACCTGGGTGACGGGGTCCACGACTCGCACGGCGTGGCCAGCCGCAGGTCCGACGGCCGCAGTCCGGCGAGCACCGCCCGCAACGCCGCGTGCGACTCGTCCAGGACGGTCCAGGTGTTCGAGCTCATCGCGCACTCCCTCAACTCGGTGACTGCGTCCAGTCTATCAGAACGGAATACTCCATTCCACAGTTTGAGCTGACGAAATCCGCGCCCGGCGTACCGGCGATCAAGCGACGTCGAGGGATGCCTTGCGGCGGCTTTCGCGCTCGAACCAGGCGAGGAGGGCGAGGCCGATCACCACGTACAGGGTGCCGAGGCCGGCCTCGGCGAGCACGTCGTCACGGACGGAGGACAGGTCGGCGCCGGCCGCGACCTCGCGGGCCGCGGCAATGCCGTGGGTCAGCGGGAGCCAGCGCGCGACGGCGGCCATCCAGCCGGGCAGCTCGGACAGCGGCACGTTGACGCCGGCGAAGACCAGCAGGACGCAGACGACCAGGTTGGACAGGACGGCGACGTCGCGGACCCGCAGCGACACGGCCGCGTTGGCGAGGCCGAGACCGGTGCAGGCGAAGGCCGACACGGCCACCACGCCGGTGAGGGACAGCAGCGACGAGGCTCTGATCGGCACGTCCAGCAGCGCCGCCCCGGCGACGAGGGCGACGAGGGCGACGGCGAGGCCGTTGACGACGACGGGCAGCGCGCGGCCGAGGAACAGCGGGATGCGGCGCGCCGGCGAGACGAGCAGCAGGCCGAGGGTGCCCTGGCGGCGTTCGTCGCCGACGGTGAAGCCCATGGCGAAGATGCACGGGATCGCCGCGTTCTGCACCGCGTTGCCGATGACGAAGAACGCGTCGTCGCCGACGCCGGCGGCGCGGCCGACGTAGGCGAAGAAGAGGATCTGCGCGACCGGGCTGACGATGAACGTGGGGATCAGGATCCACGGGCTCAACCACGAGAACAGCGCCCGGTAGCTGGTCAGCCCGCCCAGCACGAACAGCCGAAGGCTACTCATGTCAGGGCCAGGGTGGCGTGGCGGCGGGCGGCGTCGACGAGGCGGACCGCCAGGAGGGAGCCGATCACGCCATACCCGGCGGCGAGGCCCAGGCACGCGGCCAGGGCCGGCACGGCGGTGCGGCCCTCGGCGGCGGCGCGGATGGCGTCGATGCCCCAGGTCGGCGCGAGGAGCCAGGAGATCGGCCGGATCCAGCCGGGCAACAGGTCGAGGGGCACCAGGAAGCCGCTGATGAGCCAGACCGGCATCTCCAGGGCGGTGCCGAGCGCCCACGCGGTGCGATACCGCACCGAGGAGACCGCGAGCAGGAAGCCCAGGACGCCGATCGACACGACGGTGACGAGCACGGCCAGCACGAACTGGGCCGGGCGCTGCACGGCGAGGTCGACGCCGAACACGAAGCGGCCCCACAGCAGGGTGACGCCCAGGCTGTATGCGCCGACCGTGGCCATCGACAGCGTGACCGGCAGGATGACCACCGGCAGCGGGGTCGGCGCCGCGACCAGCAGCTCGAGGGTGCCCTGGCGGCGCTCCTGCTGCAGGGCGGCCGAGGCGGTGGTGCTGGTCGAGGACCATACGCCCATGACGCTGGCGCCGACGGCGGCGCTGAGCAGCGCCGGGCCCTGCGCGCCGCCGTGGGTGAACATCATGAAGACGACGGTGGAGAAGAACAGCGGATACAGGACGCCGAGCAGGCCGTCGAAGGCGGAGCGGCTGCGCAGCTTCAGCTGCAGCCACCACGACACGCCGATCACGCGCAGGACCCTCACGCGCCACCGACCAGCTCGACATAGGCGTCCTCGAGGGTCGGCTGGCGGGTCGCGACCCGGCCGACCCGGGCGCCGTCGAGGGTGCCGAGCACGGACTGGGTCAGCTCCGAGCCGGGCTCGGCGTGGACCAGCAGGACCTGGGCCGGGCCGCGCTCCTCGACGACCAGCGAGCGGACCCCGGGCAGCGCGCGGATCCGCTGGTCGGCGCCGTCGGACAGGCCGAAGACCTCGACCTCGACGACGTTGCCGACGCTGACCTTCTGCTTCAGCTGATCGGGGGTGCCCTCGGCGACGATGCGGCCGCCGGCGAGCACGGCGATGCGGTCGCAGAGCTCGTCGGCCTCGAACATGTAGTGCGTGGTGAGCAGGACCGTGGTGCCCTGCTCGATGAGGGCCTTGACGGTCTGCCGCAGCTCGCGGGCGCCGACGGGGTCGATGCCGATGCTCGGCTCGTCGAGGAACAGGATCTCGGGGCGGTGCAGCAGGCCGCGGGCGATGTGCAGGCGCTGGCGCATGCCGCGCGAATAGCCCTCGACCCGCTCCCCCTCACGACCGGTCAGGCCGACGAGCTCGAGCAGCTCGCCGATGCGGGCGCGCTGCTCGCGGGCCGGCACCGCATACAGCTCGGCGAAATACCGCAGGTTGTCCAGGCCGGAGAGGCGCTCATACAGCCCGCGGTCGCCGCCGAAGACATAGCCGACCCGGCCGCGCACCTCGCGGGGCCTGGCGACCACGTCGTGGCCGAGGACCTCGATCCGCCCGCTGGTGGGCAGGAGCAGCGTGATGAGCATCTTGATCGTCGTGGTCTTGCCGGCGCCGTTGGGCCCGAGCAGGCCGAACAGCTCGCCCCGCTCGACCTGGAACGAGATGCCCCGCACGGCCTCGACGACCTTCTCGGTGCGGCGCAGGCCGCTGCGGGTACGGAACGTCCGCCCCAGGGTGGACACATCGATGACGCTCATCCCAGCCCCCGCTCAAGGAATGTTGCGGCGACCCTAGCATCGACACCACGGCGCCGGGGGGCGGCAACGGACGGCTAGCCGGCTCCCTCGGCGCGCAGGTGACGGCGCTGCACCTGGCGGCGTTCGCGCAGCACGGCGGCCAGCCGGTCGGCGGACATGGGCGGATGGAACAGGAATCCCTGCGCGGACGTGCAGCCCAGCGCGGCCAGGGCGGCGCGCTGGTCCGGGTTCTCCACGCCCTCGGCGACGATGCGCAGGTTGAGCCGGAGCGCGAGCTCGACGGTGGCCCGGACGATCGCCTCGGCCTTCGAGGAGTCGATCATCTGGGCGACGAACTCCCGGTCGATCTTCACCTCCTGCACGGGCAGCCGCGTGAGCACCGTGAACGACGAGAACCCGGTGCCGAAGTCGTCGACGGCGAGCTGGACGCCGAGGCGCCGGACCCGGGCGAGGACGTCGTCGATGACCGGCGACTTCGACAGCATCACCGTCTCGGTGATCTCCAGGACGAGCAGCTCGGCGGGCAGCCGGTGCCGGGTCAGCAGGTCGCTGATCGTCTCGGGCAGCTGCCGCTCCAGCAGGCTGCGGGCGGAGATGTTGACCGACACCGGCACGGCCAGCCCGGCGCGGCGCCAGCCGGACGCCAGGCCGATGGCCCGGTCCAGGACCCACCTGGTCAGCGGGCCCATCAGCTCACTGGCCTCCACGACCGGCAGGAACTGGTCGGGGGCGAGCCGGCCGCGGCGCGGATGCTTCCACCGGATGAGGGCCTCGACGCCGGTGATCTGCTGGGCGCCGGCGGCGAGGGACACGGCGGGCTGCAGCTCGACGGTGAGCTGCCCCTCGGCCTGCAGCGCCTCGCGCAGTTCGGCGAGCAGTGCGAGGCGGTCGGTGCTGGCGTCGTCGCGGCCGGCGTCGTACCAGGCGACCGGCTGGACGGCGCGCTTCGCCTGGTACATGGCGATGTCGGCGCGGCGCAGGAGCTCGGTGAGGTCGACCTCACCGGCCGCGGCGACGACCACGCCGATCGACGGTTCCTTCGACAGCAGCACCCCGTCGATCCGCATCGGCACGGCGATCTGCGCGCCCAGCTTGCGGGCCCGCTCCACCGCCGCGGCGAGGGCGAGGTCGGCGCCGCCGGTGTCGAGGTCGGTGATGAGCAGCGCGAACTCGTCGCCGCCGAGCCGGGCGAGCAGGTCGCCGGCGTTGCCGGCCTCGGCGACCCGGCCGGCGATGACGCGCAGCACCTCGTCGCCGGCGGCGTGGCCGAGGGCGTTGTTGACCTCTTTGAAGTCGTTGATGTCCAGCAGCAGCATCGCGACGGGGTCGTCGGGACCGCGGCGGCGCAGCATGGCGTTGCCCCGCGACAGCAGCGCCGCCCGGTTGAACAGGCCGGTGAGCGGGTCGTGGACCGCGTCGTACGTGGTGCGCTCGCTCATCGTGCGCAGCTCGTCCTGGGTGATCGCGTCGTGCAGCGCGGCGGCGAGGGCGTCGCCGAAGGCGTCGAGCATCCGCTGGTTGCGGGACCGCAGCCGGCCGAGGCCGGTCAGGTGGAGGTCACCGACGGCAACCGTGCCGACGGCCAGGGCATGCACGACCGCGGCGCCGGCCGGTGTCTCGCCGAAGACGGTGCCGTCGGCCAGGATCACCCGCGCGCCGGTGACGCCGAAGAGGCGCCGGGCGCCCTCGATGCCGGCGTCGGCGGTGCCGCGCACGTCGAGCCCGTTGAGGTCGCGGGTCGCCTCGGCGAACTCGTGCCAGGTGTGGCGCTCCTCGCGTTCGCCGAGGCGGCTGGCGTAGAGCTGCTGGAGCAGCCACAGCACGGGCGGCAGGAGCAGCAGCAGGAGGGCATCGGTGAAGCAGGTCCAGACGACGACCAGGCCGACCGCGATGTTGCCGACGACCATGAGGAGCTTGCCGCGCAGCAGCTCGACGGCGACGGTGGCGGGCCGGCCGCCGCGGGTGGTCGCGACGTGCGCGGCGACCAGGCCGATCGCGACGACGCAGTACACCAGCGCGCCGGCGCACAGGGCGACGATGCCCCGCGGGGACAGGGGGACGTCGTGGACCGGCTGGACGAGGACGGTGGTCGCGGCGGCGAGGGTGCCGGCGACGGTCAGCGCGGAGACGCTGTAGAGCAGGTCGCGGAGGGTGCGGACGCGGCCGGCCCGGGCGTCGACGCCGCGCAGGATGGCGTGCGACACGGCGACGCCGGCGAGGACGACCAGCGGGATCGTCGCGGCCGGCAGGTTGACGCACAGCACGACCATCGCCGCCTCGCCCCAGGCGAGGGTGGCATGCCCGGCACCGGCGCGCACCTTCAGGCGGGCGAGCTGCGCGAGGACCACGACGCCGAAGCCCGCCGCGACGGCGGCGAGCACACCGGCGGAGGTGGAAGCGGCATACGGCGTCGCCGGGAACCCGGCGGTCAGGAACGCGGCGAGGACCGCGCTGGCGGCAGCGGCGGACGCGACGGCGGCGGCGAGCCGCGCCGGAACGGGTCTCATCGATACGCCGAATCGATGGCCGACAATGACGCTAAGCGGTGGCCCGCCTGCGTAGCGTGAGCAGATATGCGGACAAACGGGGTGTCCACCATTTGCCCCCCTTCCCTGCCGCACAGGGAGACGCGTCCGGCGAAAGGAACGCGCACCCCGTGAAGGCTAAAGCACGGAAGAAAGGCACAACAGTGGTCAGCGCCGCGATTCTGGCTCCGACCGGTCGCCGAGGTCAGGCTCGTCGGCCGAGGTGGCGGGTTTGTCGGGATCCGGGAACTCCGCGGGAAGGCGGCGGATCCGGGCGCTCATGTTGCGGATCAACAACACCGTCGCGATCGCGAGCAGCACGATGATGAGCAGCCCCATCGGACCGGCCAAACCGCCCGAGCGGGTGTCCCCGAAGTTGTTCTCGGCGAGAATCTGCAGGGCGTGCATACCGCTACCTTACGCCCGCGAAAAGATCGTCTTCCGGGGTGCGGGTGTCCACGTGCGACTTCACCAGCTCATAGTCCTCGGTGGGCCACACCTTCTGCTGGATGTTGAGCGGGACCGCGAACCAGAAGCCGTCCGGGTCGACCTGGGTGGCGTGCGCCCGCAGCGCGTCGTCACGGGCCTCGAAGAACTCGCCGCACGGCACGCGGGTGGTGACCCGGTCGGCCTTGTCGGGCCGGTCCTCCCACTGCTTCATCCATTCCGTATACGGCGACTCGCCGGTGGCCTCGATCATCGCCTCGTGCAGGGCGAGCATGCGGACCCGGGACCAGCCCATGTTGTAGTAGAGCTTCAGCGGCTGCCACGGCTCGCCCTTGTCCGGATAGCGGGTCGCGTCGCCGGCCGCCTCGAACGCCACCATGCTCACCTTGTGGGTCATGACGTGGTCGGGGTGCGGATAGCCGCCCTCCTCGTCATACGTGGTGATCACGTGCGGGCGGAACGAGCGGATCAGCTCGACCAGCGGCGCCGCCGCCTCCTCGGGATCCATCAGCCCGAAGCAGCCCTCGGGCAACGGCGGCAGCGGGTCACCCTCCGGATATCCGGAGTCGACGAAGCCCAGCCACGCCTGGTCGACCCCGAGGATCTCGCGCGCCCGGTCCATCTCGGCGCGGCGGATGGTCGCGATGTTCTCCCAGACATCGGGCCGGTCCAGCTTCGGGTTGAGCACGCTGCCGCGCTCGCCGCCGGTGCACGTGACGACCAGCACCTCGACGCCCTCCGCGGCATAGCGCGCCGTCGCGGCCGCGCCCTTGCTCGACTCGTCGTCGGGATGCGCGTGCACCGCCATCAATCGCAGTTGCTCGCTCACGAGCTCTCCTCAAGGTGTCCGTCAACCCCGCTGCCGGGGCGCCCCGGGTTACGACCCTATTGTGGTCGGTACCTCCGACGAAACGACGAGGACCACCTTCCCGTGACCGAGACGCACGCCACAGCCAAGTACCCGCCGGGCCGCTACGGCCGCCGCCGGGAGCCCCGGCCGCGCCGCACCTGGCTGGTCGCCCTCGTCGCCGCCGTCGCAGCGGTCGCCGGGCTCCTCATCGCGGTCAAGCTGTTCCAGCAGTACGGGCCGCAGGAGTACGAGCCTCAGGTCCAGCGCTTCTACGCGATCAGCGACGACGGCATCACCGTCGACTTCGTGGTCCGCAAGGACGCCGACAAGGAGGCCACCTGCCGGGTCCGGGCCCGCTCGGCCAGCGGCGAGGAGGTCGGGCTGGCCGAGGTCGACGTCCCGAAAGGCCCCGAGGCGCTGGTCACCTACCGCCTGGCGACCAGCGACCGGCCGGTCACCGTGGAGGTCCCGGCGTGCGGCCCGCACCGAAGCCGCTGAGCACCCGGCATTTTCCATACCGGTGGTGATGCGGCTCACTGGTACGTTGGTGGTTTGACCGAGCGTGCCCGTTAAGGAGATCTTCAGTGTCGACGACCGACGGCGACCAGGGGACAACCTGGCTGTCGCAGGAAGCATATGACCGGCTGCAGGCCGAGCTGGACGAGCACATCGCCAACCGGCCGGCGATCGCCGCGGAGATCAACGCACGCCGCGAAGAGGGCGACCTGCGCGAGAACGGCGGCTACCACGCCGCCCGCGAGGAGCAGGGCAAGGCCGAGGGCCGCATCCTGTACCTGAAGGAGTTCCTGCGCAAGGCGGTCGTCGGCGAGGCGCCGACGAGCAACAAGGTCGCGCCCGGCACCGTCGTGACGATCCAGTTCGACGACGACGAGGACGACAGCGAGACGTTCCTGCTGGGTTCCCGGGAGATCGCGGCGACGACGGATCTCACCGTCTACAGCCCCGAGTCCGCGTTGGGCAAGGCGATCCTCGGCGCGAAAAAGGGTGACCAGGTGAAGTACACCGCCCCGAACGGCGCTCAGATCAAGGTGAAGATCATCAAGTTCGAGCCGTTCGGCGGCTGAGGCTCACAACGCCCTGAGGGTCCGCGCCGAGCTGGCACTGTACTTCGCCAGCTCGGCGTCGATCCGTTCGTTGCGCGCCGGGTCGAGCACCACCGCCGCCGACTCGCCGGCGGTCGCCTCGATCAGCCGCGCCCGCAGCCCCGACGGCGGGTGGCTGGCGAACAGCGTGGTCTCGCGGAGCGTCGCGGCCTCGCGCCGCACGGCCAGCTGCGGACGGACCTCCGCGAGCAGCTGCAGGGTGGTCTGCGGCCATTCGGCGACCGGCCGACCGGCCCTGGCGTCCCGCATGATCAGCATCGCCAGGCTGTCCATGACCACGAGCGTGTCGAACAGATCGACGGCCGCCGCGCGACCGGCCATCCGCGCCGCGACCAGGTCGGCCCGGTATTCCGCCCGCTGCCCTTCCCGCAGCACCAGCACGGCAAGCGCGGTCCTGGGCGCCCAGAGCAGGGCCCGCAGCAGCAGCTTGACCAGGTTCAGCAGCGGCCGGACGACCCACATGACGAGGAACCCCTCCGTCCAGCCGGCGGTCTCCCGGGCGGACTCGGGCTCCAGCAGGGCGTCGAGCTCGGCCAGGCTGGTCAGCGACGGCTGGGTCAGCAGGCGGCGGCGCGGGTCGCCGTTGACGAAGTGGCCGAGCTCGTGGCCCAGCAACGCCATCCGCGACTGCCGCGGCAGCGCGTTCCACAACGGCAGGCCCAGCACCAGGACCGGACGCCGGCGCAGGCCGACCATGCCGGCCGCCGCGTCGAACGCGTCGCCTTCCACGTAGATCCGCGGCACCGGCGCGCCGACCGCCGTGGCCGCCTCCCGGACCAGCGCGTGCAACTGCGGCGCCGCCGACGCGGTGACCTCGGTCGCGTACTTCGGCACCCGGCCGAACCGGGGGCGCAGCAGGACCGCGATACCGATCACCAGCAGGCCGGCAACGACGCCGGGGACCGAGATCGTGCACAGCCAGATCCCGGTGGCGAGCAGGGCCAGCATCAGGCCGTACAACAGGAGCGACGAGACCAACAGCACGCCGGCGCCGGCCGTCCCGGTGCGATGGGCGCCGCCGCTGAAAGCCTCGAAGGTGGCGAGGGTGTGGCGGCGGGCGGAGCGGTGCGCGATGCGGTCGAGCCAACCGAGGCCGAAGGTCACATTGATCTTCTACGCGCCGAACGTCACCGTGTATCCAGCCGAACGGAGCGCGTTGACGAGACGGTCGGAGTGTTCGGAGCCGCGTGTCTCCACCGACAGGTGGATCTCGACCTCGCCGAGCTGCAGCCGCGGGTCCTGCCGGCGGTGCGCGACGTCGACGACGTTGGCGCCGTGCTCGGCGATCTGCGCGAGGATCTTCGCCAGGTGCCCGGGGCGGTCGCCGCAGCGGACGGTGAAGGCCAGGTAGCGGC
This sequence comes from Dactylosporangium sp. NPDC049525, assembly GCF_040676755.1. Classification (NCBI taxonomy): domain Bacteria; kingdom Bacillati; phylum Actinomycetota; class Actinomycetes; order Micromonosporales; family Micromonosporaceae; genus Dactylosporangium; species Dactylosporangium sp. NPDC049525. The sequence goes on along the minus strand of NZ_JBFAPO010000005.1, from coordinate 68,824 downwards.
CGGCGGCGGCGAGGCCGTGCTCGATCACCCGCAGCATGAGCATCGGGTCGATGTTGCCGCCGGACAGCACCGCCGCGACCGGCGTCTCGACCTGGACGACACCGGCGAGCAGTGCCGCGACGCCGACGCTGCCGGCCGGCTCGACGACGGTCTTGCCGCGCTCGAGCAGCATCAGCAGCGCCCGGGAGATGTCCTCGTCGGTGACCGTGACGACCTCGTCGACGAGCTTGCTGACGTGCGCGAACGTCAGGTCGCCGGGGCGGCCGACCGCGATGCCGTCGGCGATCGTGCCCAGCGCGGCGAGCCGGACCGGGCGCCCGGCGCGCAGCGACTCCGGGAAGGCGGCGGCGCCGGCCGCCTGCACCCCGATGATCCGCACGTCGGGACGCAGCGCCTTGACCGCGACGGCCAGCCCGGAGATGAGGCCGCCGCCGCCCATGCCGGTGACGATGGTCCGCACGTCGGGCAGCTGCTCGATCAGCTCCAGGCCGAGGGTGCCCTGGCCGGCGATGATGTCGAGGTGGTCGAAGGGGTGGATCAGCACCGCCCCGGTCTGCTCCGCGAACTGGTGCGCGGCGACGAGGGCCTCGTCGACCGACGATCCGGCGAACTGGACCGTGGCGCCGTAGCCCTTCGTGGCGGCGATCTTGGGCAGTGGCGCGCCGACCGGCATGAAGACGGTGCTGGTGGTGCCGAGCAGGCCGGCGGCGAGGGCGACACCCTGCGCGTGGTTGCCGGCGCTGGCCGCGACCACGCCCCGGCGCCGTTCGTCGTCGCTGAGGCGGGAGATCCGCACGTAGGCGCCGCGGACCTTGAACGACCCGGCACGCTGCAGGTTTTCGCACTTGAGCCAGGCTGGGCCGCCGAGCTTCGCGGTGAGGGGCCGGTTGGGCTCGACCGGCGTCCGGCGGATCACGCCGGAGAGCAGGTCACGTGCCGCTTCGATGTCAGCGAGCGTCACGAGCCCAGACGCGAGTTCAGTCATTCCCTGATCGTGCCACCCACCGCGACCGGCAGCACCACCGTCCAGTCCTCATCGCCTGCGCGCAATGCCGGCAGGGTCGCCCGGGTCACGGCGGCGCCCCGGATGCGGGCGACGCGGCCGTACTGCGCGCTGGTCACCCTGGCGATCAGCACCAGCGCGAACACGGCCGCGACGACGCTCAGCGCCGCCCCCGGCAGGCGCAGCAGCAGCTGCCGGCCGAACAGGTGCGACACCAGCGCCCCGTCGACGGTCCCCCCGGCGGCGACCCGGTCGCGCACGTCGGCGATCTCGCGCAGGTTGTCCAGGCCGGCGAGCACGCCGAGCGCCACGGCGGCCAGCGCGGCCAGCAGGCTCAGCCACCACAGCCACGTGAGCACCCGCATGCTGCGACGCAGGGCCGGTGCGCGGCCGACGCTGCCGACCGCGACGTCCATGAGCGGCATTGCGGATGTGGTACGGATGCCGAACGCGACCAGGTTCGACCGTGCCCGGCGGGCCCAGCCGGTGAACACCGCCCACGCGATGAGCACCGTGGTGGCGAGCACGACCCACCCGGTGAGCCGCACGGCACCCACGTCACTGCCCGGGCGGTGCGCGGCCCAGATGTCCACCAGGGGCAGGAACGCCGTGCACAGGTGGGTGAGGGCCGCCGCGGCGACGGTCAGCATCGCCGCGGTCGCCCAGCTCGAGATCGCCCTGATCTGCCGCACCGCTACCGCCGGGCGGCCATGCGCGGCCAGCCGGGCGCGTGCCGGCGCCACGGCGCGGCCTGCTCGACCTGCCCGGCGAGCGCGAGCAGCAGCAGCTCGGTGCCGGGCGGCCCGACGAACTGGACCGCGACCGGCAGGCCGTCGGCGCGGACCCCGACCGGGACCACGATCGCGGGGAAGCCGGCGAAGTTCCACGGCGCGCTGTAGGGCGCGTATCGGGCGTTGACCAGCATGTTGGCCGACCAGGAGCGCTCCGACCAGCGCCCGGCACGCGGCGGCGCGGTGGCGAGGGCCGGGGTGACGAGCACGTCGAAGCCGCGGCCGAGGAACCAGTTGTGGCAGCGTTCCCGCCACTCGTCGCGGTCGGCGGCCTTGACCAGGCCGCGCCGGAGGGCCCGCTCGCCGAGCTGCGCGTGGCGGCGGGTGCGCGGCTGCAGCCGGGACACGTCGAGGTCGGCGGCGTCGACGTGGGCGCCGGCGAACCAGGTGGCGAGGACCTTCGCGGCGAGCACCGGCGGATAGGCCGGGTCGGCCCGCACCGCGTCGTGGCCGAGGCCGAGCAGCAGGCGGCCGGCGTCGCTGAGTCCCTTGCGTGCGCCCGCGTCGGGGAACACGCCGGCGGCCGGGCTGCGCGAGGACACCGCGATCCGCAGCCTGCCCGGGGTTTTCAGGGCTTCCGGGGTACGGCCGGCGAGCACCGAGAAGCCCAGCGACGCGTCGCCGACGGTGGTGGCGAGGATGCCGTTCTCGGCCAGGCCGTGCCAGTCGTTGGCGCCGATCCCGGCGGGGACCACGCCCCGGCCCGGCTTCAGCCCGACGAGCCCGCAGCAGGCGGCGGGGATCCGGATCGAGCCGAGCCCGTCGTTGCCGTGCGCGATCGGCACCAGCCCGGCGGCGACCGCGGCGGCGGAACCGCCCGACGAGCCGCCGGGGGTCCGGTCCGTGCGCCACGGGTTGCGGGTGATCCCGTCGGCGTCGTCGGTGAGCGCCCAGATGCCCAGCTCCGGCATCTTCGTCACGCCGACGACGATCGCGCCCGCGCCGCGCAGCCGCCGCACGACCTCGTGGTCGTGCTCGGCCACGGGCCCGCGGGCGGCCGCCGAGCCGTTCCAGGTCGGCAGGCCGGTGACCGCGATGTTCTCCTTGACCGCGATCGGCACCCCGGCCAGGGGCAGGTTGCGCAGCTCCGGCTGGTCGTCGACGATCTCCGCCTCGGCGATCGCCTCACCGGCGCGCACCTGCCGGAACGCGCCGACGACCCGGTCATACGCGCGGATCGAGTCGAGGTGGTCGGCGACGACCTCAGTGGCGGACGTGTCACCGCGGCGCACCGCGCGGGCGATCTCCCGCGCGGTGGTGCCGACCCAGGTGGTGGAGCGGTGCAGCATCTGAAACACCTTCCGGCCGATGGGCGTTCAGTGTCTCAACGAGCGAGGGCCTGCTCCAGATCGGCGAGAAGATCGTCGATCGTCTCGATACCGACGGACAACCGGACGAGGTCGCCGGGGACCTCCAGCGGCGAGCCGGCGGCGCTCGCGTGGGTCATCCGGCCCGGGTGCTCGATCAGCGACTCGACGCCGCCGAGGGACTCGCCGAGGACGAACAGCTTCGCCCGGTTGCAGATGTCCACGGCCGCCTCCTCGCCGCCGGCGGCCCGGAAGCTCACCATGCCGCCGAAGCGCTTCATCTGCTTCGCCGCGATCTCGTGCCCGTGGTGTTCGGGCAGGCCCGGGTACAGCACCTGGCGCACGGCCTTGTTCCTGGACAGGAACTCCACGACCTTCTCGGCGTTGTCGCAGTGCCGGTCCATGCGCACGCCGAGGGTCTTGATGCCGCGCATCGTCAGCCACGCGTCGAACGGGCCGCAGATCGCGCCCATCGCGTTCTGGTGGAACGCGAGCCGCCCCAGCAGCTCGTCGTCGATGCCGACCAGCGCGCCGCCGACGACGTCGGAGTGCCCGCCGATGTACTTCGTGGTCGAGTGCACCACCACGTCGGCGCCCAGGTGCAGCGGCTGCTGCAGGTAGGGCGAGGCGAACGTGTTGTCGACCACCAGCAGCGCGCCCCGGTCGTGGGCGACCTGCGCGAGCGCGGCGATGTCGGCGATGCCGAGCAGCGGGTTGGTCGGCGTCTCCAGCCACACGATCTTCGTGCGGTCCGTCATCGCGTCCCGGACCGCGTCGACGCTGTGGATCGACGCCGGCGTGAACTCCAGGCCCCAGCGCTGGGCGACCTTCGAGAACAGCCGGTAGGTGCCGCCGTAGGCGTCGTCGGGGATGACCACGTGGTCGCCCGGCTGGCACACCGTGCGCAGCAGCGTGTCCTCGGCGGCGAGCCCGGAGGCGAAGGCCAGGGCCTTGCGGCCGCCCTCGATCGCGGCGAGGCACTCCTGCAGCGCGTCGCGGGTCGGGTTGGTGGTCCTGCTGTACTCGTAGCCGCGGCGGGGGTGGCCCACCGCGTCCTGCGCGTACGTGCTGGTCTGGAAGATCGGCGGGACCACCGCGCCGGTGGCGGGGTCCGGCTCCTGGCCGGCGTGGATGGCGAGGGTCTCGAAGCCGTGCGTCATGGACCGACCATAGTGGGGGATATCGTGAGCCGGGTGGCGGGCTGTCTTTTCTGCACGATCGCGTCGGGTGAGGCGCCGGGGTTCGTGGTCGCGTCCACACCCTCGACGGTTGCCTTCCTGGACATCCGTCCGGTCTTCAAGGGTCACGTGCTGGTGGTGCCGCGCACCCACGTGGTGACGCTGACCGATCTGCCCGTCGACGACGTTGCCGGATATTTCTCCTTTGTCCGCCTCCTCGCCGGCGCGGTCGAGACCGGGCTGGGCGCCGGCGGGACCTTCGTGGCGATCAACAACAAGGTGTCGCAGAGCGTGCCGCACCTGCACACGCACGTCGTGCCCCGGACCAAGGGCGACGGCCTGCGCGGCTTCTTCTGGCCCCGCACGAAGTACGACTCCGACGACGAGGCGAAGGACTTCGCGACCCGGATCGCGGCCGTAATGTCTTCATAAGGCCGCCGGGCATTTTCCGAGGCAGACTTGAGCCCAAGCACCTCAAGTTGTATAGGAGCTGATCGTGTTCCCGTGGTCCCGCAAGCCGCTCGACCTGCCCACCGCCGAGACCGCCCTGGCCGGCCGCGACATCGAGATGCCGGTCGCCGCGACCCACACCGTCCTCGGCACCCCGCTGCGCGGACCCTGGCCGGCCGGCCTGGAGGTCGCGTATTTCGGGATGGGCTGTTTCTGGGGCGCGGAGCGCATCTTCTGGCGCATCCCCGGCGTCCACTCCACCGCCGTCGGCTACCAGGGCGGCTTCACCACCAACCCGACGTATGAGGAGACCTGCTCCGGCAGGACCGGCCACACCGAGGCCGTCCAGGTCGTCTACGACCCGCTGAAGGTCTCCTACGAGACCCTGCTCAAGGCGTTCTGGGAGAACCACGACCCGACCCAGGGCATGGCCCAGGGCAACGACGTCGGCACCCAGTACCGCTCGGCGATCTACACGACCACCCCGGCCCAGGCGACCACGGCCGCCGCGTCCAGGGAGGCGTTCGCCCCGGTCGTCCGCGCCGCCGGCAAGGGCGAGATCACCACCGAGATCGCCCCGGCGGGCCCGTTCTACTACGCCGAGGACTACCACCAGCAGTACCTGTCGGACGTCAAGAACCCGTACGGCTACTGCAACCACGGCCCCAACGGCATGACCTGCCCCATCGGCGTCGGCTCCATGCCCTCGACCGCCCAGTAGCCTCCGACAACGATCTGGCCTCGACCGCAGGGCTTCCTGCTGCCGGGGCCAGTTCATTGAGCGGGCCGTGCGGGATGCTCTTGGCGATCATCGACTACGGCGCGAGCGAGCTGACGTGGTCGAGCGCGACTCGGATGAGTTCCGACAGACGGCGCGCCCTCTCGGGTCCGGACATATGCCGAGTGCACCGTTTGGCCTGGCGCCAGGTTCTCCAACCGCTCCAGCAGGTCAGGGTGCGCACGCAAGTTCCACGCCCCGAGCGCCCATGGACCCTTTGCGGGGCTCGCGTTGGGACGCAGATGCTCAAGGAGGGCTGCGTTTTGCGGCAACTCAGGAAGGTCTGCGTGATCCGGCACGGCCGCGACGGTACCCGGCCTGCACAAACGCCGCTGTCGCATCCGAGCTGGCACGGTGGACCTCCAGGAGGCCGTCGACGCCTGGACCGCGTACGTGTCCCGCCCCACCGACTGAACACTCCGGGTCAGGCGCTGATGAGGGTCAGGGTCAGCATGCCGGTGTAGTGGCCCTTCGGGGAGGTGTCGGGCATCCACAGGCGCATTGTGGCGCCGACCTGCTGGACGCCGAGGCCCGTGCCCGGGGCGGCCCTGGCCAGGACGCCCGCCTCCGACAGGCCCGGGCTCGTCGCGTCCTGCAGGGCCGGGGGCACCGTCGCACCGGGGGCGACTGTGCCCTCCGCGTCACTGCCGGTCGTGACCAGGGTGGGCGACCAGCCGACGTTGCGGGCGGCCACCGTCGTGGCGCCGTTGACCATGTCGGTGGCCTGGCCGGTCACCGTCCAGCCGGGCTGCGGCGGGCGGGTGTCGAGGACCGCGACGCCGTCGAGGGCGCCCTCGAAGACCCACGCGTGGCGGTGGCCGGTCGGGTCGGTGGCCTGCGCCGGGTGCCCGCCCGGGGCCGCCGGGTCGACCTGGGTCAGCGACACCCGCGTGCCGAGTGCCACGCTGATGCCGACGCTGCCCGCGTAGGGCGCGGTGTCGTTCTGTGCCTCCACCGGCACCGTGCCGGGCGGCAGGGCCGGGCCGCCCTGCGGCATCGGGACGATCTCGCCGAGCAGGTCACGGGTGAGGTCGCCCGGGATGAAGGTCGGGTTGGCGCAGTTCGCCGGGTCCAGGGTGCTCACGTCGACCGCCGGGTCGGCGTCGTGCAGCTTTCTGAGCTGGTCGAACTGGGCCCGGACCAGGTTCAGCGGCAGCGGCGCGTAGCCCAGCGGGCTGATGCCGGCCTGCCCGGCGCACGCCGTGTAGGCGAAGAAGTCGACGAGCGTCTGCCGCTTGGCGGTGGTCATCCGCGCGTCGTCGGCGCCGGTGGGCAGGATCAGGTACGTGTACCCGGACAACGGGTACACCCGGGGGTCGTCGAAGGCGTAGACGGCGTCGAGGTTCGCAGTCAGGTCCGGGTTCAGGGTCGCCCGGGTCAGCGAGAGGCTGACGTTCAGCGGGTCCGGCGCGATGAAGTAGCCGGCCGCGTTGCCGACCTTCGCGACCGGGGAGCCGGCGGCGAGCGCGTAGGTGTACTCGTCGTAGCCGATGGCGCCGTTGCTGGAGCCGGCCCTGACCGTGTTCATCACGCCGTCGGAGCCGCTGACGGCGAGGGGCCGCGGGCGGGTACCGGTCCTCGGCGTGGTCGGGAAGTACTCGGTGTACACCGACGTGCCGCTGTACTCCTGCCACAGGCTCGGGAACTGCTTCGCGATGTACGCGGTGAGCTGGGCCGTCACGCCGGAGGCCTCCGCGTGCACGACGACGATGATGGGCAGCCACGGCAGCTGCCGCCCGTTGTCGGCGGTGATCAGCGGATCGTTCCAGTTCGTGATCTGACCGAGGAAGATCTTCGCCAGGGTCAGGCCCGACAGCCGCACGTCGCGCACCAGCTGGCCGCCCACCCGCAGCTGGTACGGGAAGGTGACCGCACCCGCGACCAGCGGCGCGTAAGCGTACGGCCGGCCCTGCGCGTCGTCACGCTGGCCCGTCATCGGGTCGACGCCGCGGAACGGCAGGTCGGAGACGCCGAAGTCGGTCACCTGTACGGCGAAGTCCTTGCGTCCGGAGGCCGAGCCGGTCGGCGTGTAGTCGGCCTGCAGGCCCCGCAGCTGCCCCTGGGCGACCCAGGCATTGATGGCGTTGGCCGCGTACGACGATCCAGTGCCGGCGATGCGCTGGTGCGGCACGGCTGCCCGGGCGGTGCCCGGGACGGCCGCCGCGATCAGTGCGGCCGCCAGGCATGACGCGATGATGCTCTTCCCCCGCATGAGGAACGATCCGATCGTGGCCGGGTGAACCGGGCGGAAACCGCCGGCGTCCGACGGACACGAGGTGGGAGATCAGGTCCCGGGGTTTTGGCAGGCGAGGGCACACCATCGCGATATGCGGGGGAACCACGAACGTGTGCCCTCGCCTGCCGTGTAGACCCGCCCGATCCCTGGGGAGGACGCCTGGCCGGAGGCGTTCGGAGTCGGCGGAGGCATGCCGACAACCGTGCCCGGGCGGGTCTTTGTGTCGCGGTGACCGGGGAGCGTGGCGGGCGCGCCGGGGTCACCGCTGAGATCAACGATCGTGCTAGAGAAAGGTTCCCCGGTTGCCGCCGGCGCGATGCCAGCCGCCCCTGGACCGCTGCGCGGCGCCGAGGTCGATCCGCCAGTCGGGCATCGTCCTCAGGCTGTAGAGGTCGTGCCGGGCGGTCCAGGCCTCGTTCCACGGCCGCCGGGAGGCGGCTTCGGCGTTCTCAGCGAGGCGGCGCGGCGCGCACGGCCACTCCCGCCCACACCAGATGCACTGGCCGTCACCGTCCGACTCGTTGTGCCGGCTCAGGATCTGGGTGGCGTCACGCCACAGCAGACGATCGACGACGTCTGTTGGCTCGGACTGGTCAATACTGACCAACTTCCCCTACCCCCAAACTCTGCATGGTCTGCTGAGAAGGCCCGCTGAGAACCTTCGGACGAAACGTTAAACAATTGGGGTGTACGCGTGGGCGGACAGCCTGTGCGATTCCGGTTTGACCACCCGAAAGTGGCGGCGCGGATAATGGCGCCATGGAGAGCCCCCTGCTGCAGCGGATCCGCGACGCCGTCATCGGTGACGACCAGGTGATGTGGGGGCCGTACGGCGCGCGTCGCGTGACATACGCCGACTACACGGCGTCAGGACGGGCGTTGGACTTCATCGAACGGTTCATCCGTGACGAGGTGCTGCCGCGGTACGCCAACACCCACACCGAGTCCTCCGGCACGGGGCTGCAGACGACCCGGCTGCGGGAGGACGCCCGCCAGATCGTCAACGACGCGGTCGGCGGCGACGCGGAGACGGTGGTCATCTTCACCGGGTCGGGCTCGACCGCGGCGATCGACAAGATGGTGCACATCCTGGGGCTGCGGGTGCCCGCCGAGCTCGACGACCGGTACGGCCTGTCGGCGCACATCCCGCCCGCCGACCGCCCGGTCGTGTTCATCGGGCCGTTCGAGCATCACTCCAACGAGTTGCCGTGGCGGGAGTCCATCGCGGATGTCGTCGTCATCCCGGAGGATCACAACGGTCACATCGACCTGTCGCGCCTGCGGGCGGAGCTCGCGCGGCACGCCGACCGGCCGCTGAAGATCGGGTCGTTCTCCGCGGCCTCCAACGTGACCGGGATCGTCAGCGACACGCACGCGATCTCGGCGCTGCTGCACGAGCACGGCGCGCTGTCGTTCTGGGACTTCGCCGCCGCCGCGCCGTATGTGGACGTGGCGATGTACGGGCCGGGGCCGGGCCAGCACAAGGACGCGGTCTTCATCTCGCCGCACAAGTTCGTCGGCGGGCCGGGGACGCCGGGGGTCCTGGTCGTGCGGCGCGAGGTGCTGCGCAACCGCGTCCCCACCGTGCCCGGCGGCGGCACCGTCGACTACGTCAACCCGACCGACCACCATTACATCGCCGACGCCGCGCACCGCGAGGAGGGCGGCACGCCGGCGATCGTCGAGTCGATCCGGGCCGGCCTGGTGTTCCAGCTCAAGCAGGCGGTCGGCACCGAGACGATCCGGAAGCTCGAGGAGTGGTTCCTGCGCGAGGCGATCACCTCGTGGAAGACGAACCCCAACATCGAGATCCTCGGCAACCTGGACGCGCCCCGCCTGTCCATCGTGTCGTTCGTAATCAAGAAGCCCGGCGGCCGGTACCTGCATCACAACTTCGTGGTGTCGCTGCTCAACGACCTGTTCGGGATCCAGTCGCGGGGCGGCTGCTCGTGCGCCGGGCCGTACGGGCACCGGCTGCTCGGCATCGACATCGAACGCTCGCAGCAGTTCGAGCGGGAGATCGTCGCCGGCTGCGAGGGGATCAAGCCCGGCTGGGTGCGGGTGAGCTTCAACTACTTCATCTCCGACGCGGTGCTGCGCTACATCGTCGACGCCGTGCACTTCGTGGCCACCCACGGCTGGTCGTTGCTGCCGCAGTACCGCTTCGACCCGTACACCGGGCTCTGGAAGCACCGCGACGGCCTGGTCGAACCGCCGCTGCGGCTGTCGGAGCTGCACTACGACGCCGACGGCGAGCTGCGGTGGCCGTCGCGCCACGAGCGGGCACCGGAGTCGGCCCTGGCGGAGTACCTGCGCGAGGCGGTCGCCATCGTCGAGGCGATCGAGCAGCACGAACAGCCCGACGGCGTGGTCTCCGTGAACTTCGAGGCCCTGCGTTGGTTCGACCTGCCGGCGATATCGCTGTCGGCATAATCGGGTATGAATGTCGCGGGGGCGGCGTTGGCAGCGACATGGACCCCGAAATTGACGCGCTCGACGCGTACAGCCGGGTCGTCACCAGCGTGGCGGCGACCCTGCTGCCCAGCGTCGCCAGCCTGACCGTGCGCGGCCCCCGCGGCGAGGGCGCCGGCTCGGCCGTCGTCTACACCCCGGACGGCTTCGTGCTCACCAGCGCCCACGTGGTGGCGGGCGCCGGCGGCGGTGTGGCCGAATTCACCAACGGCACCTCCAGCCGCTTCGACGTCGTCGGCGCCGACCCCCTGGCGGACCTGGCGGTGCTGCGCATCCACGAGACGGGGGTACCGCCGGCGACCCTCGGCAACGCCGACGACCTGCGCATCGGCCAGCTGGTCGTGGCCGTCGGCAACCCGCTCGGCCTGGCCGGCTCCGTCACCGCCGGCGTCGTCAGCGCCCTCGGCCGGTCACTGCCGGTCCGCGACGGCCGGCACGTGCGGCTGATCGACGACGTGGTACAGACCGACGCCGCGCTCAACCCCGGCAACTCCGGCGGCGCCCTCGCGGACTCGACCGGCAGGGTCGTCGGGATCAACACCGCGGTCGCCGGCATCGGGCTCGGGCTCGCCGTCCCGATCAACAGCACGACCCGGCTGATCATGTCGGAGCTCATGTCGACCGGGAAGGTCCGCCGCGCTTGGCTCGGTGTCGCCGGCACCCCGGTCACGCTCCCCCCGCCCGTCGCGGACCGGGTCGGGCAGCGCAAGGGCCTGCGGCTGGTCGAGGTCGTGCCGGGCAGCCCCGCCGGGCAGGCCGGCCTCTACGTCGGCGACGTGATGCTCACCGCGGGCGGCCGCCCGACGGTCGGCGTGCAGGACGTCCAGCGCCTCATGCTCGGCCCGGCCATCGGTCGGCGCCTGCCGATCACGGTGCTGCGCAAGGCGGCCCTGGTGGACGTCGTGGCCGTGCCGGAACCCCTGTCGTAAGGGGTCCCGGCACGGGACGGCTCAGCTCAGGTGGGCGAGGAGGTCCTGCCGGGTGATGACGCCGGCCGGCTTGCCGTCGATGAGGACCACCGCGGCGTCGGCCTTCTCCAGGAGGGCGACGGCCTCGCTGACGGGCTGGCCGCCGCCGATCATCGGCAGCGGGTCGCCCATGTGCTTCTCCACGATGTCGTGGAGGTGGGCCTGGCCGGTGAACAGCGCGTCGAGGAGGTCACGCTCCGCGATCGAGCCGGCCACCTCGCCGGTCACGACGGGCGGCTCGGCCTTGAGGACGGGCAGCTGGGAGACGCCGTATTCGCGCATGTAGTCGATGGCGTCGCGGACCGTCTCGTTGGGGTGCACGTGGACCATCTGCGGCATCCGGCCGTCCTTGCCGACAAGGACGTCGGCGACGGTCGGCAGTTCGGCGGCGGTGCGCAGGAAGCCGTACCTGGCCATCCAGTCGTCGTTGAAGATCTTGCTGAGGTAGCCGCGGCCGCCGTCGGGCAGCAGGACGACCACGACGTCATCGGGGCCGGCCTCGCGGGCGACCTTCAGCGCCGCGGCGACGGCCATGCCGCAGGAGCCGCCGACGAGCAGGCCCTCCTCGCGCGCCAGGCGGCGGGTCAGGTCGAACGAGTCCTTGTCGGACACCTCGACGATCTCGTCGCAGACGTCGCGGTCATACGTGGTCGGCCAGAAGTCCTCGCCGACGCCTTCGACGAGGTAGGGCCGGCCGGTCCCGCCGGAGTAGACGGAGCCCTCGGGGTCGGCGCCGACGATGCGGACCGAGCCGCCGGAGACCTCCTTGAGGTAGCGGCCCACGCCGGAGATCGTGCCGCCGGTGCCGACGCCGGCGACGAAGTGCGTCACCTTGCCGGCCGTCTGGTCCCAGATCTCGGGTCCGGTGGTCTCGTAGTGCGAGCGGGGGTTGGCCGGGTTGGCGTACTGGTCGGGCTTCCACGCGCCGGGGATGTCCCGGGCGAGCCGGTCGGAGACGTTGTAGTAGGACCGGGGGTCCTCCGGGGCGACCGCCGTCGGGCAGACGACGACCTCCGCACCATAGGCCCGCAGCACGTTCTGCTTGTCCTCGCTGACCTTGTCGGGGCAGACGAAGACGCACTTGTACCCACGCAGCTGGGCGACGAGCGCGAGACCGACCCCGGTGTTGCCGCTGGTCGGCTCGACGATGGTGCCGCCGGGCTTGAGCAGGCCGGCCTTCTCGGCCTCCTCGACCATGCGCAGCGCGATGCGGTCCTTCACGCTGCCGCCGGGGTTGAGGTATTCGACCTTGGCCAGGACGGTTGCGGAGATTCCGGACGTCACGTTACGGAGCCGGACAAGGGGCGTATTGCCCACCAATTCGACGACGTTGTCGTAGTAGCGCACGCGGCCAGCGTATAGCGCCGGAATCGGCTACTTGACGACGTGTCCAGGAATCACGTTGTCGCGCTGCTTCTCCCACTCCAGGAAGCGCTCCAGCTCGTCCAGCAGCGCCCCGGCGAAATAGGTCGCCATGGCGAGGTCGTCGACGACGCCGAGGACCAGCAGGAACAGCTCCGGCACGGCGTCGATCGGCGAGACGATGTAGACGGCCGAGGCGGCCAGCAGCGCCAGGCGGGTGCCGCCGTCGTATTCGCCCTTCAGCGTGGCCTTGACCATCCGCGGGATGGCGCCGATCCGCTTGCCGAGCCCGGGCGTGCCGGGCTTGAACACCCGCAGGAGCGCCGTCCACGCCAACCGCCGTCGCAGCGTGCTGTCCGCCATGATCGCCGCCCTCTCTCGTCTGGCTATGAATGTAACGGTGCCGGGCCACAACAGCGCGCGGTAAGAATGACGCATGGATCTCGGCGAGGCCCCGTGTGGTCCTGACGGACCGGTGCCAAGCATCGAAGGTTTGCTCCACGGCTGCCGCCGGGCAATCGGAAGGGACCACCCCGCGGGTGCCGCGCAGGGTGGAGCTGACCCGCGCCGGTCCCGATCGGTCGGGATGAGGACGATCGGGATCTTTACCGAGAGTGGCGGATACTTGCGGAGTGGGGGTTAGCCTCGGAGGTCGCGCGGATGCGGGAGGCGGGAAGGGCAATGGGGGCGTTGAAGCTTCGGTCGGAGCAGGTGCGGCGGATCGCTACGGCGGCCGCCGTCGGCGGTGGTGGCCTCGCGGGCGCGGGCGCGCTGTTCTACGGCGTGGTCATCGGGCAGGCGCTGCTGGCCCGGCGGGTCATCCCCCAGGTCGTGAGCCCTCCCCCACGCGCCGACGGCACCTACGGCGCGCACTACGACGGCGAGCCGATCCGCCTGGTCGTGCTCGGCGACTCCTCCGCCGCCGGCTATGGCGCCGAGCTGCCCAGTGAGACCTTCGCCGCCGCGGTCGCGGCCGGCCTTGCCGAGCAGCAGCAGCGCCCGGTGTGGATGCGCTGCCTCGCCGTCGTCGGCTGCGAGTCGCGGGGGCTGCCGCCGCAGGTGGATGTGGCCCTGCGGCACCGCCCCGACGTCGCGGTGATCTGCATCGGCGGCAACGACGTCACCCACCGGGTCAGCGTGCCCAAGGCCGTGCGGCACCTGGTCGACGCGGTGCGCCGGCTGCGGGCCGACGGCATCCAGGTCGTCGTCGGCACCTGCCCCGACCTGGGCACGATCCGGCCGATCCAGCCGCCGCTGCGCTGGCTGGCCCGGCACTGGAGCCGGCAGATGGCGACGGCGCAGACGATCGCGGTGGTCGAGGCCGGCGGGCGGAGCGTCTCGCTGGGCGACCTGCTCGGCGAGCTGTTCTACGCCGAGCCGGACCGGATGTTCAGCTTCGACCGGTTCCACCCCTCCGGCGCCGGATATCTGGCCGCGGCGCAGGCAGTCCTGCCGACCGTGGTCGCGTCGCTGACCGAGCCCGACGTGGCGGCGCCGTTGACCACGTCGCTGCGGGCCGGCGAGGGCGTGCGGTCCCTGCCGCGCGCCGCGGCGGAGGCGGCGCAGCGCCCCGGCACCGAGGTCAGTGCCGCGCAGGTGGCCGGCAGCGAGCGCGGCCCGGCGGGCCGCTGGGCGCAGCTGCGCCACCGGGTCTGGCACCGGCTGCCGCAGCAGGCGGCCCGTGAGCCCTCCCGTACTGAGGACCGCTACCCCCAGGAGTCGACATGATCACGATCAAGCGCCTGGCACGGATGGCCACGGTCACGGTGATCGCCGGCACGGTCGGCGGTGCCGCGGTCCTCGCCGCGCAGGCGATGGCCGCCCGGACCAGGTCTTACGCGAAGCCGGACATGCGCCTGGCGATGCGCTCGGCGGTCGGCGCGGTCGGCAAGCCGCCGATGCGGCTGGTCCTGCTCGGTGACGCCACCGCGCTCGGCGTCGGCGTCGACCGGGTCGCCGACACCGTCGGCGGGCAGCTGGCGGCACTGCTCGCGGAGGGCACCGCGGGCCGGCGGGTGGAGCTGTCCAGCGTGGCCGTGGCCGGGTCCCGCTCCGCCGACCTCGCGACCCAGGTGGCGCGGGCGCTGGTGGGGCCGGCGCCGGACGTGGCGGTCATCCTGGTCGGCACCAACGACGTGACGCACTTCGGCCGCGGTTCGGACGCGGCGGAGTATCTCGGCTCCGCCTGCCGGCGGCTGCGGGACGCCGGCATCCCGGTGGTCGTCGGCACCTGCCCGGACTTCGGGGCGCTGCGGGCGTTCGCGCCGCCGCTGCGGCAGCTGCTCGGCTGGCGCAGCCGGAGCGTGGCGCGGCAGCAGGCCGCGACCGCCGGCGCCGCCGGCGCGGTCGTCGTCGACCTGGCGGCGCGGACCGGTGCGGTGTTCCGGGCGGACGCGGGCACGCTGTGCCACGACGGGTTCCACCCGTCCGCCGACGGCTACCGGGTGTGGGCGCACGCGCTGCTGCCCGCCGTCGAGGAAGCGACCGCGGTCCGCGGGTTTCTGCACTGACGATGCACTGACCGTGCAGATTTCTCACAGCCGCTCGCCCGGCTTCATTACCCTGCAGTAGCGTCAGGGGTATGCCGGAAGCTGTCATCGTCGCCACCGCCCGGTCCCCGATCGGCCGTGCCGCCAAGGGATCTCTGCGCGACCTCCGCCCCGACGACCTCGCCGCGACCATCGTCCGCGCCGCGCTCGCCAAGGTCCCCGAGCTCGACCCGCGGGACATCGAAGACCTCTACCTCGGCTGCGGCCTGCCCGGCGGTGAGCAGGGCTTCAACATGGCCCGCGTGGTCAGCACCCTGCTCGGGTTCGACCACCTGCCGGGCGCCACCACCACCCGCTACTGCGCCTCGTCGCTGCAGACCACCCGGATGGCGTTCCACGCGATCAAGGCCGGCGAGGGCGACGTGTTCCTCTCCGCCGGCGTCGAGTGCGTGTCCCGCTACGCGCGGGGCAACTCCGACGGCCTGCCGGCCGAGGCGCAGGCGGCCGTCGGCGGCCCGTGGCAGAACCCGGCCTTCGCCGACGCGTATGCGCGCACCACGAAGCGCGCCGAGGGCGGCGGCGACGCCTGGCACGACCCGCGCGAGGACGGCGCCCTGCCCGACATCTACGTGGCGATGGGCCAGACCGCGGAGAACCTCGCCGAGCTCGAGGGCGTCACCCGGGCCGACATGGACGAGTTCGGCGTCCGGTCGCAGAACCTGGCCGAGGCCGCGATCAAGAGCGGCTTCTGGGCCCGCGAGATCACGCCGGTGACGACGCCCGACGGCACCGTGGTGAGCACCGACGACGGCCCCCGGGCCGGGGTCACCCTGGAGGGCGTCGCCGGGCTCAAGCCGGTGTTCCGCCCCGACGGCCGGGTCACCGCCGGCAACTGCTGCCCGCTCAACGACGGCGCCGCCGCGGTCGTCATCATGAGCGACGTCAAGGCCCGCGAGCTGGGCATCACGCCCCTGGCCCGGATCCTGTCCACCGGCGTCACCGCCATGTCGCCGGAGATCATGGGCATCGGCCCGGTCGAGGCGTCCCGCAGCGCGCTCAAGCGGGCCGGGATGAGCATCGACGACGTCGACCTGGTCGAGATCAACGAGGCGTTCGCCGCGCAGGTCATCCCGTCCTACCGGCAGCTCGGCATCCCGATCGAGAAGCTCAACGTCAACGGCGGCGCGATCGCGGTCGGTCACCCCTTCGGCATGACCGGCGCCCGCATCACCGGCACCCTGATCAACTCGCTGAGCTGGCACGACAAGTCGATCGGCCTGGAGACCATGTGCGTCGGCGGCGGCCAGGGCATGGCCATGGTCATCGAGCGGCTGTCGTAGCTAGAGTCGTGCCCAGCCGGGCGCGGGCGCCTAAGCCTCACTGAAGCGCAGGCGTCAGAGTTGCCCGCGCACGGCCCGCACCTTGTCGGCGGCCTCGTCCACCAGGGCGGGGCCGCCGAAGCGGGTCAGGTCCGCCGCGACCACCTTCAGCTGGTCCGGCAGGGCGAGGTCGTTGTCGAGGCGGGGCACCGGCAGTCGGTCCCGGCCCTCCGCTTCGGCGCAGCGGTCCGCGAGCCACTGGACCAGGTCGTGCATCGTGTCGCCGCGCGGGACCCCGGACGCACCGGACGCCGCCCATCGGGACGGCGTCCAGTGTCCGACCTGCCCGACCAGCCTGCCCACCGTCACGGTGAGCGGGTCGTCGGGCTGCATCAGCGGCGCAGGTAGCTGAGCATGCGCAGGATCTCCCAGTACAGGAAGATCAGCCCGACCAGGATGCCGAACGCGCAATACCACGCGAACTTCTCCGGCAGCCCCTGCCGCACGCCCTGCTCGACCGCGTCGAAGTCGAGGACGAACGTCAGTGCCGCGACCACGATGATCACCAGGCTGAAGACGATCGGCAGCCAGCCGACCTTGCCTTCCGTGCCGTAGTCACGCAGGCCGAGGTTGAGGCCGAACAGGTAGAAGATGAAGTTGGCCAGGCTCAGCACAACGACGCCGACGAGGGCGCCGATGACCATCTTCGTGAACCGGGGCGTCGCCCGCAGGATCTGCAGTTTGTAGAGCACCGCCATGATCGCGAAGATGCCGAACGTGCCGATGACCGCCTGGATGACGATGCCGTTGAAGGCATGTTCATACCAGCGGCTGACCACCCCGAGCAGGACACCCTGCAGGGCGGCGTAGGGGATGATGACGGCCGGGTTGGTCACCTGCGTGAACGAGATGACCAGGCCGAGGACCAGACCCGCGATGAGCGAGCCGAACAGCGCGATGCCGGTGACGGCACCGGTGTCCGGCAGGAGCGTCCAGGCCGCCGCACCGAAGATGCCGGTGACGAAAAGCAGGCCGACGGTGCGCGTGACGACGTCGTCGATGGTCATCGCCCGGGTGGCACCCGCCTGCGGGGGCACGCCGTATCCGGACTGCGGATACCCATAGCCGGTCGGTGCGCCGAAGCTCGGCGGCGGCTGCACCTGCGACCGTCCCTGTCCAGCCGCCTGGCCAAGGCGGTTGAGCACCGGGTTCGAACTCTGCACGATCAGCCTCCAAGGGCGTTCATTCATGTGTAGTACGAGCGTACCGCGTGTGCCCCCAGCAGGTGGATCTCAGATTTCCGGGGGCACCCGCGGTGCTCGCAGAGCTACAGGCCGAACGTCTCGCAGCGGCCGCCCGTGTTGCTGTTGTTGCCGCGGCCGGCGGACGCGGTGTCGATGCCCGCGCCGCAGTCGACGGCGTCGTTGCCGCTGCCGGTGCCGATCACGTCGGCGCCGTCGCCGGTGGTGACGGTGTTGTTGCCGTTGCCGGCGTCGACCCGGTCGTCGCCGGCGCCGGTCACCACGCTGTCGTTGCCGGAGGCGGTGATGACGACGTTGGTCCCGTCGCCGGCCCGGATGACGTTGTTGCCGCCGCCGGCCTCGATCCGGTCGTCGCCGTTGCCGGTGGTGATCACGTCGTTGCCGGAGGCCGCGATGATCGTGTTGGTCCCGGCGCCCGCGTCGACGACGTTGTTGCCGCCGCCGGCGTCGATCCGGTCGTCGCCGCCCGTGGTGGTGATCACATCGTTGCCGGGGCCGGTCACGACGCAGTCGCTGCCGCCACCGCCGGTGACGACGTCGTTGCCGCCCCGGCCGACGATGAGGTCGCCGCCGGCGGTGCCGGTGAGGCGCTCGTTGCCGGTGGTGCCGACCACGACGCTGTCCACGGCGCCGCACAGCAGGCCGGCGGCCTGGACCGTGACGGCACCGGTGTGCTGGATGCCGGTCAGGGTCGCGGTGAACGCCAGCGAGCCGCCGGCCGGGACGCCGAACGTGATCGGCACGGCGCGGAAGGTCACCGCGACGCTCGCCGGGTCGCCGGACAGCGTGGACAGGCCGACCGCGCCCGTGACCAGATACGACCCCTGGCCGAGCGTGATCGCCGCGGTGCTGCCGGTGAGCTGCAGCGACGCGGGGGTCGTACCGGCGCCGACGTCGAACCGCACGGCGCCGCCGGATCCGGGGGACACCGCGACCGTGCGGTCGCCGCGGGCAGTGATCCGGCCCGAGACGGCGCCGGCGGCGAACGTGTCGTTGGCCGGGTCGGCGGGCGCCGGGTCGACCGCGTCCAGGATGCCGTCGTCGTCGGCGTCGAGGTCGGTGCAGGTGATCGTGCCGGTGCGCAGGGCGTTCCCGCCGGTGTTGCTGTCGTCGGACCAGACGACCGGCTTCCCGCCAGCGACGCACGAGGACTGCGGCGCGATCGCGAAGCCCTCGTTGTTGAGGTTCGGCATGCCGGCCGGGCGTTCGTACAGGCCGCTGACGGCGAACCCGCCGGCGGTCACGTCGAGGGTGGCGACCCGGCCGTTGCAGGTGTCGTCGCAGACCGCCCACAGGTGCCCGGTCTCCGGCTCGAACTCCAGGTCCATCACCGACGGGAACCCGCTGGCGAACGTCGCGACCCGGGTGAACGCGCCGCCGGGTGCGAGCGCGTAGGCGTAGACGCTGCCGTTGGCCTCGAGACCGACGAGGAAGAGCCCGTCGCCGTGACCCGGGTACGCGGCCGGGTCGTAGGCGGCGCCGGTGCGCTGGTCGGCGAACCCGTGCGCGGTGAGGTACGCGTCGGGCACCCAGGTGATCCCTTCGAGCCCGCTGTTGGCGGCGACCGTCGGCAGGTCCGCGGTGAGGTTCCACTCGGCGGTCGCGGTGCCGCTCACGCCGTCGTAGCGCTCGATCGTGGGCCGGCTGACGCCGCTGACCGCGTTGTCCCGCTCGGTCGACACGTAGAGCCCGTCGGGCCGCCACACCACGCCTTCGGCGTCCACGTCACCGGTGCCGTCCGCGTAGTGCAGCACCGTCGTGGCCGCCGGGGTCCACGCCGCGCCGTCCCAGGTGAGGCGGTAGAGGGTGCCCGGTCCGTTCTTGACCGCCCAGAGGACGGAGCCGCTCTGGAACGACAGCCCGCTCATGTTGCCGCCGAACACGCCCGGCAGGTCGGCGGTCGCGACGGCGGCGCCGCCTGGCCACACCGACGCGGGCGTCTGGCCGGCGCACGCGTTGGCCGCCCCCTTCGTCGCGGCGGTCGTGGTGGCGAACTGCCCGGTGCCGTCCGGGCAGCGGCCGTAGGTCACGGTCGCGTGGGCGGTCCAGGCGTACGAGTCGAGCAGCGTCACCCCGTCGGCGGCGAAGAGCCGGGCCGAGTCGGCGGCGCCGAGCCCGAACACCGGGTCGACGTCGAGGGCCAGGTAGGCACCGGCGGCCAGGACCGTGCCGGCCGGGACCGGGAACGCGTGGGTGTCGTCGTTGTCCTTGACGATCCAGCCGGACACGTCGACGGGCGCGACGCCGGTGTTGACCAGCTCGACCCAGTCACCGGGCGTGCCGCCGTTGGACTCGACCTCGTTGATCTTCACCTTCGCGGCGGGGGTGGCGCAGTCGTTGGCGGCGGCCCGGGTCGACGAGGCGGTCGTGACGAACGCGCCGGTGCCGTCCGGGCAGCGGCCGTAGGTCGTCGCGGCGTGCGCCGTCCAGCTGTAGGAGTCGATCAGCGTCACCCCGTCGGCCGCGAAGAGCCGGGCCGAGTCGGCGGCGCCGAGCCCGAACACCGGGTCGACGTCCACCGCCAGGTAGGCACCGGCGGCGACACTCGTACCGGCGGCAATGGTGAACACGTGGGTGTCGTCGTTGTCCTTGACGACCCAACCGGACACGTCGACGGCCACGGCGCCGGTGTTGAGCAGCTCGACCCAGTCACCCGGCGTGCCGCCGTTGGACTCGACCTCGTTGATCTTCACCTTCGTCGCCGGGCTCGCGCAGTCGTTGGCCGCGGCGCGGGTGGAGGCATTGGTGGTGACGAACGCGCCCGAGCCGTCCGGGCAGCGGCCGTACGTGGTGGCGGCGTGCGCGGTCCAGCTGTAGGAGTCGATCGGCGTCACCCCGTCCGCGGCGAACAGCCGGGCCGAGTCGGCGGCGCCGAGCCCGAACACCGGGTCGACGTCCACCGCCAGGTAACCACCCGCGGCGACACTGGTACCGGCGGCGATGGTGAACACGTGGGTGTCGTCGTTGTCCTTGACGACCCAACCGGACACGTCCACGGCCACCGCACCGGTGTTGACCAGCTCGACCCAGTCACCGGGCGTGCCGCCGTTGGACTCAACCTCGTTGATACGGATGGCGGACGCGTCCGCCGCCACCGCCGGCGAATAGCCGACGGCGATACCGGCAAATGCGGTCGCTACCGCAACAATCACTCGGAACTGGGTGCGCAATGTGACAGGCCTTTCGCGGAAAGGTGTTTTCCGCGAAGCCTCAACCATGACGACGAAGGGAACATGAACGCACGACGAAACAATAGGTGCCTGGTGCGTCGCTTGCGGCGCATGCGGGGCCCGCGGGGTGGGAACCCCCGCGCGGGACCCGCCGCCCGCGGTGGGACAGCTAGTAATGGTGCCCGGGGCGGGGTTCGAACCCGCACGCCTCGCGGCAGCCGCTTTTAAGGCGGCCGTGTCTGCCGTTCCACCACCCGGGCGTAGAAACGCGTCTCACGGTAGCCCGTCCGACGAACCCTCAACACCGACAAGGGGACCGCCGTTACTGTCATCCGGGTGAGCAGCACCCCACTGACCGACGAGGTTGAGATGGCGCCGCCGGAGACCTTGACAAATGAAGGTCAACTGATGCAAGCGCCCCGCCGCTGGCTGGTCGACACGGGCGTCGGGCTGCTCTTCGTCCTCGCCGCCGCGCTGCTGACGCACCGGCTCTGGCCCGGGCCGGCGGGACGAGCGCTCGCCCTCAACCCCAGTGACCAGGCGCTGGACGAATGGTTCCTCGCCTACGCCACCCGAGCGTACCGCGGCGACTTCTCCCTCGTGACCGGCATGCTCAACGCGCCCGAGGGCGTCAACCTGCTGTGCAACGCCTCACTGATCGGCATGGGGCTGCTGCTCGCGCCGATCACCCTGGCGTTCGGCGCGCCGGTGACGTTCAGCGTGCTCGTCGCCGGCAACCTCGCCGCGACGGGGATCGGCTGGTACCTGCTGTTCGCCAGGAGCCTCGGCGTGCACCGGACCGGCGCGCTGATCGGCGCCGCGTTCGCCGCCTTCGCCCCCGGCATGGTGTCGCAGTCCAACGCGCACCTGCACATGACGGCGGCGTGGCTGGTGCCGCCGATCGTCTGGTGCGTGGTCCGCCTCGCCCACCAGACGGAGGTCACCTGGCGGACCGCCCGGACGGGGCTGCTGCTCGGCGGGCTCGTCGCGGCGCAGTTCTTCGTCGGCGAGGAGGTGCTGTTCCTCAGCGCGGTGACCCTGGCCCTGTTCACGCTCGTGTTCGTGGTGGCCGCCCGGCCGTCGCCGCGGGTGGCGCCGCCGTTCGTCTTCGGCCTGGGCATCGCCGCCGGGCTGGCCACGGCGCTGCTGGCCTACCCGTTGTGGCTGCAGTTCCACGGGCCGCAGAGCGTCGAGGGCGGCGTCTTCGCGCCGTCGTTCTTCTCCACCGACCTGTTCAGCTTCACCGCCATCTCGCCGCTGTCCCTGGCCGGCGACGACAGCGCCGCGCGACTGGTCAGCGGGCCGGCCGAGTACACCACCTTCTTCGGGGCGCCACTGCTGCTCGTCGCGCTCGGGGCGACGATTTGGATGTGGCGGCGTCCTGCCGTCGTCGCGTCCGCGGTCACCGCGGTCGTGCTGTGCCTGTTCGCCCTCGGGCCGTATGTCGTCGTGGACGACGAGCCGACCGACCAGCGGGGCCTCTTCGCGCTGCTGTCCGGGCTGCCGGTGATCGAGTCGGCGCTGCCGACGCGGTTCGCCCTGGCCGCGATCCCGTTGCTGGCCGTGATCCTGGCGCGGGTCGTCGACGCGGCGATCACGCAGACGGAGACGCTGCGGCTGCTCGTGCCGGTCGCCGTGGTCGCCGCCCTCGTGCCCCTCGCCCCGGCGCCGCTGCCCGTGGCCGACCGGGCGCCCGTGCCCCGCTTCTTCACCGAGGGGTACTGGCGGGTGTACGCGCCCGAGGACGGCGTGGTCGTGCCGGTGCCGCTGCCCGACCCCCGGGACCCCGACGCGATGCGCTGGGCCGCGGCGACCGACGCGCGGATCGCCACGCCACAGGGCTGGTTCATCGGGCCGTACGGCAAGGGCGGCGCCGCGGCCGTCGGCGTCTACCCCCGCCCGACGTCGCAGCTGCTGCAACGGGTCGCGCGGTCCGGCATCCCGGTGACCGTCACCGACCAGGACCGGCAGGCCCTCACCCGCGACGTCGCGTACTGGCGGGCGGCGTCCTTCGTGCTGGACCAGCGCCACCCGAACGCCGGGGTGCTCAAGCAGACCATGGACGGGCTGCTCGGCCCCGGCGAACGGGTGGAGGACGTCTGGGTGTGGCGCGCGCCTTAGGCGGCTTTCACCGCTTTCGCCGGCTCCGGCTGCTCCGTCTTCGTGGGCAGCGGGATCGGCGGGGCCACCGTCAGGAACGGCTCGCGCGGCTCGTGCAACGACCCCAGCGCGACGACCTCGCGGCGCAGCACCAGCTGCAGCGTCCAGTCGACCAGCACCCGGATCTTACGGTTGAGCGTGGGAATCCGGCTCAGGTGGTACGACCGGTGCATGAACCACGCCGGCAGGCCGCGGACCTTCACCCCGTAGACGTGCGCGACGCCCTTGTACAGGCCGAGGCCGGCGACCGAACCGACGTGCTTGTGCTTGTAGTCGACCGGCTGGCGGCCGCGCACGACCGCGGTGATGTTGTCGGCGAGCCGCGCCGCTTGGCGCACCGCGTGCTGCGCGCTCGGCGAGCACAGCGTCCCCGGCACCTTCGACGAGAGGTCCGGCACCGCGGCGCAGTCGCCGGCGCTCCAGGCACCTTCGACGACGTCCCCGTGCGGGTCCACGACCTGCAGCGTGGGCAGGCAGGTGATCGCGCCGCGCTGGGTCCGCGGCAGGTCCGTGTGCTCCAGCATCGGGTGCGGCTTGACGCCCGCCGTCCACACGATCGTGTCGGCCGGGAACTCGTCACCGTCGGACAGCTTCACGATCCCGTCGACACACGACTCCAGGCGGGTGCCGAGCCGGATGTCGATCGCGCGCCGGGTGAGCTGCACCACCGTGTAGGCGCCCATCTCGGGGCCGACCTCGGGCAGGATCCGCTGCGCCGCCTCGACGAGGATGAACCGCACGTCCTCCTGCGGGATCTCCGGGTAGTAGCGCAACGCCCCGCGGACCATGTCCTCCATCTCCGCGAGGGCCTCGATCCCGGCATACCCGCCGCCGACGAACACGAAGGTCAGCGCGCGGCGCCGGGTCGCCGGGTCGCTCGTCGTCGCCGCGACGTCGAGCCGGTCCAGGACGCTGTTGCGCAGGAAGATGGCCTCGCCGATCGTCTTGAACCCGACCGCCTGCTCGCGCAGGCCGGGGATCGGCAGGGTGCGCGACACCGAACCCGGCGCCACCACGATGTGGTCGTAGGGCACCTCGCGGGGCGGCCCGACGATCGGCTGGACGATGGCCACCTTGCGGGCGTGCTCGATCCGGGTGACCTCACCGGAGAGCACGTGGCAGCGCTTGAGCTCGCGCCGCAGCGGCACGACCGAGTGCCGCGGGGAGATGTTGCCGGCCGCCGACTCCGGTAGGAACGGCTGGTAGGTCATGTGCGGTTGCGGGTCGACAACCGTCACTTCGGCTTCGTGGCGGTGCAGCTTCTTGGACATGCGCAGAGCGGCGTAGAGCCCGACGTGCCCGGCACCGACGATAAGGATTCTCTTAGCAGCCACGTCAGCAACGCTAGCCGCGAAACCCCCTCCCCTTCAGTCAGGCCACAGACATGTAACGACCGTTACCAAGGCTGTAACGGACACCACACGCTGCGGATTTCACGAGGCTTTGCGGGTGATGAGCCAGGCCAGAGCTGCCGCGGCGAGGACACCCACGAGGGAGGCGACCAGGAAGACCGGGCCGATGACGACCTTCACGACCGCCAGGAGCAGGACGCTGACGATGGCGCTGACGCTGACGATCGCGAGGGCGCGCAGCAGCCAGGCGACCAGCACGCCGGGCGAGACGATCGCGTCGTAGGGCAGGGCGGCGGCCAGGGCGGCGAGGGAGTGGGTGAGGTACAGGACCGTGGCCAGGCCGATGAGGCGGGGGATCGTGATGATCTGGCCGTAGGCGTAGGTGCCGAGGAGCCAGCCGAACGCGCAGAGCAGGATCGCCAGGCCGACTAGGCGGGTGCGGGGAAAGACAGCGGGGAGCGCTGCCAGTACCGCCGCGAAGGCCAGCGCGGCGGGGCGCAGGATCACCTCGGCGGGGAAGGCGACCAGCGCCGCGACCAGGGTGAGCAGGAACACCATGAAGCGGACCAGGAGCGGGCCGGCCGCGGCGCGTTCGAGCATGTCCTTGACCCGGCCGAGGCGGGTGAGGAAGAAGTCCTGCAGTTCCTCGATCATTTGGTGACCGTCCGGGACAGGGCGACACGGGTCACGCCGCGCAGGACCTCGTCGAGGCTGCCGGCGCCGCCCCACGGGACGACCGGGACGCCGTGCTCGCGGAGCTGGCCGATGACGCTGTCGCGTTCCAGGGCCCAGAGGCGGTGGGCGACCTGGCCCCAGGGGCCGGTGCCACGCAGGGCGGTCGACGGCGCGGTGAGCGTGTCGACGGCGACCACGAAGCGGCCGGCGCGGGCGAGGTTGGCCAGCATCGCGGCGGAGCGCGGGTCGAGCAGCGGGGTGAGGACCATCACGAGCGCGTTGTGCTGGACCATGTGCGGGCCGAAGACCGAGGGCGGCGGCTCGTCGGCGACCTGTGCGGGGGCGATGTCGAGCAGCCATTCCAGGGTGGTCATGTAGTGCCGGCGGCCGCTGGCGGCGCGCAGCTGGCGGATCTGGCCGCCGTACTGCAGCAGGGCGACCCGGTCGCCGCGGCGCAGGTAGTGCTCGGCGATGCCGGCCGCGGCGCGGACGGTGACGTCCAGCACGGAGGCGCGGCCGTCGATGCCGCCGGAGCGGCCCGCCTCGTGCAGCGCGTCGAGCAGGACGACGACCTCGGCGTCGCGGTCGGACAGGGTGCTCACGACGTGCAGCTCGCGGGTGCGCAGGGAGACCCGCCAGTCGATGCGGCGCAGCCGGTCGCCGGAGCCGAAGCGGCGCACCCCGGCCAGCTCGCCGCCCTCGCCCGGGCGGCGGGAGCGGTGGCCGCCGACGTGCCCGGCCGCGCGGGGCATGGCCTCGTCGGCGTCGAAGTGCTCGATCGCCGGGTACGCCTTGATCGGCAGCGCGGGTGCCTGCATGGCCCGGCTGATGAGCAGGCCGTCGGCGGCGAAGCCGTGCGCGGTGACCGGGCCGAGCGGGTGACGGCCCCAGCGCAGCACCCGGCCGTGCAGGTCGACCCCGGCGATGGTGCCGGGGTCGACGGCGACGACGTACGGGCGGTCGCTCTGCTCCAGGCGGACCCAGCGGGGCACGGCCAGGCGGACCACGACGAGGTCGAAGCCGCCGGGGTTGGGGTTGCCGACGCCGATGTTCACGTCGAGCTCGGCGCCCTCGACCACGAACGGCTCGGCGGTGGTGACCTCCACCGTCGGCGCGCGGCCAGGGCGGCGCACCAGGGACAGGGCGGTGCCCACGGCGAACGGGGTGGCGAGCACGACCAGGTCGAACCGCCCGGTGAGCACGGCGACGAAGACGAGCACCCCGGCGACGAGGACCGCACGGCCGAGCGCCCGGGTCGGTTCGAAGGCGCGGGCGTGCGACCGCCGGCCTGCACCGCCGGTCGGGGACGGGCGACGCTCAGCCACGCCTTCCGCCGTAGGTGGGCAGCGCGCCGCTGGCCGGAGCCGGGGTCTGCGCGAGCACCTCGCCCACGACGGCCCGAGGGTCGATGCGCTTGAGCCACATCTCCGGCAGCAGCGTGATGCGGTGCGACAGCGCCGGCACGGCGACCGCCTTGACGTCCTCGGGGATGACGTAGTCGCGGCCGCTGAGCGCGGCGGCGGCCCGGGCCAGCAGCAGCAGCGCGAGCGAGCCGCGGGGTGAGGCGCCGACGAGGACCTGCGGGTGTGAGCGGGTCGCCGCGGTGAGCGAGACGATGTACCGCCCGATCGAGTCCTCGACGCTGACGTCCTCCAGGGCGCCCTGCATGGCGAGGAGGGTCTCGGCGTCGACGACGGGCTCGATCACCGCCTCCTCCTGCCGGCGGGTCATCCTGCGGCGCAGGACCTCCCACTCCTCGTCGGCGTCCGGGTAGCCGAACGACACGCGGAGCAGGAACCGGTCGAGCTGGGCCTCGGGCAGCGGATAGGTGCCCTCGTATTCGATCGGGTTGGCGGTGGCGAGGACGTGGAAGGGCGGGTCGAGCCGGTAGGTGGCGCCCTCGACCGAGACCTGCCGCTCCTGCATCGCCTCCAGCAGCGCCGACTGCGTCTTCGGCGGGGTGCGGTTGATCTCGTCGGCGAGCAGCAGGTTCGTGAAGACCGGCCCGGCGCGGAACGTGAACTCGTGCGAGCGCTGGTCGTAGAGGAACGACCCGGTCACGTCGGCGGGCAGCAGGTCCGGGGTGAACTGCAGCCGGCGGAACCCGATGCCGAGCGTCTGCGCGAACGACCGCGCGGTCAGCGTCTTGGCCAGGCCCGGCAGGTCCTCCAGCAGCACGTGCCCACCGGCGAGAATCCCGGCCAGGACCAGCTCCAGGGAGTCACGCTTGCCGACGACCACCGTGCCGACCTGGTCGAGGACCACCTTGGCGATCCGGCCAACCTCGGCCGGTGCGAGCGTCTTCATAGCTCCTCCACCTTCGCGACGATCGATGCTACGTCCCCTGGGCTCGGCACGCGCGACGGCGGCTGGTGCAGCAGCGTCCACAGGTCCTCCCCCAGCAGTGCCCGGGCCTGTCTCGGCGAGCCCGCCAGGGTGATGCCGTGCCGTTGCCGCAGCCTGGTGTCCACCAGGTCGGCGATGCGGGGCACGACGAGAGCGCCGAACCGCTTCGCGTCGCGCTCGCCCCAGACCAGCCGGTCCTCCCACCGGCCGACCGCCAGCCGCAGGCCGTCGAGGACCGGGATGCCGTCCAGCATCTCGCCGGTGCGCCGGGTCTTGGCCAGGGCCTTCTTCTTCGCCAGGGTCGGCGGCCGGACCGGGGTCAGGCCGCGGCCGGTGACGGCGACCGGCAGCTCGTCGGCGTGCACCTGCTTCAGCGCCTCCTGGATGATGCCGGCCGCGAGGATGCCGAGGAAGACGAGTGGGTACGACACGGTCAGGCCGAACACGTACAGCAGCCCCCACCCGACGGTGGTGAGCGCGAGCGCGATGAACAGCCGGCGCACCCACCACCGGATGTCATACGGCCGGGACGGGCGGCGCACCGGCCGCGGGTCGGCGGCGACGGCGGTGCGGCCGACGTCGAAGAGCTCTTCGAGGCTGACCATCTCGTCGGGTTTACGCGCCACGGACGGCACCTCCACGCAGCGCCAGCTCGGTCCGCAGCTGCCGCAGCGCCTCGATCGCGCCCTGCCGGGACCGCTCGTCGACGGCATGGGTCGCGTAGCGGGCCTCGCGGTACACGAACGCCAGGCCTTCCAGGGTCGGCCGGCTGACCTGATGGCCGGCGAGGAGCCGGGTGACCAGGTCGGTGGGGCTGTCGCCGGTCTCCCGCGGGGTGCCGGCGGCCGCGGCGGCCCGCTCCAGGCGGACCCAGCACGCGATGACGGCCCGGCGCGGGTCGGTGTCGGTGTCGGACAGCTCGACGATGCCGGCGTCGACGGCCGCGATCACCGCGGCGCCGCCGTCGTCCGTCATCGGGGTCGGCCGCTTCGGCTCGACGAACAGCCGCGCCTTGCGCTTCGGGTCGCCGTTGCGCAGCAGCGACCACACCAGCACGCCGGCGGCCACGACCAGCACGAGCACGCACAGGACCCCGGCGGTGTACGTCACCCAGTCGGGGAACGCGAACGACGACGCCTGCTCGGGCGCGGCGGACGGCGCGACCGTGGCCACGGTGTCGGCGGTCGGCAGGTCGGACGGCACGGGCGGGGTGGTGTCCAGCGGCGGCACTGGCAGCTTGCTGATCTCCGGCGAGGAGGTGGAGGCGGCGACGGCGGCGACCCCGAGCACGGCAATGACGGCGAGCACCGGCAACCAGCGGTTGAAGGTGCGGTCCATGACATCCCGTCGCTCAGCGTCATCCGATCCCGGCGAGTGCCTTCGCACGGGTGAAAACCTCGTCCAGCATTCCTGGCGTGAGCCTGCCGGTAAAGGTGTTCTGCTGGCTCACGTGGTAACAACCGAGCAACGCGGGGGCGCCGTCGGCCTGCCACAGGGCGCCGTGGCCGAACGGTACCTTCCGTGCCGGTGCTACACCGTAGACGGCGCGCAGGGCGGGCCAGAAAGCGGCCCACGCGAATGCGCCGAGCGCGATGACGACCCGCAGCTCAGGGCGGATGAGGGCGAGCTCGCGGTGCAGGTAGGGCGCGCAGGTGTCGCGCTCGACGGGGGTCGGCTTGTTGTCCGGCGGCGCGCACCGCACCGCGGCGAAGATCCGGGTGCCGGTGATCGTGAGGCCATCGTCGCGGCTGACGCTGGTCGGCTGGTTGGCGAGGCCGGCCCGGTGCATGGCGGCGAACAGCACGTCACCGGACCGGTCGCCGGTGAAGATGCGACCGGTCCGGTTCCCCCCGTGTGCCGCGGGTGCCAGGCCGAGGATGCCGAGCCGTGCGTCGTGGGCGCCGAAGCCGGGGACGGGGCGGCCCCAGTACTCCTCGTCGCGGAAGGCGGCCCGTTTGGTGGTCGCGACCTCCTCCCGCCAGGCCACCAGCCGCGGGCACAGCCGGCAGCCGGAGATCTCGGCGTCGAGGCGGTCAAGGGCGTCCGTCACGCCCCAAAACTAGCGGGACGGGCTCGGCGACACCGACGTGGAAGGGCTGGGCGAGACCGAAGCGCTGGGTGACCCCGACGGGCTGGGCGAGACCGAAGGGCTGGGCGACGGCGGCGACGCCGTGTCCGTCGGCTCCACGGTCTCGCCGGGGCCGCCGGTGCGCAGGCACAGCGGGTAGCTCGCCGGCTTCTCGCCGGGCCCGGTCATGCACCGCCAGTAGTCGCCGACCTGGATCGGGTTGCCGTTCTGGTCGTACAGCGTGACGTGGTCCAGCTGCCGCCCGTGCTCGTCGACGGGGAAGACGTTGGTCACGCCGTCGAACGGTCCGCCGCTGGCCGGGTAGTAGCCCTGCGGGTCGCTGCCTCGCAGCATGTTCGGCGCGTTGGCGATCACGAACAGGATGCCGACGACGGCGACGGCGGTACCCGCGAACCCGACCCAGCGGGGCACCTGGGGCACGCCCGTGACGCCGATACGGATCGAGATGACGATCGCGACCGCGACGAAGAGCCAGCCGATCGGGTCGTCGAAGCGGTCCGTCGGCAGGATGTCGGCGGCGAAGATCAGCACCACGACCCCGACCGCCCGGGCGATCCACCACGCCGGACGCAGCAGCCGCAGGAAGTCGGTTGCCCTCGGGTAGCCGATGACCCGCCCGGCCCGCTGGTCGAGCTCCGGCAGCGCCGCGACGAAGCGCTGGTAGTAGACGACGACCGGCGCCCGGCCGTCGCGTTTGTCCGAGCCGGCGTCGAGACCGGCGGCGGCGCGCAGCTCGGCGGCGTACGTCGCCGGCGGGCCGAGCCGGTCGACGAGCGGGCCGCCCTGCTCCGCGATCACCTCGGCGAAGTGCGCCGGCAGGTCCTCCAGGAGCTCGTCGCGGGCCTCCGGGGGCAGGTCGGCGAGGGCCGCGGCCACCCGCTCGTAGTAGTAGTCGATCTCGATCGCGGCTGCCTCGGTCACGACGTCTCCCCGATCAGCTGGTCCATGGTCGTGGCGAAGCCCCGCCACACCTTGCCCGAGGCGCCGAGCTGCGTGCGTCCGGCCGCGTTCAGCGCGTAGTACTTGCGGTGCGGTCCCGATTCGCTGGGGACCACGTAGGTGGTGAGCATCCCGGCCTGGAACAGCCGGCGCAGGGTGCCATACACGGAGGCGTCGCCGACCTCGTCGAGCCCGGCCGACCGCAGCCGGCGCAGGATGTCATAGCCGTATCCGTCCTCGTCCCGCAGGACGGCGAGCACGGCCAGGTCGAGGACCCCCTTGAGCAGCTGGGTGGTGTCCACGTGAAGCAGAGTAGTACGCAATGCGCAGTACTATCAAGCACGGAATAACGAAACGGGCGGCCCGCGTGTCGCGGGCCGCCCGTCAGGACGAGCTGAGGGGTTGTTCGGCTACTTGGCCGGGGCGAGGCAGAGGGCCTGGCCGCTGGCCACGTTCGTGCCCTGCCAGAGCACGGACTCGGCGCCCTTTTCGATGTAGTCGTCGCACACCGTGGTGCCCTGCTTCAGCGACTCGGCCTTGCTCACGCCGTCCTTGATGCCGATGACCTTGTACTTCGCCTTGGCATCGGTGCACGCGACGATCTTCAGGTCCACCTCTTTGGTGTCCGTGCCGGTGATCTCGTCACCCTCGAGGCAGTCGCCGACCTTGGCGTTGGTGGAGCTGTTCTTGATCGAGTCGAAGATGCTGTTGCCGGTGAACCACAGGACGCCGCCGCACACCAGACACAACGCCACGATGATGCCGATGATGATCAGCGCGATCTTGCCGCCCTTGCCCCGGCGGGGCGGGGGCGGCGGGGCACCGAAGGGCGCGCCCTGTGGCGATCCGTACTGAGGCTGGTCGCCGTACTGCGGCGCGCCACCATACTGCGGGGCACCACTGTACGGCTGGTCCCCGTACTGCGGCGCGCCGCTGGAGGGCTGCTGCCCGTACTGCGGCGCGCCACTGGACGGCTGCTGCCCGTACTGCGGCTGCCCGTACTGCGGCTGCTGCCCGTACTGGGGCGGCTGCTGCCCATAGGGGTCGCCACCACCGGGAGGCGGCGGGTAGCTGCCGGGCGGCGGGTACTGATCTGACATGGGGTTCCTTCCGGGGTATGCCGCAAATATCACCCTAACGGGCGAAGGGTTCCTGGGCCTGCAAAAGCGACCCACCGGTCCGCGGGAGACGGCTCACGATAACCGCAGACAGGTGATGCATACAGTCCGGTGCGCGCAGGTATTACGGTGTGCGCCGTGACCGATCTGTTGAAGCGCCTCGCCTCGGCGCCCGGTGTCTACCGCGGGCGTGGCGACGGGCTGGAGTCCGGACCGTTCGTCGCCCGCATCAAGGTGACCTCGGTGGTGCGCGGCAATGCGATAACACTCGACTACGAGGCGGTCAGCGACAGCAAGGGACTGCAACACGTTGAGCACACCATCCTCACAGCGAGTGAGGCCGGCCGGCTCGAACTGCATGTCACCTGCCTGGAATTGCCCGGCGTGACCAGATTTGTGGAAAACGACGCGGGCGTTTTCAACGCCTACGAGGGCCCCATGCCGGCAAAGATCATCATGACTATGCCGGCGGAGGGCGTGCTCACCTACGGCTGGTGGTGGTCCCGCGACGACGCCGAGCCGCGCGAGCAGTCCCGCGCCGAGGTCCGCCGCACCGGCTGATCAGGACTGACGTAAACACGACATAGCAACGCCGTCCAGAATGTCCGACTCGGAGGCCACCACGGACTCGGCGCCGGACCGCTCCAGGATGATCCGCAGGATCAGCGCGCCCGCGCCGATCACGTCGGCGCGCCCCGGGTGCATGACCGCGTTGGCCAGCCGCTGCTCCGGCGTGGCGGCGAGCAGGTCCGCGGTGACCTTCGCCACGTCCTCGGTGGAGACCCGGGCGCGGTGGATGCGCTCCGGCACGTATTCGGTCAGGCCCAGCGCGAGCGCGGTCACCGTGGTCACCGACCCGGCGAGGCCGACGAAGGTGCGGGCCCGGCCGGCGTCGACCGCGGCGAGGGCCCGGTCGACCGCGGCGGTGATGTCCTTCTCCGCGGCCGCGACCTGCGCCGGCGTCGGCGGGTGGTCGTGCAGGTGCCGCTCGGTGAGCCGGACGCAGCCGATGTCGACGCTGATCGCGGCGTCGACCCCTTCGCCGGAGCCCACGACGAACTCGGTCGAGCCGCCGCCGATGTCGAAGACCAGGAACGGCGGCTTCGCCTGCAGGCCCTGCACGGCGCCGGCGAACGTGAGGCGGGCCTCCTCGTCGCCGCTGACGACCTCCGGGGCGAAGCCGAGGGTGGCGGTGACCATCGCCCGGAAATCCTCGGCGTTGGACGCGTCACGGCTCGCGCTGGTGGCGACCATGCGGGCGTGGTCCACCCCGGCGGCGGCGATCTCGGCGGCGTAGTCGACCAGGGCCACGCGGGTGCGCTCGATCGCCTCCTCGGCCAGCCGGCCGGTGCGGTCGACACCCTGGCCGAGCCGCACGATGCGCATCTGCCGGGTCACGTCCACCAGGGACCCGTCGGGGCGCACGTCGGCGATCAGCAGGCGGACGGAGTTCGTTCCACAGTCAATCGCAGCGACCCGGGTCATGCCGGAAGCCTACAAATGCAGCAGCATCCGGTGGTTGCCGAGGGTGTTGGGCTTGACCCGCTCCAGGTCCAGGAACTCCGCGACACCCTCGTCGTAGGAGCGCAGCAGCTCCTCATAGACCTGGTGGGTGACCGGGGTGCCGTCGATCGGCACGAACCCGAACGAGCCGAAGAACTGCGTCTCGAACGTCAGGACGAACACCCG
Source organism: Dactylosporangium sp. NPDC049525 (assembly GCF_040676755.1). Taxonomy (NCBI): domain Bacteria; kingdom Bacillati; phylum Actinomycetota; class Actinomycetes; order Micromonosporales; family Micromonosporaceae; genus Dactylosporangium; species Dactylosporangium sp. NPDC049525. The sequence continues at coordinate 35,671 of NZ_JBFAPO010000005.1, read as the reverse complement.
CCGCACGCCGATCTCGCGGGCCGCGGCGAGCAGCTCCGCCACGATCTTGTGGCCGATCTTGTGCCCGCGCATCAGCGGGTCGACGGCGACCGTGCGCACCTCGGCGAGGTCCTCCCACATCACGTGCAGCGCGCCGCAGCCGACGACCACACCGTCGCGTTCCGCGACCCAGAACTCCTGCACCGCCTCGTAGAGCGCCACAGTCGGCTTCGACAGCAGCCGGCGGTCCGCCACGTACATGGCGACCAGTCTCCGGATGCCCCGCACATCTCCGGTCCGGGCCCGCCGGACGGTTACCTCCATGACGGTCAGGGTAGTGGCGCGCGGATGTGGCATCTGACACGTGAGCGCGTGCTTGTCGTCACCGCCACGGTGGCGACCGTCGTGGCGGGCACCATGACCGTCCTGTTCGTGACCCGCGACGCCCCGCGGGTGGTCACCGTGGAGCGGACCCACGTGGCGACGCCGACCACGAGCGCGGCGCCGGTCCGCAGTGGTGGGGGCGTGAAGGCCGGTTACGCGGTCCGCAGCAAGTGGAAGGACGGCTTCAACGCCGAGGTGACCGTCACGAACATCGGCAGCCAGCCGCTGCAGGGCTGGACGGTGCAGCTGCAGCTGCCGCCGGGCGTGGACCTGACGTCCACCTGGGGCGCCACGGCCGAGCACAAGGCGAACAAGCTGACGCTGCGCTCCCAGTCGTGGAACACCTATCTGGAGCCGGGCGGCTCGATCCGGATGGGGTTCGAGGCCAAGGGCAAGGCCGCCGATCCGGTCAGCTGCACGGTCAACGGGTCGCCCTGCTGACAGTTCGTTGCCAGACCCGGTGACCGGCCCCACATTGGGCGGCATGCATCGTGCCGGTACCCGAATCCTGACCGTCGTGCTCGCGTCCACGCTCGGCGCCGGCGCGCTGGGCTGCGGCCTCATCAACCAGGTCAAGCAGACCGTCGACAACGTCTCCGCGATCACCGACCTCGCCGACCGGATGGGCAAGTCCGGCAAGCTGACCTTCACCGCCGAGTACAAGACCGACGACGGCACCGCGACGACCGTGGTGCAGCAGCCGCCGAAGGCCGCCTACATCGGCAAGGACGGGCGCTTCATCCTCACCGAGGACGCGCTGCTGGTCTGCAACGGCAAGACCGGCCAGAAGGTCGTGTGCCAGAAGAGCGCCGTGCAGACCGGCCAGCTCTCCTCCTCCGACCAGGCCGCCTACCTCGCCGCCGTGGCCGGCGGTGGCTTCATCAACACCGAGATGGCCCTCGCCCTGATGACGGCGGCGGCGGTGGTGCCGGGTGTCAAGATCGCCCAGAACACCGCGACGATCGCCGGCCAGAAGAGCGACTGCCTCGACGTCACCGGCATCCCCCAGGACAGCAACGCCGGCCCGAACGACGTCTCGGCCAAGGAGTTCCACGTCTGCGTCGCCGAGAGTGGCCTGCTCACCCGCTTCAAGGGGGTCGGCACCGACGACAAGGCGATCGGCGTCGAGCTCAGCAAGTACAGCGAGAAGGTCGACGCCCAGGCGTTCGTCGCGCCGAAGGGCGCCCAGATCGTCGAGAGCACCACGCCGCCGGTCCCAGGTAAGTAAACTTTCCTGCCCTGCCGGTAGTACTCGGGCGGCAGAGGTGGCGGGGCTGCCGTAACGTGCAGAACCGTGCTGACGCCGCCCGCTGGTCTCACCGAAGACACTCTCGAGGAGGCCCTGCGACGCGACTGGGGGCTCCCCGTCGCGTCGCTGGACTACCGTGCGGTCGGTTTCGGCAGCCACCACTGGGAGGTCGCCGACGACGGCGGCAACCGCTGGTTCGTCACGGTCGACCAGGACGCCGACGTCGGACGGCTCACCGCGTCCCTGAGCGTCGCCGTGGACCTGCACGCCATCGGCCGGACCTTCGCGGTCGCCCCGGTGCCCACCCGCACCGGCGCGCCGCTCGTCGTCCTGGGTGACTTCACCGTCACCGTCTACCCCTTCGTCGACGGGCAGAGCTTCGACTGGAACGCGTTCCGCGGTCCCGATCACCGCCAGGCCACCCTCGACATGATCATCCAGCTGCACACCGCGCCCGCGATCGTCCACCGGCACGCCCGCGTCGACGACTTCGCCGTCCCTGGCCGCGGCGAGATCGAGGCGGCGCTCAAGGCCCCCGGCCCCGACTGCGGCCCCTACGCCCGCCTGGCCGCGGAGCTGCTCGCCGGCCACCGCGAGGCCCTGGCCGGCCTCCTGGCCCGCTACGACGAGCTGGTGCTGGACAGCCACGGCGAGCCCGTCCGCGCGGTGCTCACCCACGGCGAGCCGCACTCGGGCAACACGATGCTCACCCCGAGCGGCTGGCGCCTCATCGACTGGGACACCGTCCTGGTCTCCCCGCCGGAGCGGGACCTGTGGCTCATCGAGCCGGGCGACGGCTCCATCTTCTCCGCGTATGCCGCCGCCACCGGCGTCCTGCCCCGCCCGTCGACGATCATGCTGTATCAGCTGCGGTGGGCCCTGACCGACATCGCCGTCGAGGTGCGCCGCTTCCGGCGCCCGCACACCGGCACCGCCGACGACCTCGAAGGCTGGGAGATCCTCCGCTCCGTCGTCACCCGCATCTGAGCTGTTTCTTCCGCCGCGGCCTTCGGCCATGCGCTTCGCGCGGCCGACTCACACGCATGCGCGTGGCATCTGAAAGACCGGTGGTCGAGGTTCGAGGCGCACCAGGTCTGTCGTCCAGCTCGCCTGACCATCGCGCGAGACGCGAAGGCAGGACCGACCACTCCCACCTTGCCCCCGAAGGACGTGACCTCCCGGCCCGGTCGGCTCTCGCAAAATGTGAAGTCGCGGGAGCGTCCACGGGCGCCTGGGTCTTCACACTGCTGTCCGGACGGGGTGGTCGGACCTGACCTCCGCTGGGCCCGCGAACGGGTCAGGAGGGTGGGGGGACGCAGGGGCCGGCGGCCCACCACTCGGCGGCTCTAGCGAGGGTCTCGTCGCCGAACGGGTTGACGCCCGGGCCGGCGGCGAGGGCGTGGCCGAGGTGGACGTGCAGGCACTTCACCCGGGTCGGCATGCCGCCGGCGGAGACGCCGGCGATCTCGTCGACGTGGCCGACCTGCTCGCGGCGGCGCAGGTAGTCCTCGTGCGCCGCCTCATAGGCTTTGCGCAGGTCGGGGTCCTCGGCGAGGCGGGTGCCCATCTCGCGCATGAGGCCGGAGGACTCCAGCCGGCTGCACTCGTGCACGGCCCGCGGGCAGGTCAGGTAGAACAGCGTCGGGAACGGCGTGCCGTCGGGCAGCCTGGGCGTGGTCTCGACCACGTCGGGCAGGCCGCACGGGCAGCGGTGCGCGACCGCCCGGGTGCCGCGGGGCGTGCGGCCGAGCTGGGCGGCGACCACCGCGAGGTCTTCCTCGGTGGCCGGCTCGAACGTGGTCGGCTCAGAATCCTGGGTCATCTTCAGTCCGCTGCCTCGACGCTCGACCACAACTTGTCATACCAGGGCCGCGGCGCCTTCTCCGCGCCCGGGATCGCGGTCGGGTCGGTCTGCTGGCTGCGCGACGGGTCGACCACGACGAAGGGCTTCTCACCGGGCAGCACCATGTGCAGCCGCTGGCGGGCCTGGCTGATCACGTATTCGTTGTCTTCCCACTTCGCCGCCCGGGCCGACATTTCGGCAATCTTGGCGGTCTGCCGCTCCTGGCTCTGCTCCAGGGCCGTGATCTCGGCCTGCTGGGCGAGATAGACACGGACCGGATACGCGTAGGCCAGCAGCAGGACCAGCAGGACCAGGCTGAGGACCACGGCGCGGCTGGTGAACCGTTTCGGCTGCGGGGCGCGGGTGCGCATGGCGGCGCCGCCGGAGGACACGGCCCGCCTGGCGACGGTCGGTCTGGCCGGTGCCCTGCCCGCCCCGCCGGCCCCGGTGCGCTGTGCGCCGCGGGGGCCCGAGGCTCTGGTGGGCGTGGCCCGCCCGCCCGGCCTGGTGCGCTGCTGCATGCCCTCCCCCTTGTGGCACACACCCGCGGCCCTCACCGAAGAGGGCCGCGGACATGAAACCGGACTAACGGTACCGCGGGAACGCGCCGCGACCGGCGTAGCGCGCCGCGTCGTCGAGCTCGTCCTCGATGCGCAGGAGCTGGTTGTACTTCGCGACCCGCTCGGACCGGGCCGGGGCGCCGGTCTTGATCTGGCCGCTGCCGACCGCGACCGCCAGGTCGGCGATGGTGGTGTCCTCGGTCTCGCCGGAGCGGTGGCTCATCATCGTGCGGAACCCGGCGCGGTGCGCCAGGTCGACGGCGTCGAGCGTCTCGGTGAGCGAGCCGATCTGGTTGACCTTGACGAGCACCGCATTGGCGGTGTCGGTGGCGATGCCGCGGGCGATGCGCTGCGGGTTGGTGACGAACAGGTCGTCTCCGACGATCTGGATCCGGCCGCCGATCGCGTCGGTCATCGCCTTCCAGCCGTCCCAGTCCTCCTCCGACAGCGGGTCCTCGATGGACACGATCGGGTAGGCGTCGACCAGCTGGGTGTAGTAGGCGATCATCTCGTCGGAGGACTTGGAGCCGCCCTCGAACTTGTAGCCGCCGTCCTTGTAGAACTCGGTCGCGGCCACGTCCAGCGCGAGCACGATGTCGCTGCCGAGCGTGTAACCGGCCTTCTCGACGGCCTCGCCGATCAGGTCGAGCGCGGCGGCGTTGGTCGGCAGGTTCGGCGCGAAGCCGCCCTCGTCGCCGAGGCCGGTGGACAGGCCCTTCTTCTTGAGGACCGACTTCAGCGAGTGGTAGACCTCGGCGCCGGTGCGCAGCGCCTCGCGGAAGGTCGGCGCCCCGATCGGGGCGATCATGAACTCCTGGACGTCGACGTTGGAGTCGGCGTGGGAGCCACCGTTGAGGATGTTGAGCATCGGCACCGGCAGCAGGTGCGCGTTGGGGCCGCCGAGGTACTTGAAGAGGCTCAGACCGGCCGAGTCGGCGGCGGCCTTGGCGACGGCCAGGGAGACGCCCAGGATCGCGTTGGCGCCGAGGTTGGACTTCTCCGGCGTGCCGTCCAGGTCGAGCATGGCCTGGTCGATGAGGCGCTGCTCGGTGGCGTCGAAGCCGCGCACGGCCTCGGCGATGCGCTCGTTGACGTTCTCGACGGCCTTCTCGACGCCCTTGCCGAGGTAACGCTTCGAGTCACCGTCGCGCAGCTCGTTGGCCTCGAAGGCGCCGGTGGAGGCACCGGAGGGGACGGCAGCGCGGGCGAGGGTGCCGTCGTCGAGGACGACCTCGACCTCGACGGTCGGGTTGCCCCGCGAGTCCAGGATCTCCCGGGCGCCGATTGCTTCAATCGTGGCCACTGTCACTCCTTGCAGACAAAGATTGGTCGGCCGCCACGGTGCGGCACCCCTGAGCCTATCGGTTGCGCGGATCTTGCCGACCCGCACCTAGAGGTTGAGCAGGGTTCGCAGGTGGCGGGGCGGGGGTGAGCCGTGCGCGAGCATCTGGTCGTGCCAGTCGCGCAGCGTGACGTCCACCGGCCGTTCATCCGCGATCTCACGCACCTCGGTGTAGCCCACGAAGTACGTCGACAGCTGCGTCGAGGACAGCAGCGCGCGCCGCCACTTCCCGGCCGCCTCACCCTCCTCCTGGAAGCCGGCGCCCATCATCAGCGCCATCGCCTCCTGCTCCGTCATCCCGTCGCAGTGGATCCGCTGGTCGATGATCGCGTTGATGCTCATCCGCAGCTGCATCTTCAGCTGCTGCAGGCGCACCGGCAGGCCGCCGAAGCCGCGCTCGGCCATCAGCTCCTCGGCGTAGACCGCCCAGCCCTCCACGAACGGCCCGGACCAGCCGATCGCCCGGGCCCGGGTGCGGCCCCGGAAGCGGCGGGCGTGCGCGAGCTGCAGGAAGTGCCCGGGGGTGGCCTCGTGGACGGTCAGGTCGCGCAGCATGTGGCTGTTGTACTCGCGGTAGAACGACGCGACCCGCTCCGCCGACCAGTCCGACGGGGTGGGTGAGATGCAGAAGAACGTCGGCAGGTCGGCCGGCTCCAGCAGCCCCGGCGGGTCGCAGTAGGCGACGGCGACGCCCCGCGCGAACTCGGGCATCTCCATGATCACGAGCGGGTCGTCGACGAGGGTGGCGAGGTCGTGGTCGCGGACGAACGCGGTCGCCTCGTCCAGGGACACCTTCGCCAGCTCCACGATCGAGTCGTTGTCCGGAACGTCGAGCGCCGCCTGCGCGAACGCGGCGCGGACGGTGTCGTCGGTCTCCGGGCCGCCGGTCAGCTCGGCCGCCGCGGCCCGCAGCTGCGCGGTCACCCGGGCGAGGTTGTCCTCGGCGCGGGCCAGCACCGTCGCCGCGCCGAGCTCCGTGTCGAGGGTGTGCCACAGCCTGGCCTCCCACAGCCGGCGGCCGAGGCGCGGGTCCCGGTCGGCGGCCTCGACGCGGTCGCGGAGCCAGCCCGCGAAGTCGTCGAGCTCCGCCGCGGCCCGCTCCTGCAGCGGCCGCACCACGTCGGCCAGCCCGGGCGCCTCCTTGAGCAGCTCGGTGAGCTCGTCCCGGACCAGCCGCGCGGTGCCTTGGAACTGGCCCGTCGCGGTCTCCAGGTGCACCCGCGGCGAGTCGGCGAGCGTGGCGCGGGCGGTCGCGAGCGCGTCGGGGATCGCCGACAGCCGGGCCGCGACCGACATGAGCCGCTCCTCGGCGGGCGCGAACGGCCGGGAGATCAGCGCGTTGAGCAGCGTCGCCGGGTTGTGCACGAGCGGGTTCCACTCGTGCTCGCGGATCTCGGTCCGCTCGAACAGCATCCGCTCGACCCGGGCGAGCAGCACGGCGTGGTCGACCTGCTCCTGCGGGTCGAGCAGGTCGAGGTCGACCTGGGTCAGCGCGGCGGAGGCGTCGCGGAGCATGTCGACGTCGCCGGCGACCGCCTCGGTGGACAGGTCGGGCAGCCGGTCGTCGAACCGGTGGTCGCCGGCCGACGCCGCGAGCCGGGGATCGGACTCCAGCAGCGCGTCGGCGATGTGCTCGGCAAGGGGCACGAAGTCATGCGGCATGTGTTCGAACCTATATGAGACCGGCGAGGGTCCTGACCGCTCTCGCGAGCTCGTGCGGAGTGTGCGCGGCGTAGCCGAGCACCAGCCCCGGCGGTCCCTTGCGCACCCGCAGCGATGACAGGGCGAGGGGGCCGAGCCCGCACTCGGCGGCGCGCTGCGACACGACCCGGTCGTCGATCTCGGGCGGCAGCTCCACCACCAGGTGCAACCCCGCGGCGATGCCGCCGATGCGGGCCCGCGGCAGGTGCCGGCGCAGCGGCGCGACGACCCCGTCGCGGCGCTCCCGGTGCAGCCGGCGGGCCCGGCGCAGGTGCCGGTCGTAGCCGCCGCCGGCCAGGAACTCCGCGAACGCCAGCTGCTGCAGTGCCGGGCCGCCGTTGTCGGCGTCGGCCTTCGCCGCGCACAGCTGCTCCAGCATCGCCTGCGGCGCCACCAGCCAGCCCAGCCGCAGCCCCGGTGCGAGGACCTTGCTCACGGAGCCGACCAGCGCGACCCGGTCCGGGGCCAGGCCCTGCAGGCAGGCGACAGGTTCCCGGTCATACCGGTGCTCCGCGTCGTAGTCGTCCTCGACGATGAGCCCGTCGACCCTGCGGGCCCAGGCGATCAGCTCGGTACGCCGCTGCGGCGCGAGCACGACACCGGTCGGGAACTGGTGCGCCGGGGTGACCACGACCGCCTTGCACCTGCTGCGCCCGAGCGCCCGCACGTCGAGGCCGTCGCCGTCGACCGGCACCGGGACGACCTCCAGCCCGAGCCGCCCGAGGTGCTCCCGCAGCGCGGCCGGCCCCGGGTCCTCCAGGGCGATCCGCCGCACGGCGCCGTCGAGGAGCACCTTCGCCAGCAGCGCCAGGCCCTGCGTCACACCGGCGGTCACGATCAGCCCCTCAGGGGGTACCAGCGCGGCACGCACCCGTCCGAGATAGCTGGACAACTCACGGCGCAGCCGGGGCGCGCCGGTCGCGTCGCCGTAGTCGAAGTCCGCGTCCAGGGCGCTGGTCAGCGCCGTCTCGTACGCCCGGCGCCATGCGGTGCGCGGGAACATCCCCAGGTCCGGCACGCCCGGCCGCAGCGGCGCGACGGTCGCGGGCCGGTCCGGCGGGTCGCTGCGCCGGCGCGGGACCGCTGTGGCCACGGCGGCGACCACGGTGCCGGATCCGCGCCGGGTCAGCAGCCGCCCCTCGGCGGTGAGCTGCTCATACGCCCCCACGACCAGTCCCCGGGAGACGCCGAGGTCGGCGGCGAGGTCTCTGGTCGAGGGCAGCCGCGTCCCGGGCGCCAGCCGCCCGCGGGTGATCGCCTCCCGCAGCGCGCCGACAAGCTGGTCGCCGACCCTCGGCCGAGTGCGGTCAAGCTCGACCAACGCCTCCCAGACCGACAAAGTGGACCTCCAAACGCGGGGCTCGGTGGCACTGTAGCGTGGACCACTGCCGATCGTAAGTTCGCTGTCATGAACCGGCTGCACACCTTTTATTGCGTGCTGACCTGCGCGATCCTCGGCTCGTCGTTCACGGTCAGCCGATCGTTGGTGGACTATCCGGTCCTGACCGGGCAGGCCCTGCGGTACACCCTGGCCGCGGCGGCGCTCGCCCTGCTCACCTCCTGGCTGCGCCCCACCGGCCGCGAGCTGCTGCGGCTGGCCGGGGTCGCCGCCACCGGCCTGGTCGGTTTCAACGTGCTGCTCATGTACGCCCTGCACCACGCCGACCCGGCCGCCATCGGCACGATCGTCGGGGTGAGCCCGCTGCTGCTCGCCCTGCTCGGCCCCCTGCAGGAGCGCCGGCGGCCCTCCCCGCGCCTGCTGCTTGCCGCCGCGGTCGTGGTCCTCGGCGCGGTCCTCGTCGAGGGCGGCGGCCGTATCGACGCACCCGGCCTCGCCGCCGCCGTCGGGGTACTGGCCTGCGAGGCCGCGTTCTCCCTGCTGGCCGCGCCGCTGCTGCCCCGCCTCGGCCCGGTCCGGGTGTCGGCCTGGAGCACCGCCCTGGCCGTGCCGCTGCTGCTGGTGGTCCTGCCGTTCAGCGGCGAACGTCCCCGGCTGCCCACCGCCGGCGAGGGTGCCGCGCTGGCGTTCCTCGGCCTGGTGCTGACCGTGGTCGCGTTCGTCTGCTGGTACACCGGCGTCGCCCACCTCGGCGTCGAACGGGCCGGCGTCTTCGTCGGCCTCGTTCCCGTCTTCGCCCTGGCCACGGTGGCCGTCGCGGACCAGGTCAGGCCCGATGTCCGCCAGCTCGCCGGGGTCCTCGCGGTCGCCGCCGGCCTGGCGATCGGCCTGGGCCGTGTTAAGCAGGATGCATGCAGCGCACCGCTCTCGTCCTCGGCGCCGGCGGCATCACCGGCGTCGCCTGGCAGCTCGGCCTCCTCATCGGCCTGCGCGACCAGGGAATCGACCTCACCGGCGCCGACCTGATCGTCGGCACCTCGGCCGGCGCGGTCACCGGCGCCCTCGTCGCGGCCGGCCACGACCCCCGCGAGGCGGCCGCGATGGAGGCGCCGCTCGGCCCCGGCGACCCACCGATCCGCGCCGACTGGACCCGCGGCGCCGTCGCGTTCCAGCTGCTGCAGGACACGTCGCTGCCGGCTCCGGAGCTGCGCCGCCGCATCGGCGCCATCGCTCTGGAGGCCGAGGTCGGGCCGCCGGAGCCGTGGCTGGCGTCGTTCGCCCGGCGGCTGCCGATCGAGCACTTCCCGGACCGCCTGCTCATCACCGCCGTCGACACCGCCACCGGCGAGCCGGTCACCTGGACGGCCGCGTCGGGGGTGCCGCTGGTCCCGGCGGTCGCCGCCAGCTGCGCCGTGCCGTGCCTGTTCCCGCCGGTGTCCGTCAACGGCGGCCGGTACATGGACGGCGGGGTCCACTCCCGCACCAACGCCGACCTCGCCGACGGCTACGACCGGGTCGTCGTCCTGGCGCCCCGCATCCCGATGCTGCAACGCGACTCGGACCTCGCCACCAACACCGCCACCGTCATCGAACCCGACGCCGCCTCCCAGTCCGCCATCGGCGGCAACGTCTTCGACCCGTCCCGCTGGTCCGCCGTCGTCACCGCCGCAACCCACCAGGGCACCACCCAGATAATGTGAAGATCCCGGGATAATGCCGATATAATTCCGGCATGCTCTACCTCACGCCCAAGTTGACCGCGTCGGACCGGCGGGTTCTCGACGAGCTGGATCGGATGCGGGAGAGCCTTCGGTTCCAGGTCGCGACGCCGCATCGGTGGACTGGGCAGCTCCGGCGGCAGCTCGTCGCCAGGGGGATCAAGGGGTCCAACTCGATCGAGGGCTACCAGGTGTCGATGGACGACGCCGTCGCGGCGGCAGCGGGCGACGAGCCACTCGACACGGACGCCGCGGTCTGGGACGAGATCGCCGGCTACCGGGACGCGCTGACCTACGTCCAGCAGCTGGCCCACTCCGCCGAGTTCCGCTACCACTACATGCTGCTCAACGGCCTGCACTACATGCTGCTGAAGCATCACCCGGACCGGTGGCCGGGCCGGTTCCGTCCCGGTGGGATCTGGATCACCGACCACTCCACCGGCGAGGTCGTCTACACCGGCCCCGACGCCGACGCCGTCCAGGGCCTGATGCAGGAGCTCGCCGACTGGTTGCAGGACGGGGACCTGGACGCGCCGCTGTTCGTCCGCGCGGCGATGGCGCACCTGAACCTCGTCCGCGTCCACCCGTGGCGGGACGGCAACGGGCGGATGTCGCGGTGCCTGCACACGCTGGTGCTCGCCCGCGACGCGGTTCTGGCGCCTGAGTTCTCCTCCATCGAGGAGTGGCTCGGCAACGGGCGCAACACCTTCGACTACTACGACGCGCTGCGCGACGTCGGGCGCGAGCAATGGCAGCCGCATGCGGAGACACTGCCGTGGGTCCGGTTCTGTCTGCGGGCGCACCACATGCAGATGCAGCGGGTCCGGCAGCGGCTCGACGTCGCGGCGATGCTGTGGGAGCGGCTCGAGGGTCTCGGGCTGCCGGGCCGCACGACGTCGGCGCTGTACACGGCGGCGTCGGGCGGGCGGGTGCGGCGCACGTCGTACCAGCGCGACGAGGACCTGACCACGGACCAGGCGACCCGGGACCTGCGGATGCTGCTGGACCGTGGACTGCTGGAGCAGCGCGGGCAGACCAGGGGGCGGTTCTACGTCGCGGCCGGGCCGGTCCTCGACGTGGCGGCAAGCCTCGAGAAGCCGGCGCCGCTGCGGGATCCTTACTCGGCGCGGCGGACGGCGTCCATGTAGGACAGGGCGGCGGTGCGTAGGGCGGCCTCGGGGTCCTGGCCGGCCTCGTGGGCCTGGACGACCAGGGCGAAGAGGGCGGCGCCGAGCGGGTCGGCCGGGGTGAAGTCGACGTGGAGGCCGGCGCGGGCGACGCGGTGCAGCAGCTTCGCGACGAGGGCCAGGGCGGGCTGGGAGAGGGCGACGCCGTCGACGGCGGAGGCGCGGGACTTCTCGGCCTGCTTGATCTGCTCCCAGTTGGCGATGATGTCGTCGATGCCGCCGACCTCGGTGTCGGCGAAGACGTGCGGGTTGCGGCGGATGAGCTTGTCGACGAGGTCGCCGGCGACGTCGTCGAGGGTGAACCTGTCGGTGGCGTCCGCGGCCTCCTCGGCGAGGCGGGCGTGCAGGACGACCTGCAGCAGGACGTCGCCGAGCTCTTCGCGGACCGCTTCGTGGTCCTGGTCGCGGATGGCATCGTAGAGCTCGTAGGACTCCTCCAGGAGGAAGGGTGCCAGGCTCTCGTGGGTCTGTGCCCGCTTCCAGGCGTCGCCGGTCTCCGGGTGCATGAGCCGGTCCATGACGGTGACGGCGTCCAGGACGCGGGCGCCGGGCGGGTCCCACGAGCCGTAGAGCAGCTCGAGGGTGGCCAGGCCGGGCTCGCGGGCGAGCCGGAGGCCCAGGGAACGGGCGAGCTGCTCGTCGCCGTCGGGTGAGGCGAGCCAGACGAAGGTGCCGTGCGTGGCCAGGGCGTCGAGCAGGACGTCGACGGTGGGCTCGACGACGGTGACGGTGGCGCCGGCCGCGCGCAGGGCGTCGACCTGCGCGGACTCGGCGGCGGTCAGGACGGGGTGGGCGCGGACCAGGTCCCACGCCTGGGCGGTGAGCACGCCGGCGGGGAGCCGGGGTGACGTCACCAGCAGGACCACACTGCCCGGCACAGTCGCTCAGGCCTCCTCGGCAGATACGGCAGACACCTCGTCCACGGTCAGGTGGACCAGGATACTGGCGCGGGCCGGGCCGCCGTTCTGGCCGAGGCGGACCTCGACCGGAAGGCCGTAGGTGAGGCCGGCGTAGCGGGGGTTGACGGTGATGCCGGAGGCGGCGACGGCGTCGTCGAGCAGCTGGCGCAGGGCGATCATCCGGCCGATGCTGTCGCGGTTGAGCAGGTACTGGACCTGTTCGAAGGCGTACCGCTCGGAGACCGGGCGGCCGCTGGCGAAGAACAGCGCATCGAAGGCGGCCCGCTGCTGGTCACGGTCGGGCTCGACCGGGGTGACGGCGGCGGCGAGGGTGAGCAGGACGTTCTGGGTGTCCGTGACCAGCGTCACGATCCGCGCGTCGGCGGGCAGGTCGTAGTACTGCGCGACCATGCCGGGGGTGGTCTCCTGCCGGACGGTGAGCGAGCGTTCCGCGGCGAGCCGCCGGCCGACGTCCCGGATGATCATCGAGCCGAGGACGTAGCCGGTGACCTGGCCCCGCTGCGCCGGGGCGAAGGTCAGGTCGGCGGCGACGCTGCCGACCTCCTCGATGGTGACGGCGCCGTCGCCGAGGTAGGCCGCGACGTTCGGGTCGGACCGGCAGCCGGCGAGAAACGCACACGCCAGCGCCGCGACCAGGGCGAGCACACGGACACGAGACATGATCACTTCTTCCTGGTCTTGGCGGCGCCGGTCATCGGCGTGTAGTGCGGGTCCTGGGCCAGCGACGCGCGGAACGCGCCGAGGACCGCGGGGTCGTCGGAGACCTGGAACTGCTGCGTGGGGCCCTTGTTGTCGGTCGGGTCGGATTCGAAGTACATCACCGCCCGGATCTGCGGGTTGGCCTTGAACGTCGCGGACGCGTCGCGCAGCCAGGCCGCGCGCTGGTCGGTCCCCCACGCCCGGGCCACCCCGAACTCCCCGATCATCACCGGTTTCGTCGGGTGCGCCGCGCAGAACTCCAGGAACTGCCGCATCAGCGCCCCGATCGTGTCGTACTTGGTGCCGGCATAGACGTCGACGCAGTTCCAGTCGACCATGTCGTCGCCGGGGTAGAAGTCGGCCGCATAGCCGCCCTGGAAGCCCTCCACGGTCGGGCACCACACCCAGGACGCATTGGTGGCGCCCTCCGCGGTGAAGATGGCCCGCACATGCTTCCACGCCGCGACGTAGTCCTCCCCGGACCACATCTGGGCGCGCAGGTTCGGGCGGTCCATCTCCCACCGGTACCGCAGCAGCACCGGACGGCCGAACGCCTTGAGCTCGCGGGCCCGCTCGCGGATCAGGTCGTCGTAGCGGCCCAGGGTGATGAGCCGGGTGTCGCCGCCCGCCCACGACAGCATGAGTGTCGTGCCGCGGGCGGCGAACTGCTCGTCGGAGGCGTTGAAGAAGTTCTCGTCGAAGCGGCGGTACGTGTTGACGATCGCCATCTTGCGCCCGACGGACTTCTCCCAGGCCGTCATCGCGGTGAGCCGGCCGGATTCCGTGAGGTGTTCCGGCCGGACCCACGCACCCAGGTAGGAGCCCTGTGTCGGGGGTGCGATCGGACCCGCCGCGAACGGCCCGGTGGACGTCGCGATCGCCGGTGGTGCGCCGCCCGGGGTCGCCGGGCCGGTGGTCGGCGACGGCCGGGGGGCCGGGGTGTCCTTCGTGGACAGCACGCTGAGGGTCACCGCCGTCGCGCCCGCCAGGCAGGCGACCACGACGGCGACGACGAGCCCGATCCGCTTCACTACGACAACATCCCTCCGCTACGAGCGCTACTTGGGTATCCGGCGAGCCACGTAGAGCACGTCGGTGGCGATGCCGGAGAGGCGGCCGCTGCGGGCCGCGAGGTCGTCCGCGCGGCGGGCCACCGGTCGCAGCCATTCGCGGCGGTACGCGCCGGCCGGGCACAGCGCGAAGCCGCGCCGCTCGATCACCTCGAACCCGTGCCGCGCGAGCAGCTGCTCGACCTCGGCGTGGTGCAGCTCCGCGAACCACACGTTGGCGCGGTTGGAGCGGTGCCGCAGGTGCCGCAGCGACGAACGGTTGCCGTGGTTCTCCACCACCAGCAGGCCCGAATCGGCCTCGGGCAGGATCTTCGCGGCGAACGCGATCGCCCGGTCCCGGACGTCCTTGGGCGCGTTGAGCAGCAACCGGAACACGGTCACCAGCGCCGGTCCGTCCACTGTGGCCGGTTCCGGGACCGGCCCCTCGCCGTCGACCTGGTGCAGCTTCGCGTAGACGCCCGCCTCCTGGGCCTTCGCGAGCATCTGGGCGGACACGTCGTAGCCGTGCGCCGCTCGGACGACACCGTGCAGCAGCTTGATCGCCCGGCCGGTGCCGCACGCGAAGTCGTGCTGGACGGGCCGGCGGGCGGTGAACTCCCGGCGGACCAGCCGGCGCAGGAACGCGCGTTGCCGGCCGCTCACCGCCGTGGAGTAGGTCTCCGGCGCATAGACCACCCGTTCGTACTTGTCGACCGCCTCATCCGACTGGAAGACCTCCGCGTAGTCAGTTCTCATCGTTCCCCCTGCATCAGAACGTGCCTCAAACGCACGACCGCGTAGCAGTACGCGGCCGCACCCGCCCCCGTGGCGGCGAATTTCACGAACAGTCCGTGGACCGGCAGCACGGCCAGCTGCGGCACGGCGAAACACAATGTGGCCAGCGCGCCGGCGAGCAGCGTGGCCCGGCCGAACGGGTGCAGGCCGAGGCCCCGCACCACCTGGGTGAGCGGCACCAGGTTGTTGACGAGCACCGCCGCGCACAGCCCGACGGCGGCGCCGAACGCGCCGTGCCGGGGGATCAGCACCGCGTCGACGCACAGCATCGTGACCAGGGCGAGGCCCACGTTGGCGAGGTTCCACCAGGTGCGGCCCGCCATCGCGAGGACCACGTCGACCATCCCGCACGCCGTCGCAACCAGCATCGTGGCCGAGAGCACCCGCACGATGCGCACGCCGCCCTCGTAGTGCTCGCCGAAGAGGTCGAGGTACTGGTGGGCGTAGGTGAACATCAGCAGGTACAGCGGCCAGCAGGTGAGCACGACCCACGCGGTCGCCTGCCGGTAGAGCAGGTTCGCGCCGGCCGTGTCGCGCACGGCGAGCCGCTCGGCGAGGCGCGGCTGGACCGACTGCGTGACGCCCTGGTTGACGAACTGGCCGAGGATGACGAACCGGCCGGCGACGGCGTACATGGCGGCCGGCGCGAGGCCGGCGAGCGCCGCGACCAGCAGCACGTCGACGCGTTGCAGCGCCATCTGGGCGAGGCTCGCCACGGCGCGCGGCGCGGTGAACGCCCAGAACCGGCGCGGCGTGAAGTCCGAACGCTCCCCCTCGGCCGGTGTGATGCGGGCGCGCAGCCGGGTCAGCGCGATCCCGGCGAACAGCGCCGCGGGCAGGTAGGGCAGCGCCCACAGCGCGGCGAACACGTCCGGCCCCCACCCGGCCACCCACACCAGGGCCAGCAGCACCAGCTGGGCGGCGGGCCGCATGACCCGGTCGAGCAGCACGGTGGGTCGCATCGCGCGCAGGCCGCGGGTCGCGGCGAGCAGCGCGTCGCTGACCGCGGCCGCCGGCAGGAACACCGCGAGGGTCCGCACCAGGTCGGCCCGGCCGGGCAGCAGGTCCGCGGCGAACCACAGGCCACCGGCGAGGACCAGCGCCGCGACGGCGAGGGGGACCAGCGCGGCGCGCAGGCACTCGCCGAGGCGGGACAGGTCGCCGACCGCGCGCATCCGGGCCGGCCAGTACACCAGTGACGTCTGCACGCCGAGCTTCGCGACGGTGACACCGAGCCCGAACACCGCCGTGGCGGCGAAGAACGCGCCCGCGCCGTGCGGGTCGAGGGCGCGGGCGGCGAGCCAGGTGACACCGAGCCCGGCGACGCCGGTGCAGACGGTGCCGGCGAGGTTCGCCAGCCCACCCCGGGCGGCGCCGCGCAGCATGCCGTTGCGCGACTCGAGACCTGCTCCGGGGGTGGGCTTGTCGAGTGTCGCCGTCACGCCGGACTGTCCGCTGTGGACAACCAGGAGGGGCGGTGACCGAGCCAGGTGGCCAGGCGCTCGTCGAAGGGCTCGTAGTACGCGGCGAGCTGCGAGGCGATCGAGTCGTCGAGGCGGTTGCGGGGGCGGGCGTTGTGCCGGTCGAACGCCGGGTACCGCTCGACCCGCGGCAGGCCGAGGAAGTCCAGGACGGCGTCGTACACCGGCTCGGGGCGCAGGAAGAACTCGGTGCTGTCGACCACGTGGATGCGGTCGCGGCCGAGCAGCGCCGCCATCGGCTCGATGTATTCGATGTACTCGCCGCGGGCCCGGTAGGCGTGGTGCTGGTGGGCGAAGCTGTACGCGTCCGGGTCGTTGAGCAGCAGCTCGCGCTGCCCCGCCAGGCGCGAGGGCTCCAGGGCGAGGGCGCGGCCGAAGTCGACCTCCGGCTCGAAGCCGCGGGCGACCTCGTGCGCGTGCTGGGAGTAGGCGCGCTCGACGGGGTCGCGGACCAGCACGACCAGCTTCACGCCGGGCAGGTCCGCGGCGATCCTGGCCAGGGCGTGCGGGTGGTACATGTAGTACGGGCTGGACTCGAACGTCTGCGCGGGGACGCCGAGCTCGTCCTGGATCCGCGCGGCGCGCCGCTGCAACGGGAAGTGCCCGCGGTACCAGCGCAGCCCGTGGTGGTAGCCGACGTCGAAGTAGTGCACGCCCTTGTGCAGCACGGCCTTGATGACGGCGGGGTGCGTGGCGAGGGCACGGTAGAGCGACGTGGTGCCGCAGCGCTGGCCGCCGCAGATCAGGAACTGCGGCAGCATCCGCCGGCCGGCGGTCAGCTGCCCGTAGTTGCGGGATCCGAAGTGGACGATCCGCTTCAGCGTGTCGGGAACCTGCACGGGCATGGTTACAGTGCCTCCACTCGCGCGACGAGAACGGGCAGCAGCCAGCTGCCGAGCACGCCCAGCCGGGCGCCGGCCTCCGCCTGCCGGTCGGTGACGTACCGGGTGGCCAGGTCGATGAGGTAGAGCAGGGTGGTCACCTCGACCGCCTGGCGGTGCACCACGCCGAACGGCAGCAGCAGCTCGGGCGCGGCGTCGATGAGGTCGTTGACGGCCCTGGCGGCGGACGGTGCCTTGGCGATGCCGACCTGCAGCGCGTGGTGCAGCGCGTCGTAGCCGATCGGGACGCCGGGGGTGAAGCGTTCCCAGTCCCAGACCAGGATCGTGTCGGCGAGGCAGGCCATGTTCCACGGCGACCAGTCGCCGTGCCAGGAGCCGTAGGTGAGCTGGACGCCGCCGGCGGTGCGGGCGATCCGCTCGGCCGCGGTCCGCAGCGCGCCGCCCTCGGGGTGGTCGGCGACGGCGGTGAGCCGGGACCGCAGGCGGGTCCAGTAGCCGCTGTCGTCGAGGCGGCCGCGGCGGGTGCCGCAGCAGGCGGCGACCTCACGCATCGCGGTGGCCAGCCGGGGCGCGGTCAGCGCGACCCTGGGCCGCCACACCGGCAGCGCCGACTGCACAAGGACCTCGTGCTCGCCCCACTGTCCGATGTGGATCGCCTCGGGCACCCGCAGGGCCTTGAGCCCGGCGGTCGACACGGCGGCGAGGGCGTTGCCCTCCGCCTTCACCAGGGCCCTGGTCAGCGCCGACGTGCCGAGCTTCGCGAACGCCATGGTGGCGCCGTCGGCGGTCAGCAGCTGCAGCACCGGCTTGCGGTTGGCCCGCGCGGGTCCGATGTGGACGCTGAGCCGCACGTCGGTGGCGAGCTCCCGGCGCAGGTAGGTGTCGATGGTGTCGGCCCCGGGCGTGACGCGCAGCCGGTCGCGCAGCAGCACCGACGACGCGCCGGTGCGCAGGGCGGCGACGACCGCGTCGCGCTTGAGCTTGGCCATGCGGGACTGCGGCTCGGCGTAGCGGCGCACGGCGGCGGCGGCGAGGCGGCGGTCGTCGGCGGGCACGAGCAGCCGCGGCTTGCGGGCGTTCGGCACCACCAGGTATTCCACGACCGCGGTGCCCTGCCCCGGGTACAGCAGGGCGAGGACCTCCTCGATGTACTGCGCGCGCAGTTGTTCGTCGTCGACCTGCAGTGCGGCCGGGGCGGTCTTCACTGGACTCATCGGCTCTCCAAACGGTTGCGCCACAGGACGGCGTACGCGAGGAAGGTCAGCGCCAGCGGGGTGACGAGCGCGTTGTACCAGAACATCGCGGCGAAGCTGGACACGATCGCGGCGGTGGCGGCCAGCCCCGCCGGGGTCGCGTCGCGCCGGAAGCGCCACAGCCCCACGACGAAGAACCCCAGGTAGGTGACGGTGCCGAGCAGCCCGTGGGCGAAGAGGAGCTGCCACAGCTGGCCGTTGCCGCCGATGGTGAAGTTGCCGCAGCGCTCGCAGTCCTCGCTCTCCCCGACCGCGATCGAGTTGCGCCCGCCGATGGTGTTGCGGGTCGAGCCGAAGCCGATCAGCGGCGACTCGGCCATCCCGCCGACGGCTTTCTCCGTGGTGTACATGCGCACGCCGTTGGACTTGCCGTCCTCCAGGCGTGCGGTGACGACGTCGCCGAGCGGCGTGGTGGCGACGGCGACCGCGACGACGGCGCCGGCGACCCCGACGAGGGCCAGCGCGGCGAACCGGCCGCGGACCGCCAGCCGCACCGCCACGTAGAGCACCATCACCCCGAGGCCGATCCACAGTCCCCGGTTGAGCGAGTAGACGATCGGCGCCATCGCGATCAGCAGCGTCGCGAGGGTGAACGCCTTCGTGCGCCGGCTCTTCGTGAGCGACCAGCCGGCCACCAGCAGCCAGCCGATCAGCAGGCAGACGTTGTTGCCCCAGGTGTTGGTGTACCCCCAGGGCGCGCCGGGCCGCGGCGTCTCCCCGCCGAGCAGGTTCATGATCTGCGCGGCGGTCGGGTGCACCAGGGACTGGATGAAGCCGTTCTCGCGCAGGTGGTCCGGCAGCAGCAGCTCCAGCGGCGCGGTGAACTCGAAGGTCGGCGCGGCCATGCCCAGCAGCCCGCCGGCGACGGTGACGACGAACAGCCACGCGAGGAGCCGGATGAAGCGCTGCTGCGGCAGCTCCCGGCGGTCGACGTTGCCGGCGTAGACCAGGATCACGGTCATCGCCACGTAGCCGCCGAGGCGGAACGCGAAGGACACCAGCCGGCTGGCCGCGGTGCCCGGCACGGTGCCGGTCGGGTCGGCGCCGAGGCTGAACAGCCCCAGGCCGACGACCGCGAGGAACAGCAGCCACAGCAGGAAGCCGGGCGGCAGCTTGACGAACTGGCCCGAGGCGCGGTGCCGTACCAGCGACACCAGCATCGGCACGGCCACCAGGAAGAAGATCAGGGTGCCGAGGCCGAGGGCCCACCACAGCGGGTAGAGCAGCAGCAGGCCGGTCACGGGCCAGGCGGGCAGGCGGTGCACCCGGCCGGGGCGCCGCGTTTCGGGGACCGCCTGCAGCGAGGGGTGGTTCGCGAGGGCGGTCATACCGCCACCTCCGCTGCGCTCCGGCGTCGGCCTGCCCCGAACCTGCTACATGACTCGCTCGCAAGCTCACTCATCGGCGCTTGTCTGCGCCGTTCTCGCCGGCGGCGTCGGCGTTGATGCGGGTCACGGAGATCGTGCGGGTCTGCCGCTTCGGCACGGCGGGCGCCTGCACGACCGCCGGCGGCGTGACGGTGGCGGTCGCCGCGGCGGTCCGGAGCCGCTTGGCGGCCATCGGCTCCTCGGGCTCCTTCGGCGGCAGCTTGTCCAGGACCGTGGTCATGTCGTCGGCGACGGTGATCTCCTGGCTGTCGCGCTCCTCCGTGCCGCGGGCGCCGGCCAGGCGCGGCAGGACGACCGCGCCGAGCAGGGGCGTGCCGACCCGGCGCAACTGGTCGGCGGCGTCGGCGACCTCGGTGTTGCGGGTGCGCCGCAGCTCGACCGCGACGATCGCGGCGTCGGCGAGGCTGGCCAGGCTCTGCGCGTCGGCGCTGGTCGCCGTCGAGGGTGCCTCGACGACCACGTACGCGGCCCGCTCCCGCAGCGTGGCGAGGGTGTCGCGCAGCGCCTGCGACTGCAGCAGCCCGCCGGCGCTGGCGGTGCCGCCGGTGGTGACGACGCTGAGGTTCGGGTGCCGCGGCGCGCGCTGGGTGGCGCTGCTGAGGGAGAACCGCCCGGCGAGCACGTCGGACAGGCCCGGCACGGAGCGGACCCCGAGCATCTTGTTGACGCTGGCGGTGTCGACGAGGCTGTCGGGGAGGTGCGCGCAGACGAGGACCGTTTCGGCGCCGGTACGGGCGAACGCGGCGGCGAGGTTGGCCGCCACGACAGTCGATGCGGCGCCGCGGCTGGCGCCGGCGACGACGACCACCTGGCCGGCGAGCGCGACCCGGGCGTCGGCGCCGTTCGGCGCGGGGATGCTCGCGAGGACCTCGTTGCGGAGCCGGTTGAAGATGCGGCCGCCGGCGCCGAACGGCGCGAACACGTCGTCGAGGCGGGGCTTGACCCGGCCGGGCACCGCGGCGAGGACCGCGACGTCGACCCGGCGGGGCAGGTCGGAGGGGCGGCGGACGCGCTGGTCGAGCCGCTCGCGGAGCAGGGCCGCGCCGACGCCGAGCAGCAGGCCGACCATGGCGCCGCTGGCGAGGTTGAGCAGCCGGTTGGGCTTCACCGGCCGGGACGGCAGTTCCGCGTCACGAATGATCTTGCCGGGGCTGATGGTCGTGGTGAGCAGCTGGTTGAGCTGGCCCGCAAGGGTGTTGATCTGCGAGGTCGCCGTGGTGCGCTGGCTCTCCAGGTTCGGCCGGTTCGGGTCGGTCGGCCGGAGGTTGGCCAGCTTGGTGTTGATCTGCAGCAGGCTCGCGTTGAGCTGGTTGAGCTTGTCCTGCAGGATCGCGATCCGCCCGGCGACCTCGGTCTTCGCGCTCTCCTCGCGGTTGCGCAGGTACGCCTCGGCGAACGCGTGCGACCCGCCCTGCGCGATCCGGGCGTCGTTCGAGGAATACGTGATGACCAGGAACGTGGTGTTCGGCGGCACCTCGACCCGCACGCTGCGGGCCAGTTCGTCCGGCAGTGTGGTGGAGCGCATCAGCTCGCGGGCGTCGGTGGCGACCGTCGTGGAGGTGACCAGTTGCGCCTCGTTGTCGAGGTTGATGTCGCCCTTGGTGCGGCCGCTGGTGGAGTTCGCGTCCTGCCCGTTGCCGAGCGGCGAGACGAGGACGGAGGTGGCGGACTCGTACACCTTCTTCTGCATGCCGGTGAACTGCCCGGCGCCGAGGAGACCGGCGCCGACCATCAGGAGCACCAGCCACCAATGGCGCCGGGCCATGCCGAGCAGGTCGACGCCCGGTGAGTCGGTATCGGCGGAAAGCTGGCGGTTGGCGTCCATGAAGCGGCGGCCCCTTCGGCGTCAGGTTCTCCAGGGGCTAACGCTTCCGGGACGTCCGGCGTAATGGGCTGATGTGCCCGCTTTATTCCGTCAGGCGACTTTTACGGCGTCTTTACGGTATTGGGCGGGGGTCGAGCCAGCCGTTGTTGCCCAGGTAGCGCAGCACGGTGGTCACCGCCTCGCCGTAGGACAGGTCCGTCGTGTCGATCGCCAGTTCGGCGTCGGTCGGTGCCTCGTACGGGTCGTCGATGCCGGTCATGCCCTTGATCAGGCCTGCCCGTGCCTTTGCGTAGAGCCCCTTGCGGTCGCGCCGCTCACATTCGGCGAGCGGTGTCGACACATGCACCAACACGAAACCCGCCCCGGCGTTACGGGCGAACTCGCGCGCCGCGGCCCGTGCCTCGTGGTAGGGCGCGATCGGGCAGCAGATCGCCACCCCGCCGTGGCGGCCCACCTCGGCGGCGACCCAGCCGATCCGCTTGATGTTGGTGTCGCGGTCCGCGGCGGAGAACGTCAGGCCCGCCGACAGGTGGCGGCGCACGATGTCGCCGTCGAGCAGGGTGACGGTGCGCTCCCCCGACTCCTGCAGCGCGTCGGCGACCCCGGTCGCCATCGTCGACTTGCCCGAGCCGGACAGGCCGGTGAAGAACACGACCAGGCCCCGCTGCCGGCGCGGCGGCCGGGCCCGGGTCAGCTCGCGGGCGACCGCCGGCGGCGTGTGCCACTCCGGCAGGATCGTGCCCCGGTCCAGGTGGTCCTCGATCTCGGCGGCCGTCAGCGGCAGCCGGCGGTGCTTCGGCGGGATGTCGTCGAGGGAGCGCCATTGCCCGTCGCGGCCGTCATACGCCAGCTCCCGGGGCACCAGGACCCGCAGCCCGCCGCCGGACAGCATCGAGTCGCTGGACGCGAGCAGGTGGGTGACGCCGTAGGCGGCGGCGACCCGGGTGCGCAGCATCGCCGCGCGGATGTCGTCACCGTCGTGGTGCGGCAGCGGCAGCGCCACGATCGTGCAGGCCGGCATCCGGTCCCGCGCCGCGAGCACGCAGCGGACCAGGGCCTCCGGGGCCAGCCCGTCAGGGCCCGGGCTGCCGACCGGCACCAGGACGAGCAGGTGCGCCGCTAGGGTGCGGGCGGCGCGCGCGATCTGCGCCAGCTGCGGGCGGTGCAGCGGGCGGTCCGCGATGACCCCGAGGATCCGGCCCTGCGGCAGGGTGCCGCGCACCTCCGCCGGGGTCCTGCGCATGCGGCGGAACACCCCGTGGCCGCCGTCGCCGAGGCGCTTGACCCGGCCGGCGGCCCCGCCGAAGCCCTCCCGCGTCGGATACACCTCGGTGGTGTCCAGCGCGGCAATCGGCGCGCCTTCCAGATCCGCGAGGATCAGCACCCGCTTGTTGGGGTCGGCGACGTCGAGCTGCTGCAGCACCGTCTGCGGCACTTCCAGGGTCACCGGCACCGGCCAGGCGGTCCCGTCGGCGAGCCGGCCGTTGCGCCGCAGCGACGTCAGGTCGGCCGGTCCGAGGAAGCCCGTCAGCGGCCGGTACGCCTCCGACAGCAGGAGCTCCAGGTCAGCGATCTCCGAGGGCCTGGGCGTGTAGGTCGGCGCGTCCCGAAGCACTTCGTCCGGCAACGTCCATCCATCGACAGCCCAACCGTTCACAGACACGCGAGACAGTCTGGCAGCTTTACTTTGATTTCACCCCGCTGGGGTCCGCTTCAGCCGGTGTTGCGCATGCCGGCGGCGATGCCGTTGACCGTGGTCAGCAGCGCCCGCTCCAGGGCCGGGTCCGGCGAGGCCTTTCGGCCGCCGCCCCAGACGCCGCTGTCGGCGATCTTGCTGGCGCGGTACTGGGCGAGCAGCGACACCTGCAGGTGGTGCAGCGGCTGCAGGTAGCTGTCGCGGACGCCCAGCGTGCGGTCCAGCACCGGCTGGCGCTCCAGCAGTGTCGACTCGCCCGTGATCGCGAGGACCTCGGCGACGGTCTTCTCGTACTCCGCGCGGATCACCTCGAACACCGGCTTCAGCGGCCCGGGCACCAGCGTGTCGACATACCGCGATGCGATCTCCAGGTCGGTCTTGGCCAGCATCATCTCGACGTTGGACAGGAACGTGCCGAAGAAGTGCCACTTCTCGTGCATCTCCCGCAGCACGTCGCCGAGGCCGGCGACCCGGGCCGCCTCCAGGCCGCTGCCCACGCCGAACCAGCCCGGCACGATCTGCCGCGACTGCGTCCAGCCGAACACCCACGGGATGGCCCGCAACCCGCCGAGGCCGGCGTCGGCGTTCGGCCGCTTCGACGGGCGCGAGCCGATGTTGAGCGCGCCGAGCAGCTCCGTCGGGGTCGCCGCCCAGAAGTACGCCGGGAGGTCCGGGTTCTCGACCAGGGCGCGGTAGTTGGCGAACGCGGCCGTCGACACCGTCTCCATCGCCGAGTCCCAGCGGGCCAGGGCGTCGGCGGGCTGCCGGGGCTCGGTGTGCAGCAAGGCGCTCTGCAACACGGCGGCCAGGGTCAGCTCGAGGTTCTCCCTGGCCAGGGCCGGGAGCGTGTACTTGTCGGAGATGACCTCGCCCTGCTCGGTGACCTTGATCGCGCCGTCGAGCGTGCCCCACGGCTGCGCCAGGATCGCCTCGTGGGTCGGGCCGCCGCCACGTCCGACGGTGCCACCGCGGCCGTGGAAGAGCCGCAGCCGAACCCCGTGCCGGGCGGCGACGTCACGCAGCTGCCGCTGCGCCTTGTGGATCATCCACTGTGACGTGGTGATGCCGGCGTCCTTGTTGGAGTCGGAGTAGCCGAGCATGACCTCCTGCACGTCGCCCCGGGCGCGCACGATCGCGCGGTACACCGGGATCGACAGCAGGTCGTCCAGCAGCTCGCCGGCCATCTCCAGCTCGCGGGCCTGCTCCAGCAGCGGCGCGAACCCGACCCGGGCCCGGGCCGACTCCATCGACGCCCCGCCGAACCCGGCGCCGGCGCTGACCTCGACCAGGCCCCACTCGCGGGCCAGGACGACCGCGGCAAGCACGTCGTCGATGCCCTGCGTCATCGAAATGATGTAGGTCTCCACGACCTCCGGGCCGAAGCGGTCCTGCACCTCACGGATCGCGGCGAACACGTCGAACGTCTTGCGCGCGCTGTCGGTCAGCCCGGTGTCGCGGGTCGCCAGGGGGCGGCGGCCGTTGAGCTCGTCGATCAGCAGCTGGCGGCGCGAGGCACGGTCCAGGTGCGAGTAGTCGACCTCGCCGACCCGCCGGTACAGCTGGGTGAGCACCTCGTGGTGCGCGTCGGCGTGCTCCCGCACGTCGAGCGTGGCCAGCTGCAGGCCGAACGCGGACAGCGTGCGGATCGCCGAGGCCAGCTTGCCGGTCGCGGCGAGCTGGCCGCCGTTGCGCGCCAGGGATGCCCGCATCAGCTCCAGGTCGGCGATGAGCTCGCCGGTGCCGAGGTAGTCGCGGCCCTGCTTGTGCGGCGTGCCGGTGGCCAGGCGCGTGCGGGTGTGCTGCAGCTTCAGCCGGATGCAGCGCAGCTTCAGCCGGTAGGACTCCTCGAGGTTGACCCGCCGGTAGCGGGGCGGCAGCTCCGGCAGGTTGTCCAGGTCGGCGGCGAGGCTCGCGGACAGGTCCAGCGACACCCCGCGCAGGCGCTTGGAGACCGACACCTCGTCGATCAGGCCGTCGATGATGCCTTCGGCGGCGCGGATGCCGTACTCATGTTGGATCAGCAGGACGTCGCGGGTGACGGCCGGAGTGACGAACGGGTTGCCGTCGCGGTCCCCGCCGATCCACGTGCCGAAGCTCAGCGGGCGGGCGGTCGGGGGCAGCTGCACCCCGAGGTCCTTCAGCGTCTCGTAAAGGTCGTCGAGCACCTGCGGGGCGGCACCACCGGCGAGGTCGGCCAGGTAGTAGACCGCGTTGCGGGCCTCGTCGCTCGGCTCGGGCCGCTCCAGCCGCAGCTCGTCGGTCTGCCACAGCAGGTCCAGCAGCTCCGCGAGGCGCCGGTCGGTGCGGGCGGTGCGGGTCTTGTCCGGTTCGAGCGAGCCGTCCAGCGCGGTCGCGAGCGCCTCGGCGTCCAGCTCGTCGCCGACGGCGCGCAGCTTCGTCAGGATCGAGCGGCGGGCGGCCTCGGTCGGGTGGGCGGTGAACACCGGCCGCACCGCGAGCTTCGAGGCGATCGTGCCGATCTCCTTCACCCCGACCCCGCGGTCGGCGATCAGCTTCGCGGCCCGCTCCAGCCAGCCACCCTCACGCACGCGGATGCGGCGCAGCTCGCGCGCCCGGTGCACCTGCTCGGTGATGTTGGCCAAATGGAAGTAGGTGGAGAACGCCCTGGCCAGCTGCGTGCCGGCCACCACGTCGAGGCCGGTCAGGCGCTCGGCGGCGGCCTCCGGGTCGCTGCGGACCAGCGCGCGGACCTCTTCGACGAGGTCGAGCAGCTGCTGGCCGTCCTGCCGCACGAGGCTCTGCCCGAGCAGCGAGCCGAGGCGGCGGATGTCGGCGCGCAGCGCGGCGTCGGCGTCGCTGGACACGGGTGCCTCTGCAGACATGCTGGATCCCTCCGGGCGAGTCGGCTGGGACGGCGCTGTCCGTTTTCACCGGCATCGTATCGGCTGCGCCAACGCACCGTGGCCATCCGGTGAGTAGCGCCACTGTTTCCGGCCTGTCGGATTCGCCAGCGGTCCCGTGGGGGATTTCCACCCCACACCCTCACCATGCTCGCTGCGCTCCCACTCAAACCCTCCGCCCCTCACCCTCGGTGGTTTTGTCAGACCCCGGAGCTAGTCTGGTACTGCTCGATACACCCCCGCCCGTTCTGGGCGCGGGGCTGTTTGCCGTGCAGATGGGTGCTCCAATGCCAAGGCTTGCCGGTCTCACCTCCGCCGCCCTCACTGATCCCGCGCTCGCCCGCGCCCGTGACCTTGCCCGGGCCGGCCACAGCGACCAGGTCGACGTGACCGCGCCACCGGCGCTGCGCACCTTCCTCACCGCGGTCGTCGCCGCCGAGCGCCCGGTCCTGGCGGTCACCGCAACCGGGCGGGAGGCCGAGGACCTGGCCGCGGCGCTGGGCTGCCTGCTCGACCCTTCGTCGGTCGTGGTGTATCCGGCCTGGGAGACCCTGCCGCACGAGCGACTCTCGCCCCGCTCCGACACCGTCGGGCGGCGGCTCGCCGTGCTGCGCCGCCTCGCCCACCCGACCCCTGAGGCGGGCCTGCCGCGGGTCGTCGTCGCCCCGGTCCGGTCGGTGCTCCAGCCGCAGCTCAAGGGCCTCGGCGACCTGGAGCCGATCGAGCTGCACCCCGGCGGGTCCGCCGAGCTCGACGCGCTCGTCACCCGGCTGACCGAGCTGGCGTATGCCCGGGTCGACCTGGTCACCAAGCGCGGCGAGTTCGCGGTCCGCGGCGGCATCCTCGACGTGTTCCCGCCGACCGAGGAGCACCCGATGCGGGTGGAGTTCTGGGGCGACGAGGTCGAGGAGATCCGCACCTTCGCCATCGCCGACCAGCGCACCATCGAGAAGGTCGACCGGCTGTGGGCACCGCCGTGCCGGGAGCTGCTGCTCACCGACGAGGTCCGGGCCCGGGCCGCGGCGCTGTCCACCGACCACCCGCAGCTGGCGGAGCTGCTGGACAAGCTCGCCGGTGGCATCCCGGTGGAGGGCATGGAGTCCCTGGCGCCGGCGCTGCTCGGCGACACCGACTCCCTCGAGCTGGTCCTGCACACCATGCCCGCCGGCACCCACGTGCTGCTGTGCGACCCGGAGCGGATCCGCACCCGGGCGCACGACCTGGTCCGCACCAGCGAGGAGTTCCTGGAGGCGAGCTGGGCCGCCGCCGCGGTCGGCGGGAAGGCGCCGATCGACCTCGGCGCGGCCGCGTTCAAGAGCCTGTCCGAGGTGCGGGCCGCCGCCGCGTCGCTGGGCCTGCCGTGGTGGTCGCTGAGCTCGTTCTCCCTAGCCGCTGCTCCGGTTCCGGACGAGCCCTGGCGGCTGGGCGAGGATGCGCCGGTTGTCGTTTCCGACGACGCGATCTCCATCGCGTTGCCGGCGCAGCCCGCGCCGCTGTATCACGGCGAGACCACCCGGGTCGTCGACGACCTGAAGCGGCTCGCCGGCGACGGCTGGCGGCTCGTGCTGGTCTTCGAGGGCAGCGGACCGGCGCAGCGCGCCGTCGAGGTGCTCCGCGACGCCGGTCTCGGCGTGACCCTGGTCGACGGCATCACCGACCTGCCCGACCCCGGCGTCGTCACCGTCACCACCGGCTCGCTGGGCAACGGCTATCTCGACGAGGGCGCCCGCCTCGCGATCATCACCGGCACCGACATCTCCGGCGGCCGGGGCGCGTCCACCAAGGACATGCGCAAGATGCCGAGCCGCCGGCGCAACCAGATCGACCCCCTGGAGCTGCGCACCGGCGACTATGTCGTGCACGAGCAGCACGGCATCGGCCGGTATGTCGAGATGGTCCAGCGCACCGTCAACGGCGCCGACCGGGAGTATCTGGTCCTGGAATACGCCGCGACCAAGCGCGGCCAGCCCGGCGACCGCCTCTTCGTGCCCACCGACCAGCTCGACCAGCTGTCGCGCTATGTCGGCGGTGAGACGCCCACCCTGCACAAGATGGGCGGCTCGGAGTGGCAGAAGGCCAAGTCACGGGCCCGCAAGGCGGTCCGGGAGATCGCCGCGCAGCTCATCCAGCTGTATGCGGTCCGGCAGAACTCGCAGGGCCACGCGTTCGGCCCCGACACGCCGTGGCAGCGTGAGCTGGAGGACGCGTTCCCCTATCAGGAGACCCCCGACCAGCTCGCCGCGATCGAAGAGGTCAAGGGCGACATGGAGAAGCCGACCCCGATGGACCGGCTCATCTGCGGCGACGTCGGCTACGGCAAGACCGAGATCGCGGTGCGCGCCGCGTTCAAGGCCGTCCAGGACGGCAAGCAGGTCGCGGTCCTCGTGCCGACGACGCTGCTCGCCCAGCAGCACTTCAACACGTTCTCCGAGCGGGTCTCCCAGTTCCCGGTCGAGGTGCGCCAGCTGTCGCGCTTCCAGACCCCGACTGAGACGAAGCTGACCATGGAGAAGGTCACCGACGGCACCGTCGACATCGTCATCGGCACCCACCGGCTGCTGCAGACCGCGACCCGGTTCAAGCAGCTCGGCCTGGTCATCGTCGACGAGGAGCAGCGCTTCGGCGTGGAGCACAAGGAGTTCCTGAAGCAGCTGCGGGCCTCCGTCGACGTGCTGACCATGTCCGCCACCCCGATCCCCCGCACCCTGGAGATGGCGATCACCGGCATCCGCGAGATGTCGACGATCGCGACCCCGCCGGAGGAGCGGCACCCGGTCCTCACGTTCGTCGGCGCGCAGGACGACAAGCAGGTCTCCGCCTCCATCCACCGCGAGCTGCTCCGCGACGGCCAGGTCTTCTACCTGCACAACCGGGTCGAGTCGATCGAGCGCGCCGCCCGGAGGCTGCGCGAGCTCGTCCCCGAGGCGCGGATCGCGGTCGCGCACGGCCAGATGGGCGAGGACGCCCTCGAGAAGATCATGGTCGGCTTCTGGGAGAAGGAGTTCGACGTCCTCGTCTGCACCACGATCGTGGAGAGCGGCATCGACATCCCCAACGCCAACACCCTCATCGTCGAGCGCGCCGACCTGCTCGGCCTGTCCCAGCTGCACCAGATCCGCGGCCGCGTCGGCCGTGGCCGCGAGCGCGCGTATGCCTATTTCCTCTATCCGCCGGACAAGCCGCTGACCGAGCATGCCCACGAGCGGCTCGCCACCATCGCGCAGCACACGGAGCTCGGCGCCGGCATGTATGTGGCGATGAAGGACCTCGAGATCCGCGGCGCCGGCAACCTCCTCGGCGGCGAGCAGTCCGGTCACATCGAGGGCGTCGGCTTCGACCTGTACGTGCGGATGGTCGGCGAGGCCGTCGCGCAGTTCAAGGGCGAGCGCCCCGAGGAGGAGGAGCCCGACGTCAAGATCGACCTGCCCGTCGACGCCCACCTGCCGCTGGAGTACATCGCCGCCGAGCGTCTCCGCCTGGAGATCTACCGCAAGATCGCCGGCGCCAAGGACGACGCCGCCCTCGACGAGATCGTCGCCGAGATGAAGGACCGTTATGGCGAGCCGCCGCTGCCCGTCGCCAACCTGCTTGCGGTCGCCCGGTTCCGGTTCCTCGCCCGCGCCTACGGCCTGACCGACGTGTCGTTGCAGGGCAAGCACGTCCGCTTCGGGCCGCTGCAGCTCGCCGACTCGAAGCAGATGCGGCTGAAGCGGCTGTATCCGGAGTCGGTCTACAAGACGGCGGCGGACACGGTCTCCCTGCCCCGCCCGTCGACCCGCCGCGTCGGCGGCGAGCCGATGCGCGACACGCAACTGCTGGAGTGGGGAGCCGAGCTGCTGAAGTCAGTGCTCGGCGAGCCGGTTCCGGCCGCGGCGAAGGCCTGACCAACGTTCCGGCCCGGCCCGCGCGGGCCGGGCCGGACGGTAGCCGGCGCATCAGGCTCGATGGGCCGGCCGGTGCGTCAGGCGGTGGTGGAGGGAGCGCGCCAGGAGCGCCGCGGCGAACGGGGCGTCCTCCCGCAGGTAGCGGCGCGCCAGCCGGCGGGGTTCGCGGGCAAGGCGGTCCAGCCATTCGAGCCCGGCCTTCTGCATGGCCGGATTGGCCCGCTGGATGTCGCCGGCGACGAAGTTGACCGCGGCGCCGCAGCCGAGGAACCAGGTGCCCGGCAGCGCCTCGCGGAGACGGCGGATCAGGTGCTCCTGGCGCGGGAAGCCGATGCCGACGTAGACCATGTCAGGCTCGGCGTCGATGACCGCGGCGCAGGCGGCGTCGAGGCTCGCGGGGTCGGCGTCGAAGCCGAACGGGGGGCACAGCGTACCGGCGACGCGCAGGCCAGGGCAGGTGTCGGCGAGGACGGCGCCGGCGCGGTAGGCACCGTCGGGGCCGTCGGCGGCGGGAGCGCCACCGAGGACGAAGACGCTGCCGCCGTCCTCGGCGAGGGCGCGGGACAGCGACCAGATGAGGTCGGAGCCGGCGACGCGGGCAGGGAGGTTCCAGCCGGCGAGGCGGGCGGCCCAGACGAGCGGGGTGCCGTCGGCGACGACGAGGTCGGCCTCGCGGAGCTGGGCGCGCAGCTGAGGGTCGCGGGAGACGTGGCGGAGGATGTCGACGTTGGGCGTGACGATCCAGCCTCCCTCGCCGCGGGCGAGCGCCGATCGTACGTGGGAGACGACTTCCGCCTCGGTCAATGGGTCCACGGACAGGCCGCCGAGAGGGACCCGCCGCCAGCGCGCTCTGGTGTGCAGCATCGTTCATCCGTAATTCGTCGTTAGAGCTAACAGATGCCAGCACAGCTGACATATCTGTCAAAACGACCAAGGAGGACGGTTGGTACGCGTTCTGTTCCTCGGCGGGCTCGGGCGCAGCGGGACCACCCTGCTGGAGCGCCTGCTCGGCGAGCTGCCCGGCGTGTGCCCGCTCGGCGAGGTCGTCCACCTGTGGGAGCGAGACGTCGCCGGTGACGAACGCTGCGCCTGCGGCGCCCACTTCTCGTCCTGCGACTTCTGGCAGGCGGTCGGGGAGAAGGCGTTCGGCGGGTGGCAGCACGTCGACGTGTGGCGGGTGCTCGCGCTGCGGCACGCGGTCGAGCGGACGCGGCACATCCCGCGGCTGGCCAGCGTGCGGATGAGCCCGGCGCACCGGCTGCTCGTCGAGGAGTACGCGGACTGGTACGCCCGGCTCTACGAGGCGGCCGCGGTCGTGTCCGGCGCCTCAGTGCTGGTCGACTCGTCGAAGCACGCGGCGCTGGCGTACTGCCTGCGCTTCGCGCCGAGCATCGACCTGCGGGTCGTGCACATGGTGCGGGACAGCCGGGGCGTGGCGTACTCCTGGACGAAGACGGTGACCCGGCCGGAGACCGACGGGCTGGAGGAGATGACCCGGTATTCCCCCGGCCGGTCGGCGCTGCTGTGGAACGCGCACAACATGGCGCTGTCGGTGCTGGACCGCTGCGGGGTACCGGTGATGCGGGTCCGCTACGAGTCGCTGCTGGACTCCCCGGAGACGGTGCTGTCGGAGATTTCCGAGTTTTCGGGACTGGCCAGCGGCGGCATGGACTTCCTTCGCGGCGGCACCGCCGAGCTCGGTCCCTGCCACAGCGCGGCCGGCAACCCGATGCGGTTCACCGTCGGACCGGTGCCGCTGCGCCGCGACGACGCCTGGCGCACCGCCCTGCCGGGGCGGCAACGGCGGGTCGTCAGCGCACTCACGGCTCCGCTGCTCGGCATGTACGGCTACCGGGGGGCCCGATGAACACCGCCGGCCACTGGCCCAGCGTCGGCGTGGTCGTGCCGACCCGCAACCGGCCCGAGCTGCTCGCCCGCGCCGTGGAGGGCATCGTCGCCCAGGACTACCCGGGCCCGGTCCGCACGATCGTGGTGTTCGACCAGCACGACCCGGACGCGACCCTGTGCCGCGGCGGCGACCGCCCCCTCGACGTCCTGCCCAACCTGCGCAAGCCCGGCCTCGCCGGCGCCCGCAACACCGGCATCGTGGCCCTCGACACGGACCTCGTGGCGTTCTGCGACGACGACGACGCCTGGACTCCTACAAAGCTTCGGCGTCAGGTACACGCGCTGCAGCAGCGACCCCAGGCGGAGTTCTGCACGGCGGCGATCGAGGTCGAGTTCGGCGACCGGCTCACCCCACGCCTGGCGGGCGCGTCTCTGGTGGGCCTCGACGACCTGGTCCGTTCCAGGATGTCGATGCTGCACTCCTCGACGTTCCTGGTGCGCCGCTTCGTGTTCGCCGGCGACGAGATGGGCCTCGTCGCCGAGGACGCCCCCGGCAGCCAGAACGAGGACTGGGACCTGCTGCTGCGCGCCGCCAAGCGCGGTGAGATCGTCCACGTCGACGAGCCGCTGGTGCGCGTCCTGTGGGGCCGCACCTCGATGTTCGCCTACGAGTACGCCACCAAAATGGCCTCACTGCGCTGGATGATGACCCGCCATCCGGAGATCGCCGGCTCCGGCACCGGCGCCGGCCGCGTCTACGGCCAGCTCGCCTGCTGGTCCGCCGCCTCCGGCAACCGCCGCGACGCCTGGCTGTGGACCAAGGCCGCGATGCGCTCCAACTGGCGCGAGCCCCGCGCCGCCATCGCCCTCGCCGCCGTCACCGGCATGGTCAAGGTCGAAAGCGTCCTCGGCGCCCTCCACCGCCGGGGCCACGGCATCTAGCTGCCCGGGCCGGCGCTACGAGGCGCGGGACGTGGACGGCTGCGTGGCCGCGATCCGGGCGGTGTTGCGAACGGCCGGGGTGTCCATGCGGGACACCCCGGCCGGTCCGTCGTGGTCGGTCGCCTGATCAGGCGAGGCGCTTGGCCAGGTTCTGGTCGAGCGCGTTCATGAACTCGTCGGTCGTCAGCCACGGGGCGTCGCGGGAGATGAGCAGCGCGAGGTCCTTGGTCATCTGGCCGGCCTCGACCGTGTCGACGCAGACCTGCTCGAGCGTGTCGGCGAACGCGGTGACCTCCGGCGTGCCGTCGACCTTGCCGCGGTGGGCGAGGCCGCGCGTCCACGCGAAGATGGAGGCGATCGGGTTGGTCGAGGTCTTCTCGCCCTTCTGCCACTGGCGGTAGTGCCGCGTGACGGTGCCGTGCGCGGCCTCCGCCTCGACGGTCTTGCCGTCCGGCGTCATCAGCACGCTGGTCATCAGGCCGAGCGAGCCGAAGCCCTGCGCCACGGTGTCGGACTGGACGTCGCCGTCGTAGTTCTTGCAGGCCCAGACGAACCCGCCCTCCCACTTCAGGGCGGCGGCGACCATGTCGTCGATGAGGCGGTGCTCGTAGGTGATGCCGGCCGACGCGAACTCGGCCTTGAACTCGCTCTCGAAGACCTCGGCGAACAGGTCCTTGAACCGGCCGTCATACGCCTTCAGGATCGTGTTCTTGGTCGACAGGTAGACGGGGTAGCCGCGGTCGAGGCCGTAGCGCAGCGACGCGCGGGCGAAGTCGCGGATCGAGTCGTCGAAGTTGTACATGCCCATGGCGACGCCGCCGCCGGGGAACTTGGCGACCTCGAACTCCATCGGCGCGCCACCGTCGTCGGGCGTGTAGGTCACGGTGACCTTGCCCGGGCCGGGGACGACGAAGTCGGTGGCCTTGTACTGGTCGCCGTGGGCGTGACGGCCGATGATGATCGGCTTGGTCCAGCCTGGGACGAGCCGCGGGACGTTGGACATGATGATCGGCTCGCGGAAGACGACGCCGCCGAGGATGTTGCGGATGGTGCCGTTCGGCGACCGCCACATCTTCTTGAGCTTGAACTCCTCGACCCGGGCCTCGTCGGGCGTGATCGTCGCGCACTTGACACCGACGCCGTGCTGCTTGATGGCGTTGGCGGCGTCGACGGTGACCTGGTCGTCGGTCTGGTCGCGGTACTCGATCGACAGGTCGTAGTACTTCAGGTCGACGTCGAGGTACGGCAGGATCAGCTGCTCGCGGATCTGCTTCCAGATGATGCGGGTCATCTCGTCGCCGTCGAGCTCGACGACAGGGTTGTTTACCTTGATCTTCGCCATCGGCCGGGCGCTCCTCTCGCGGCTTGCCTTCGCTTAGCAGTACGAGCGTACTGCATCGAAGGGATCAGGAGCCGAGGACCCCGACTCCGAGGCTGATCACCCCGGTCGCAAGTGACAGTGCGCCGATCCAGACCATCGCGATGGCGCCGTTGGGCGTGGTACGGCCTTTGCCCGCCGACGACGCGAAGAAGCCGCCGGACATGAGGATGGCGGCGACCAGTACACCGGCGCGCGCGAACCAGCCGAGCACTCCCTCGATCCTCGCGAGGTCGGCATAGAGGATGCCGACGAGGCCGAGGGTGACCAGGACGCCGGCGTGCGCGTGCCCCGCGCGGGCGAACGCCTGCTGGAACGGCGTCATCGGCACGTCACCACGCACGATCTTGGTGAGGAACCAGCCACCGACCTCGATCGTCACGATCGACAACAGGGCGATGCCGGCAAGGATGCGACCGGCATCGGTGAACTCGAACTGCATCTCGGACTCCCCGTCACTATCAAGCTAGGCTATGCCAGTGACGATAGGCGGCAACGGCATCACTGGTCAAGGCGAAATAGACAGTTACGTGCTCGCGCACGTCGATCTGTGCCTGACGCTGGTCAACGACCTGACGGTGTCCCCGCGGCAGGGCCGGTCTTTCGGGGTGGACCAGCGGATCGGCACCGCGTTCACCGACCTCGCGCTGAGCCCGCGGCTGCGCGGCTTCGCGCTGTCCGACGCCGACGTCGACGTCCTGGCGGCGGTCGCGGCCCGGCTGCGGGTGGCGGTGGACGCCTGCCTCGCCGGCGACCTGCACGGCGCCGCGGGGGTGTTGAACGGCGTCCTCGCCGACCACGGCGCGGTGCCCAACCTGCACGCCTCCGCCGACGACGCGCCGGTCCTCGCCTTCCACGCCGTGGACGCGACCATCGTCGATGCCTGGGCCGCGGAGTCGGCCGCCAGCCTGGCCTTTCTCGTCGGCACCCGGCAGACCCACCGCCTGGGCCGGTGCGACGCCGAGGCGTGTGACGCGTACTTCCTTGACGTCACCAAGAACGCGTCGCGGCGGTTCTGCTCGCTCGCGTGCCAGAACCGCGCGAAGTCCGCCGCTTACCGACAGAAGCGCCGCGTGAAATTGTCGTAGGTACCCGGCATCCTGTTCCTCGTGAATCCCATCGCCCGTCCCGCTGGCCGCTTCGCCGTGCGTCCCGTCATCCGCGGGACCGGGCTCGTCGCGCTCGCCCTCGGCACCGCCGCCGTCATCACCGGCCTCGCGCTGCCCTGGACCCTGGCCGGCAGCCGCCACCCCGACGTCGTGACGATCGCCGGCATCGTGTTCCTCGGACCGCTGCTCAGCGGGCTCTGCCTGGCCTATGTGCGCACCGAGCCGCGCCGGTTCCGGCTGACCGCCGCCGTCGCGGCCGTGGCCGGGCTCGCCGCGACCCTGGTCGCGATCGGCCTCGCCCGGCTGGTCGAGCCGAGCGCCGGCGTCGGGCTCGGCGGCCCGGCACCACGTTCTCGCCGTCGACCTCGACGACCGCGTCGCGGGGCGCGCGCAGCGCGG